>SKQU01000185.1 GCA_007118855.1 Spirochaetaceae bacterium
AGACGCGTCTGCAGGCCTTCGTGCACCAGGCGACCGAATACGCAGACGCGCACGGACTGCTGAAGACTCGGGCCTGAGCTGCCCGGGCTCACCCGACTGTGTCGTGGCTCTCCTTCAGTGCGTTGCCGAGCTTGTGGGTCATGGGGATGAACATGCCGGTCGTGTTCCGGTACTCCTCGTACTCGGACCCGAACTTCTCCACGAGCAGCGCCTCCTCGCGCGCAAGCCGAACGGTCATGAGTGTCGCGATGATCGCCGTCCCGCACGCCCCGACGACCCAGTTGCCGGAGACGAGGAAGGCGCCGATGAAGAGCAGGAGATACGAGCTGTACATGGGGTGGCGCACGAGACGATAGGGCCCGGATCGCACCAGCCTGTGGTTCTCGCGGATAACGAGCGTGCTCGAGAAGCACGCCCCAAGCTCGCGATGCACGAGATAGATCCCGAGGACCGCGGCGAACCCGAGCGAGACGCCGGTGAGCCGTGCGAGCGTCGGCATCCGGGCGTACATCCAGCCGAACGCCTGCGGCGCGAAGACGTAAGCTCCCGTTGCGAACATGAGCGGCGCGCCGAGCACGACGCGCAGGACCACCGGCAGCACGCCTTCCTTCCTCGCAAAGCCGCTGTCGTGGATCGCCCCGGTGGCGATGCGATAGTAGACCCGGATCGCGGTGAGCGAGGTGAACATCGCGATGAACAGCACGCGGAACAGAATCGAGAGATCCATTGCACCTCCAACCGTCTCGAGTGGGCAGTATAGTGCAACGGGAGCCGCCTGAGAACCGCTGCGGCGCGGCTGGACTACACGGTCTTGTACGTCGTGACGATCGTGTTCGAGATCTGCCCGCCGTACTGGCTGCGGTAGCGGTCGAGCTTCTCTCTCACCGCCTCGATCTTCTCGTCGTCGATCTCGAGCTCGATGCAGAAGTGGGGCGCGTCTCCGGCGACCTTGCGCAGCAGCGTGACCGCCTGGACGCCGTCCATCGCGCCCATGCCGCCGATCTCCCCTTTGATCTCATAGTCCATCGCGTACGAGTCGAACTGCACCAGTATCTTCATGCCGGACCTCCATGCGTCTTCCCGACCATATGACAAAAGCACGGCGTGTCACAAGCAGCCGGGCACCCACAGCCGGGCACCACCCTTCAACCGCACGCTCTCATGTGCTACAATCCGCCTCAAAACCGACGGAAAAGGAACACACGTGACGATCAACGTATCAGACTCAACTCAGATGATGGGCGCCGCGGCGGCGGCGGCCGGCATCGACGCGATCCGCGACGCTCTTGCCGAGCGCGGCGAGGCGGTGATCATTGTCGCCACCGGAGCGAGCCAGTTTTCCATGCTCGAGCGGCTCGTTGAGGCCGATCTCGACTGGTCGAAGGTGACCGGCTTTCACCTGGACGAGTACGTGGGGGTCGACGCCGATCATCCTGCGAGTTTCCGCAGGTACCTTCGCGAGCGCTTCGTCGAACGGACCGCGCAGAGGCACGGAGGGCGGGGCATTGGGCACTTCGAGTACGTGGACGGGAGCGCCGAGGACCCGCAGGCCGAGTGTCGCCGCCTCTCTGGAGCGATATCCGCGCGGACGGTGGACGTCGCATTCGTCGGGATAGGGGAGAACGCGCATCTCGCGTTCAACGATCCCCCCGCCGATTTCGAGACCGACGTGCCCTACCTCCTCGTCGAGCTCGACGAGGCGTGCCGGCGCCAGCAGATGGGTGAGGGCTGGTTCAAGACGCTCGCAGACGTGCCGACCAGGGCGATATCGATGAGCTGCCGGGAAATCCTTCGGTCGCGTCGGATCATCTGTACGGTACCGGACGAGCGCAAGAGCCGAGCCGTTGCGTGCGCGGTGGAGGGGCCGGTGAGCCCGGACTGTCCGGCCTCCATACTCCGGACACATGCGGACTGTACGCTCTTCCTGGATCGCGAAGGTGCCTCACGGCTGTCGAAGAGCGGCACGGGCTGATGGGCTCTGCAGCGATACCCGGATTCGTCGATCTCCAGGTCAACGGTGCCCACGGCATCGACTTCTCTGCTGAGGGGCTGACGATCGACCGGTGCCTGGCGACCTTCGACCTGATCCGGGACTCGGGCACCGCGGTCTTCACGCCGACTCTCATCACCTCACCGGAGGATCGCCTGCTTCGGAACCTGGAGATCGTGGCGGCTGCCGCCGCAGCGTACGACGATTCCGGGGCCGTCGCCGGCATCCATCTGGAGGGCCCTTTTCTCGACTCCACCACGGGTGCGATAGGCGCGCACAATCCGGAGTGGGTGATTGCTCCGGATGTCGTGGTGTTCGACCGGTTGCAGGCTGCCGCGCGAGGCACCATTCGGATCCTGACCGTGTCTGCGGGTCGCCCCGGGGTTGAGGAGTTGATCGCCCACGCCGCATCAGCAGGGGTCGCGGTATCGCTCGGGCACCAGATGGCCGGCTACGAGGCGGTGCGACGCGCCGCCGACGCCGGCGCAGCTCTGCTCACGCACCTGGGGAACGGACTGCCGCACGAGGTGAACCGGCATGAGAACGCCCTGCTCGCCGGGCTCGCGGAGCAGCGGCTTGATGCGATGCTCATCACCGACGGCCACCACCTTCCGGCGGACCTGGTGCGCCTCATTCTGGCGGCGAAAGGGGTCGAGCACACGATCGTCGTGAGCGATGCCTCACCGGTGGCCGGACTCCCTGCCGGTAGGCACCGTACCCTCGGGACCGAGGTCGAGGTGACCGCAGACGGCCTCGTCGTCAATCCGCAGACCGGGTATCTTGCCGGATCAGGCCGGATGATGCGGGAGTGCATGGACTGGCTCGCAGGACTCGGCTTCCTCGCGTACGAGGATCTGCTTACCGTGGGCGTGCGGAACCCGGCCCGCGTGCTCGGAATCGATCCGCAGCGGATGACCGGACCCGGGCTCCGTTACGACGAGTCCGCGAGGCGATTCGCTTCCGCGTGAAGTCCCGCACGAGCCGGACGTCGCGCTGAGTGGGCGCCCGCCCTCCAAAGGAGACGGACAGGATCACATCGGCAACCCGTTTCGCGCCGTTATCGGCCCAGTTCGCCCATGCCGTCCATCCGAAACGCTCGGGCCGCGGATATCCTGCGCGAACGCTGCGAGACCGGAGCCTTTTCAGCTCGCCCTGAAAACGCGCCGCATCGCTTCTCGGGCGCAGGGAGCGCTTGCCGTACGCCGCGGCGACGGCGATCACCGGCAACGCGATCAACCAGGCTGGTGCCCAGGTGCCAAGGTCGGGCATTGAGAGGCCGGATCTCGACTCCGACCGGGTCTCAACGCTCTCGGACTGCAGAACCTGCTGGAGCTGCTGGACGGTGCGCCCCTCGTTGCGGATCGACTCCCAGCGATCAAAGAAGAGGTTCTCGTACCCGTACGGCTGCATGGGCGGGGTCGCCTCGATGGTTCGCCATCCGTGTTCCGGCAGCCATACTTCGGGCCATGCGTGGGCGCTGTAGCCCGTCACGATCACATCCGGAGTGAAGGCAACGTCAAGCTCGGCAAGCCCCTCTATCTCGCCGAGCATATCCTCGAGCGGCGGCGGCTGCACAAGGAATCCGGTCACGTACCGCGTCGGGATCCCCTGGAGTCGTGCGATCACCGTGAAGGCGGTGGCGAACTGGACGCAGTAGCCGCGCCTGTGATCGAAGAGGAAGGCGGTGAGAAACTCAGACCGGTCCTGCGGCTGGGGGGGCTCGAGCGTGTACTCGAACTCCTCGCGCAGATGACGTAGCGTGTTGATGATGCTCTCCGAGGGGGTAGGGCCCTTCAGCTGCTCAGCGAGCTCCCTGATCTCCCGGGCCGTGCCTGAAGCGACCTCCAGGTAGACCGGGTCCGGGGGATCCTCCTGCGCCCGGACCGGTTCGCGGTAGAGCGTGATCCGATCCTCGAACAAGAGCGGTTCACGCAGTGCGTAACCGGTCGCTTCGCCCGGGCGGCTCAGGACGAGGCTCTCACGATCCGTTACACCGACGGCGTGAGTGTCGAGTGTATGGGGTATTGCGGGGAAGAAATCCGCAAGAACGGAGATCCGCGTGGTCTGGGTCTGCTCCTCTGAGACGCCGGGCACCCGAGCCGAGGCCGATCGCAGGGGAATGCGATTGTCTCCCGGTCGAGGGCGAGCCGACTGCGACTCCGGAGCGGCGGATACCAGAGACTCTGAGGGCTGCCACGACGAACCGGTGAAAACGTGGAAGACCTCGGTCCGCAGATAGACAGGCGAGCGGTGCTCGGTCGTGACACGGAAGATCGCGCGGTTCGAGAGCACCGGACTCGCAGAGATCTCGTCGACCGGCAGTCGGTACCCGTAGCCCGGCACGTCGTACATGATGGGGAAGCTCGGAAGCGTGGAGACTACGATCCGACGGAACTGGGGACTCAGCACGCGGTCGACGAGTCGGCTTCCGCGCGGCGATGTTGTTGCGCTCAGGCCCATCGCCATGGTCGCGGTGAACAGCAGCAGCACGGCGGCATGGAGGGCGGCGCGGCGAGCATCGGCGTACCGTCGCCGTTGCGCCTGTGCGGTTGTGAGCAGAAGCAGAAGTGCGGACACGAGAAGCACGATGGATATCGTTCGTCCGAACAGCGGGATGGAGAGGAATGACAACCAGGCCACGTAGGCGGCGGCCGCGCTCACGGTCCGTCGTCTGACGTAGCCCCCGAAGAGCGCGGAGCCGAACCCTACGAGCATGACGAATATGAAGGAAACTGCACCCCGCGCAAGGCCGGTTGGTACGAGCTCCATCCACAGCAGATAGGCGGAGAGCGGGATGATGACCATCGCCGCGAGGAGGATCACCCCGGCGAGTGTTGTCAGGATCGCGACGACTCCCGTGACGATACCCCGAAAGGGGGAGGCCATTTGTGGATGGCAGGCGATGAGCAGTGCGACCGCCGCGGCCCAGAGCATGACGGCCGCCACAGGACCCGTAGCCCGGAGCAGCATGTGGGTCAGAAGCGGCGGGACAACGGCCGCCGCCACGGGCACCAGGGTAGCGAGACTCACTGATACGATTCGACGTGCCATTGCGCAAACTCCTGGACGAGGGCGTCGGCCGACTCGACGGTGAGCAGGACCCCCGCCTGATCGGAGATCGCCCGGCGCCGATCATGTGCCGTCGAGCGTTCGCCCGGATGGAAGGCTGCTGTTACGAGTATCGCGGCGCTCTGTGCCGTCCTGCCGTCGCTCTGCTCCACAAGGTCGATCACTGCCGGGTCGAGTCTGTGGGTGACGAAGACCACCGCTCCGTCGCCGAAGGCCGGGTCTGCCCTGTGGTAGTCGTAGAGCGACGCCGGAGAGATCGCAGAGTCGAACTCGAGCGACACCATCGACGCACGAAGGCGTGAGAAACCGGCCTGGTCGCCCGCAGCCAGTCGCTCGACCGCCCCACCGATGACCACCGTTACCGGTATACCGTGAGTCAGGTAGTAGCGCGTCAGCGCCAGGCTGACCTCGATGACCGCGTCTTCCACCTGCAGCTCGACATCTCCCCCGACTCCGACGGGGCGAGTATCCATGCACACGGTTACCGCCGGTTCGGCCGCCGAGTCGTACTCGCGTACGAGCGGCTCCCCGATCAGCGCCAGCGTCCGCCATGAAACGTGCCGCGCGTCATCGCCGTCCCGGTACGTGCGCAGGCCGCGAAAGAGGGCAAAATCGGCCTCACCGCTTCTCGACGGCGCATCGGCTATGGTGCGCTCCGTTCCATAGCTGGATGGAGCCGTCTGGAGGTCGAGTATCCGTGGATAGAGCAGGAAGGTGCGGTCCGAGACGGGCAGGGTGAAACCTGTAAGCCCGAACACGTCCCGGATCGTGAGTCGGGCGAGCCCGACGGTGTAGACTCCGCGATAGGTGCACGGCACATCCTGCTCGACAGAGCGGGTTTCCCGCGGCCAGAGGTAGATGCTGCGCCGTTCGGTTCCACGCCGTTCAAGGCCGAGGTGGAAGTCCGCGATGATGGGCGCGGAGGGCAGACGGGAGAGATTCGTCAGGCGCAGCACGTACCCGATCGTCTGACCCTTCTCCGGATGCTCGTTGCGGAACTCCTGGCGGACGAGGAGATGGGCCCGCGTCGCCCGTGCCTGGAGGATTGAAAGGAGAGGAAGGAGCAGCAGCGTGTACCAGACGAAGAGGAGCACCCCGCCGAGGTAGACGCCGGCGAGGTACGATATCGCGAGCACGAGGATGTAGACGCCGATGCGGGCCGGTTCGAACAGAGTCGCTCGCCTCGACCGTGGTCCTTCGGGTTTCCATCCTGCCTGATCACCGTACATCCTGACGCTTCTCATCACAATATGCCACTACAACGGTGAATCGTGTACCCGAATCTGGACGCACGATTGTCGCCCTGATACCATCGTCGGATGCAAGGTCGACTCCACCTTCCCCTATCATACCACGAGATCCTCTCTCCTCGAGAGACGGAGCGGGCGATTCTGAAGATCAAGGACGCCTTTCAGACCAATCTGGCGTTCGAGCTCAACCTCACTCGTGTGACCGCGCCGCTGTTCGTGGAATCCGGTACCGGGGTGAACGATGACCTCAACGGGGTGGAGCGACCGGTTACCTTCACCATGCCCGGCGTCGGGAACCGGCAGGCCGAAATCGTGCAGTCGCTTGCGAAGTGGAAGCGGCTTGCCCTGGCCGATCTGGGCTTCAGCTCAGGCGAGGGACTGTACGCCGACATGAACGCCGTTCGGCCGGATGAGGTGCCCGACAGTACGCACTCGCTCTACGTCGATCAATGGGACTGGGAGGTGGCGATCGACCCGGCCGACCGGACCGTTGAGTTCCTGGTTGACATGGCGCAGCGGATCTATGACATCATCCGGCGGACCGAACGGTACATCTGCCACGAATACGAGGGGCTTCGTGCCTATCTGCCCTCCCGAATCACCGTGCTTCACAGCCAGGAGCTGCTCGACCGTTATCCCGATCTCACGCCGCGGGAGCGCGAGCGTGAGGCGGCTCTGGAGCACGGAGCGGTGTTCGTCGTGGGGATCGGGGGCCGGCTTTCGGACGGGTCAATCCACGACGGCAGGGCTCCCGACTACGACGACTGGATCACCGAAACCGCGTCGGACCGGTGTGGACTGAACGGCGACATCGTCGTGTACAACCGGGTGCTCGATGAGGCGTTCGAGCTCTCCTCCATGGGGATACGGGTCGTCCCGGACAGTCTCCGCCGACAGCTCGATCTCAACGGCATGGCCGATCGCCTTCAGCTTGACTTTCATCGCCGGTTGATGGCCGGTGAGCTGCCCGCCTCAATAGGCGGAGGCATCGGCCAGTCACGACTGTGCATGCTCTACCTCCAGAAGGCCCACATCGGCGAGATACAGGCGAGCATCTGGCCCGCCGAGATGCGCGAGACCTGCGGACAGCACGGGATCCGCTTGCTATGAAGATCTCGATCCTCGTACTGGTCGCCTTGGGTGTGCTGTCGCTTGGGGGGTGCCGGAACATGTTTGTCTACTTTCCGACCCGTGCAGACGAGTCCGCGCTCGTTGACGCCGCCGCAGGGCTCGGCCTCGTGCCATGGATGGACGGCGATGTGCGCATCGGCTGGCGCCGTCCGGATCGCGATTCGACGGCCCGGCGCCTCGTGCTCTTCCACGGGAATGCCGGACACAGTCTGCACCGCACCGCGATCCTCGCCGGGTTCGAGTCGCTGCGTAGCGCCGAGGCTCCGTCGCGAAGGGTCTGGGACGTCCACCTGTTCGAGTATCCCGGTTTCGGATCGCGACCCGGCCGACCGGGCGAAGAGACGATCATCCCGGCCGCGATCGCCGCGGTTGACGCGCTCCGTGATGAAGACCCGCAGCGCCCGGTCTACCTGGCGGGCGAATCGCTCGGTACCGGGGTGGCCTCCCAGGTTGCGGCCGCGCGTCCGGCGACGGTTCCCGCGATCCTTCTCATCACGCCCTTCACGAACATCGTGGACGTTGGTGCCGCGAGCTTCCCCCGATTCCTCGTACGCAGCGTGCTGAGCGACCGGTACGACAGCGAGCGGGCACTCGAGGGTTACGAGGGTCGAGTCGGCGTACTCGTCGCCGGTCGCGACGACGTGGTTCCTCCCGAGCTCGGCCGGCGGCTCTTCGATGGGTACGACGGCCCGAAAGCTCTATGGGTTCAGGAAGATGCCGCGCACAACACCCTCGACTACACGGTCGGCTCACCCTGGTGGGCGGAGATGACGGGTTTTCTCGTCGGTCCTGCCGGAGCCGCTCACTCCATGTAGTGACACCCGACCGACCGCGAGTTCGCCAGTGCGTCGCCCACGACCACAGAGGCGGTCAGAACGCTGTTGCGCAGTTCGATGATCTGACGGGTGAGGATTGCGCTGCGGTAGAACTGCTCGATCCGGTGGCTCAGGTAATCGAGGTCCGCCATCGCGCGCATCAGACGCTTGCGGTTGCGGATGATGCCGGCGTAGTTCCACATCGTCGACTGGATCGTGCGCAGATCCTGGCGCACGAGCACCGGGTCGAACTCTTCCGGTGCGCTCGGTTCGACCCAGTCGGGGATGCTCTCGACCAGGCGACCGTCGAGATTCGGCAGATGCGCGACCGCATTTCGTCCGCACCGCACTCCCCACAGCATTCCCTCGAGGAGCGAGATGGAGGCGAGCCGGTTCGCTCCGTGCAGGCCGGTGCAGGCGGTTTCACCCGCGGCGAGCAAGCCCGCGATCGATGTCCTGCCGTCCAGGTCGACCTTCACGCCCCCGCAGAAGTAGTGCGCGGCCGGCACCACGGGGATCGGCTCACCGCGGATGTCTATACCGAGCGACCGGCAATGCTCGAAGATGCCTGGAAACCGACGCTCGAGATCGACCTCTACCCCTGTAGCGTCGAGCAGGACGTACTCGCTGTCCTCGCGCTCCATCTCACGGTAGATCGCTCGCGCGACCTCGTCGCGCGGCCCGAGCTCACCGTCGGCATGGTAGCGGCTCACGAATCGCTCGCCGCGGTGGTTTCGCAGACACGCGCCCTCGCCGCGCAATGCTTCGGTGATCAGGAACCGCTGCGAATCGCGATGGTAGAGGATGGTCGGGTGGAACTGGACGAACCGGGCGTCGATCACCTCCGCCCCAATCCGCCATGCCATCGCGATTCCGTCACCGGTCGCGCCTTCCGGATTCGACGTGTGGCGGAAGAGGTTCCCCAGCCCTCCGGTGGCGAGAATTACGGTCCGGGCGAAGAGCGTGCGGACCCGTGATGCCTGCTCGTCGAGCGCGTAGACGCCGAGTACCCGCGTCCGACGGTAGCGCTCCTGAACGTCGGCCGAGTTGTGCGTGTTGGTGATGAGGTCAATGGCCGTGTGACCGGTGAGTACGGTGATGCCCTTCAAGGCGGACAGATAGGCCAGAAGCGCCCGTTGTATGGCGGCGCCCGTGGCGTCGGTGGCGTAGTAGATGCGCCGCACCGAGTGTGCAGCTTCACGCGCGAGCGCCGGGCTTCCGTCAGGTTGTCTTGTGAACGGGACCCCGATGCGTCCGGCGAGAAACTCGTCCACGAGGCGGGGCCCCTCGCTCACGAGGAGCCCGATCGCGTCCTCGAAGTTCATGGACGCTCCGGCGTACCGGATGTCCGCGGCAAGCTGTTCGGCAGAGTCTTCAGGACCGGTCCCGATGATCCCTCCCTGGGCCCATCCGGTATTCGACTGAAAGGCGTCCGTTTCCTTGGACAGGAGTCCCACGTTCAACCCGGCGTCGGCCGCGGTGATGGCCGCCGAGATCCCCGCGATGCCGGTGCCGATGATCAGGAGGTCGAATTCGACCCGGTCTGCGGCGCGCGATCGTGCCGATCCCATCTACCGTACCGTCCCTGTCTGCAGCGAGAAGTCGAACGAACGCACCGAGTGCGTGAGACTGCCGATCGAGATCGCGTCGACGCCGGTAGCGCTCACCTCCCGGATTCGTTCCCGCGTCATGTTCCCCGACGCCTCGAGCATCGGCTCGCCGGCGCACAGCCGCACCGCCTCGCGCATCGATTCTACCGACATGTTGTCGAGCATGATCATGTCGACTCGCAGACCCTTCGCCTCGCGTACTTCGTCGAGCGTGCGGCACTCGACCTCTATCCGGTACGAGGAGCCCCACCTCTCGCGCACTCGGGCGACCGCTGCCGTGATGGATCCGGCCCGATCGATGTGATTGTCCTTCAGCAGCACCATGTCGTACAGGCCCATCCGATGATTCTTCGCCCCGCCCACGGTCGTCGCGTACTTCGACAGCACTCGAAAACCGGGCAGCGTCTTGCGGGTGTCGAGGATCACCGCATTGCCTCCTCTCGCCGCCTCATCCACGCATCCCCGGGCGGCAGTGGCGATCCCTGAGAGAAAGCCCAGGAAGTTGAGCGCGACGCGCTCGGCGCAGAGGACCGACGTTGCCCTTCCGCGAAGGTCGGCGACCGTGGTTCCGGGTTCCAGGCGCGCTCCCTCGTCGTGGTGAAATGCGACGGTCGTCTGCGCGTCGACGGTCTGGAAGACCGCGGCGAAGAGCTCGCTGCCGGCGAGCACGCCCGTGTCCTTGCTGACCAGTTGAGCCTCGAGCATTTCCGCCGTGAAGAGCGCGGAGGTGGTGACATCCCCGGTCTGCCCGAGATCCTCGGTGAGCGCGGCGTCGATCAGCGGCTGGTAGTCGGATCGCTGCATGGGGCATACTACGACATTTCCCTTGACCGCCTCAATCGCAACTCGTACGCTTCCGTATCATGCAGACCGAAACCAGGGCGCTCTACGAGCGCCTGAAAGCCAAACTCGGGAAGATCGTCCCGGACTTCGAGCTCGAGATCAAGGCGGATCTCGCGGCCCGCATCAACGAGCTCAAGCGGGAGCGCAATGCCGTGATCCTCGGGCACAACTACATGGAGCCGGCGCTCTTCCATTCCATCCCCGACTTCACCGGCGACTCACTCGAGCTGTGCCGCAAGGCGGCAACCACGGATAAGGACATCATCGTCTTCTGCGGCGTGCGGTTCATGGCGGAGACCGCCAAGATCCTCAACCCGACGAAGACGGTGCTCATCCCCTCGCCGAAGGCCGGTTGCTCGCTCGCCGAGAGTATCACCGCAGCTGACGTGCGTGCGCTGCGCGAGAAGTTTCCGGGGGTGCCGGTGGTGACCTACGTGAACACGTATGCCGACGTCAAGGCGGAAAGCGATATCTGCTGCACATCCGGCAACGCGGCGAAGGTCGTGGAGAGCCTTGATGCCGACCAGGTCATATTCCTGCCGGATGAGTTCCTCGCGAGCAACGTCGCGAGGGAGACCGGGAAGCGGATCATCTTCCCGAGCAGGGCCCCTCGCCCCGCTTCAGCTTCCGCGGAGAAGGGGCTCGAGTACGAGATGATCGGCTGGCACGGACGGTGCGAGGTGCACGAGCAGTTCACCGTCGAAGATATCGAGCGGATCCGCCAACAGCTCCCCGACGTCGTGGTGCTTGCGCATCCCGAATGCAGTCCGGAGGTCGTTGCCGCTTCCGACTTCTCAGGGAGCACCTCCGAGATGGTGCGCTACGTGCGTGAGGTCGACGCGGCGCGGTACCTGCTCCTGACTGAGTGTTCGATGGGCGACAATATCGCCGCCGAGAATCCAAACCGCGAGATGGTGCGCCTCTGCAGCATCCGTTGTCCGCACATGAACGAGATCACCCTCGAGGACACCCTGGCCGCGCTCGAGCAGACCCGCTACGTCGTGGACCTCGACGAAGACCTCCGGCTGCGCGCGCTCGAGTCGGTCGAGCGGATGATCGCGATCGGGTAGAGCGTTCGCTATCGAGCGGTCTGCGTCGCGGGATCCGGCTGTGATGCATCAAAGGGTAAGCCGGGTTGATCGTCCGACGTGTAATACGCTCCTTCGACCAGCTCGGCGATGACGGTGACGATGAGCTCCATCCGTTCGTAGTCGAGCCGGTCCGCCGTGTCGGTGGCCTGGTGATAGTCGTCGTGCAGCCCGGTGAACACGGAGACGACCGGAATACCCGCCCGGTGGAAGGGGTAGTGGTCGCTCACCGGTTCAGCGACACCCCGCCGGACCGAGACTTCGAGTCCGCGAGCACGCGCGGCAGCCTCGATGGCTGAAGCGTGTTCGACGGCCGCCTCGGAAAGGTAGAACCGCACCGGCTCGTCCGGATTCCGACCGAGCATGTCGAGGTTGATCATGAGCTCCATCTCCTCCGGCGGCAGGATCTCGTCTCGCGCGAATACCCGCGACCCGAGCAGGCCCTCTTCCTCAGCCGTGAAGGTGACGAAGGCGAGGTTTCGCGCCCGAGGTCTGTCGGCGAAGTGGGCTGCGAGCTCGAGCAGCCCGGCCACTCCGGACGCGTTGTCGTCCGCGCCGTGGTAGATCTGTGAAGGCTCGAGACCGAAGCTCCCAAGGTGGTCGTGGTGCGCGCCGACGACGATCCACGACTCCGAGCCTCCGGGTTCCGTCGCCGGGAGGAAACCCGCGACGTTGCGTGCCCGGATCGGCTCGGCCTCGGAGGTGAAGCCGACCGATACGTTCGCGGACAGACCCTCGAGGTGCACCTCCGACGGCTGTGTTCCGGCCTCGAGGTCCTGCTGCAGCCGGGCGAGGTCGATGCCGTACGGCCTCAGAGCCTCCTGCATGAGCTTCTGCGACACTTGCACCGCGACGAAGTTGCTGAGCCGCGAACGTGCGAAGCGTTGCTCGAGCGAATGCGGATCGAGACTCAGGGTTCTCATGGCCCGAAGGTCCTCCGGTCCCTCGTGGTGCTCGGGCCCGGTGACCAGGATCATCCCGCGCGCTCCTCGGTCGCGTGCATTCGCCGCCTTCGTCGCGAACAACGCATGGTCGCTGTGACGAGCGCCGGCGAAGCGGGACAGCTCCTCCTCGCCGGCAGGCTCGTAGCGGTAGATGAAGACGATGCGGTCGCGTACGTCGAGTCCGCCATAGTCGTCCCACTCGTGCTCCGGTGCGGTGATCCCGTAGCCGGCGAATACGAGCGGCCCCTCCACCGACCCCGCGTCGGAGAGGAAGAGGGGTCGTATCCCGGGCGCTGAATCCGTCGCCCGGCCCACGCGAACTCGTGTCTCGTTCGGATCGTAGTTGGAACGGTAGAGACCGACCTCGTGGAAGTAGCCTCTCGCCGCATCAAGCGGTTCGAGACCGAGTCTCGCCATCCAGTCGGCGATGTAGCGCTCGGCGAGATCGATGCCGGGCGTGCCGGGAAAGCGTCCTGCCAGATCGCTCGAGGCGAGATGCTCCACGTGCGCGGCGAGACGAACTGCGGCGAGGGGCGACGCGGACTCGAGTGCGCGATACGCCGGGGCTTCGGAGAGGTCACTTCGATCGGCGGAGGCACGTGCGTCGCACCCGACGATGATTCCGGCGGCGACGACCGCGACGATCGCACACGGGCCGATTCCTGCGAGCCGCGCGAGTCGCCTGCGGATACCTTGCGGCCGGTAAACACGATCCACACGATACACTTGCAGAGCCCCCGGCAAGAGTCAACTCTCGAGCAGCGCGTCGCGCGCCCGCTTGATCTGGATGAAGAGGACCGGGTCGCCGCCGCGGTCCGGATGGTGCACGAGGCTCAGTGAGCGATACCGGCGGGCGACCTCGTTCGCGGTCGGGCGCGGGGGTGGGATCCGCGCCGGGACGAGTCCGAGTACGAGGCAGGCGTGCACCCGGCGAGTGATGACGGGCGCGAGATCCCGGTAGCGCTGCTCGAGGCGCTGGAGGTGCCGGTCGAAGAGATCGAGCCAGGCAGAGCGGTCGTACCGGGAAAAGGCGTCGGCCTGCTTCTTGGAGCTCGGAAAGATGTGCTCCTGCCAGAGCGGCGAGAGCCCCGCCGCGTTGTAGTGCCGCTCGAGGTAGCCGAGGTACTTGATACCCGAGAGGGTCGGGGGAGGCAGCGAGCGCACGGCGCCCTGGATATAGCGTCGGCGCTCTTCCCTGATTCGCTCGCGCTCGGCGAGGTAGTCACGCTTGATCGAGAAGAAGAGCGGGAAGAACGGGTCGGCGGGCAGCCGGTAGGTCCGGTAGAAGTGATGCAGATTGTGCGAAGCGATGCGTGCGTGATGGAGCAGCGTGTAGCAGCGTCGGCTTATTCGAAGCTGCTGCAGGCGCTTCGACGCGTAGAGGTGACCGATCATGACGGCGTAGTCGCGGTGCTTGCGGAGCGTCTTGGGCTGGCGCGAGAGGAGGTACGAGAGTGAGTACGTGCGCCTCGATCGCGATCGTCGTGCTCTGCGGCGTCGCATGGTCCTGCGGACAAGTATGGTGAGAACCGAGGCAATGTGCATAGCCCCCCGGAGGCCCTTTGGCGACTTTGATCCTGCGACCGGTTGCCGTATAATCGCGGTGCATCGCGCCGTCGCGGTGCGGGGAGGAGGAACCCATGAAACGCCGATTCGTTTCTGTCGCGATCATCGTGCTCATCCTGCTCGTCGTGCTTTCCGCCTGTGCTCCCGGACCGAATCCGATGCGCAGCCTCGAGGAGCCCGAACGCACCGATGCCGCCGGGTTCTGGAGCGGGCTCTGGCACGGCATCATCGTCCCGGTGACCTTCGTGATCTCGCTGTTCAACGACCGGGTGAGTATCTACGAGGTGAACAACCGGGGCGGCTGGTACGACTTCGGGTTCGTGCTCGGCGTGATTACGATCTTCGGCGGTGGTGGCGGCGGCGCCGGGCGGACCCGAAAGCGCAACTGACCGGTTCGTGCGAGCCATGGCCGACCCACGTCTCGTCACGCATCCGCTGAGCCGGCCGGGCGCGGCCCCGGCTACGCCCGCACGGCGTCGAACTCGCGCGCGAGTGCCTCGTACCCGCCGATCACGTTGACGACGGAGTCGAATCCCAGTCGCTCCAGAGTCGAGGCGGCGATGATCGACCGGTAGCCGGTCTGGCAGTGGACGAGAATCGGTCGATCGGTCGGTATCGCGTCGGCGTTTCGCGAGAGGTGACCGGCGTAGATGTTCAGCGCGCCGTCGATGTGTCCCTCGGCGAACTCGGCCTGAGAGCGGACGTCGATGATGGTGTACTCGGCTCGGCGCCTCCAGGCCTCCGGCGCCGTGACCTGTTCGGTGTGCGCCGCCTCCCGGCCCGACTCGATCCAGGGATCAAGTGATTCCAGATAGCCGACGACGCTGTCCAGTCCGATTCGCCGGAGCGACCAGACCGCATCCTCGAGGTCGTCATCGGCGGCGATCAGAACGATCGGTTTGTCGTAGGCAAGCGTCCAGCCGGCCCAGTTGCTGAAGGAGGAGTCCATCGGCACGCTGAAGCTGCCGGGGATGTGCCCGCCGGCGAAGGCGTAGCGCGAGCGGGTGTCGAGAACCTGTGCTGCAGGCATTCGCGCCAACTCGTCGGCGTCGATTCCCGGGGGCATCGCCGGGTCGGACAGCACCGGTGCGCCTGCGCGGTTTCTTACCTTCATCTCGGCGAAGTACCAGGGCGGCTCCGGCTGGCCGTCGAGGAGCTCCTTCACGAAGGTCTCCTCGTCCTCGATCGCGAGGGCCCAGTTCGTCGCAAGCTCGTACCCGACGGTACTCGAGGGCACGGCGCCGAGCGCCTTGCCGCACGCCGATCCGGCGCCGTGCGCAGGCCAGACGGTCACGTACTCGGGAAGCTCGCGGAAGCGCGCGAGGCTCCTCCAGAGGTCACGGGCGCCACGGACCTTGGTGTCCTTGATGCCGGCTGCCTCTTCGAGGAGATCGGGGCGTCCGACGTCCCCTACGAACACGAAGTCGCCGGTGAAGGCCATCATCGGCTGCGGCCCTGCGGGAAGGTCGTAGAGCACGAACGAGATGTGCTCCGGGGTGTGGCCCGGGGTGTGAACGACGTCGAGCCGGAGGTTTCCCACACCGATGGAGTCGCCGTCGCGAAGTCCGGTGTGGGCGAATCCGTACTGCCACTCGGTGCCGCCCTCATTGCTGAGCAGGATCTCCGCGCCGGTTGCGGCGGCGAGCTCGCGGCTTCCGCTCAGGAAGTCGGCATGGATGTGGGTCTCGGCGACTTTGGTGATTCGCAGACTGTTTTCGCGAGCGACACGCAGGTACTGTGCTATGTCCCGTCGCGGATCGATGACGATCGCCTCGCCGGTCTTCTGGCATCCTATCAGGTAGCTCTTCTGCGCGAGTCCTTTCTCGAAGAAGTGTTCGAAAAACATTGTTCCTCCTATGCGCTTGACGCTGGTTGCGTGATCGGACCGGTCCAGCCGACGATTCCTCGTCGCAGGTTGAATACCGACCGGAACCCGATCCGGGCGAGAAGCTCGGCGGCCACGTAACTACGGCTGCCGCTTCGGCAGTACAGGTAGACCGGTCGGTTCTTGTCGAGCTCTTGCACCCGGGCGGAGAACGCCGGGTCGTACATGTTGATGTTGACCGCTCCCGGTATGTGGCCCGCCTCGTACTCCTGCGGTGTGCGGACATCGATCAGGAGCGCGGATTCCTCCTGCGCGAGCTTGCGTTCGAAGGTCTCCGCGTCGAAATCGTGGTGCTGCATCTGTTCCTCCTACTGCACCGCCGGCGCGACGCCGGCGATCTCCTGTATGATGATCGCGGTGCCCATCACGAGAACGAGCCAGCCGAATGCCGGACGCAGCCGTTTCTCGGCGACCTGCTTTGAGACGAGCACGCCCAAGATAATGCCGGTGACCGTAATCGCCGAGAACCCCAGCAGAATCCGCCAGTCGATCATCGTCGAGGCCCCCAGATCGCCCAGGAACCCGGTCAGGGACTTGGCCGCGATGATCAGCAGGGACGTTCCCACCGCCTGCCGCATGGGGAGTCCTGCCACGAGCACGAGTGCAGGTATGATCAGAAACCCGCCGCCGGCTCCGACGAGCCCGGTCAGTGTCCCGACCACGAGCCCTTCGATCAGAACGGCAGGGACCGATAGTCGCTGGTGATTTCCGCGTTCCCGGTCTTCGGAACGGGTGACACACCGTCTGCAGCCGCGAATCATGGAGACCGCGGCGAGCAGCATCGTGACCGCGAAGAGGACGAGAATCGCCATGTCCTTCGTGACGACTACGGTCCCCACGGTGAACAGGCGGTCGGGCACGGCAGGGATGATGAAGCGCCGGGTGGCGAAGACCGCAACCAGCGAGGGGAGCGCGAAGAGGGTCGCGACCCTCGCGTCGACCTCTCCGGAGCGAACGTAGCCGATTGCCCCGACGAGGGCGGCGAGGCCCACGACGAAGAGACTGTAGGCGGTTGCCTGGACCGCCGGGATTCCGAGCATGTAGACCAGTACCGGGACGGTGAGGATGGAGCCGCCCCCGCCGATCAGGCCGAGGAGGAGACCCACGACCAGCGCCATGCTCATTCCCACAATCGCCATTGCAGCCCCCGCGTTCTATACATCATCTCATCAATATATAGATATTACTACATATATGCAAGCGGATCGCGGCGAGGTCGCTCCACAGCGACGTGCCGCGGCGAAGTCCTGTAGCAAAGCTCGCTGTACGGGCTTGACGTCGTATGCCGCTCCGGGTACATGATCGAGGAGAGGGGAGTGGCATGGGAAGACGCTTCGCGAGACCGGGAATCGCGCTCGCCGGCGGGGCCGCCAAGGGCCTCGCGCACATTGGCGTCCTGAAGGCGCTCGAGGAAGCAGGGATCAGGCCGGCGTGTATCGCCGGAACCAGCGCCGGGTCGCTGGTTGGAGGACTCTACGCGGCCGGCCTCTCGGTAGCGGAGATGGAGCGGGTTGTCTCCGAGCTCGACGGCTGGGAGTTCTCAAAGCTCCTGGATGTGACCTGGGCCAAGGGCAGTCTCGTCGCCGGGAAGGCGGTCGCGCGGTTCCTGGGAGAGCTCGTCGGCGACGTCAGGATCGAGGACCTCAGTATACCTTTCATCGCGGTCGCCGTTGATATCAACAGCGGCCGCGGGCACTTCTTCGACCGTGGGCCGCTGGTTGACGCGATTCGGGCGAGCATCTCGATACCCGGGATCTTCGAACCGTTCGCTGCCAACGGCTCGTATCTCGTTGACGGAGGGGTGCGGCTCAACCTCCCGCTGCGGGCGCTCGACCAGTTTCGACCCACGATCCGGATCGGCGTAGGACTCACCGGATCTCAGTGGTTCAACGCGGAGTGGACCCAGGGAGAGATCAAGCGGGATCACGGACCGGACAAGGACCCCGACCGGAACCTCTGGCAGCGGGTCAAGGACAGATTCTCCGGCGATCGCGATTCGGCCGACCAGGAAGAGGACGAGGACGATGAGCCGCCCGGTCTTCCGTTCCTGCTCGCGCGGACATTCAACACATTCACCGCTGAGGCCGAGCGGCTGGAGGTCGCGCAGACGCGACCGCATCTGTTCATCAACCTCGATGTGAGCGAGATCGAGCTATGGGAGTTCTGGCGCGGCGTGGAGGCGGCTGAGCTTGGATACTCTCAGTCGCAGCCGCTGATCGCACAGTTCCTCCGTGACCGCACGATCGCGGGTCGGATAAGAAGGCTGTTCTCGTCCTGACGAGAGACGAAGGCGGCGCAGAGGCTCAGTCCGGCGGCTGCGATCGGTCCCGGCGACCTACGATTCGACGAGAAATCCGTAGTACCGTGCGAGCACCGTCTCGTCGAATGGTGTCAGATCGTCCGGGTCGAAGGACGGCGCGTTCAGCACCGTTGCCCTCGTGATCGGCACGCAAATGCGTGGGCTGTCCGGTCGTATGGAAATCCAGAACGGAGAGAGCAGGCGCTCTTCCTTCTCATCGTCCGGGGATACCCGGACGATCAGGTAGCGTGCTTTCCAGTGCTCGACGTCGACTACGAGGTCGGTGACGGCGCCGAGTCGACCTTCCGGGCTCGTCACCCCGAGATTCAGCAGCGTACGGTCTTCTATGAGAGCCGGCGGATCAACCGCCTGACGGCCGGTTTGCGTATCGCCACCGGTCCGGCGGTCGTCGGCCTGAGGGGTGTCATGGTCTCCCCATGTCCCGGTTCCGTTCCAGAAGGGCTTCAGGTTGCATCGTCGGGTCAGATCGGCGGTCTTCGCCGCCGGAATACTGCCGCCGCGGTTCTCGTTCTGCAGCGGAGCCAGGGTGGTACTGCCCTCCCTGAGGTTGATCCGCCGGACGCCGGCATCCATGCTCGCGATCTGTAGCGGCGAACCGACCAGGCGGGCGCCCTTCGCCGGGTGCCCACTCGAGAACGCGGTACGGGGATGGAGACCGAAGAACCGGACGGCCCAGTCGTCATAATCGAGGAAGATCGAGCTGAGCTCGAGGTCGGATTCACCGACCGACACCGATGCCCCGTGGAGCCTGCTCGACCGCACGTAATGTCTTCCGGGACGTGACGGACAGGCTTGTTCAGTACGTGCTCTCAGCGGCTTTTCGTGCGGCACATGGCCTCCGCAAATGTAACTGCAGAAACCATGCCAAATGGGTACGGTTTACCCGTGGCGCCGCGCTAATCGTCGATCTCGTACGACTTCACCTTGTTGTAGAGCGACTTCCTGCTGATTCCGAGCAGTCGCGCCGCCTTCGTGCGATTTCCCCCGGTACGGCGCAGTGTTGCCTCGATGAGCTCCCGCTCCACCTCTTCGATCGTTCGTCCGGCTATGACCTGAGTCGCCTCCGATGTCGACTCGGGCGCCGTTTCCACCTGAGCGGCCGCACCGACTGCCGACGTGACGGCCGAAAGTGGGGCCTCGCGATCGCCAGGATCCGGTTCGGCATCGACGAGGACCGCTGTCTCGTAGAGCGCCTCCGCCACGTCGCCTTCGGTGATCATCGGCTCAGTCGCGCTGACGACCAGCCGGAGCACGACGTTTGAGAGCTCCCGGACGTTCCCCGGCCATCCGTAGGAGCGCAACTGTCGGATCGCGCGCTCGTCGAAGCCGCGCACTTCGTGGTTGTACTGTGACGCGTACTCCTGTCTGAAGAACTCCGCGAGAATCGGGATATCGGCTCTTCGTTTGCGAAGCGGGGGCAGAGGCAGTGGAAAAACGCTGAGCCGGTAGTAGAGATCGGCCCGGAATCGCTTCTCGCGGACCATCTGACGCAGATCGGTGTTCGCCGCAGCGAGGATTCGCACATTGGAGCGAATGGGCGTGGTGCCGCCGACCCGCGTGAACGTCTGTGACTCGATGACGCGCAGGAGATCGACCTGGTTGTCGAGCCCCATCGTGCCTATCTCGTCGAGAAAGAGAGTCCCTCCGTCGGCGATCTCGAACACGCCCTTCTTCGCGGCCGTTGCGCCGGTGAACGCCCCCTTCTCGTGACCGAAGAGCTCGCTTGCGATGAGATCCGGCGTGAGCGCGCCGGTATTCACCGCATGAAACGGCCCGGACCTCCGCGGGCTTTCGTTGTGTATGGCGTGCGCCACGAGCTCCTTCCCGCTGCCGCTCTCGCCGGTGATCAGCACGGGGATGTCGAGTTGGGAGACGCGTCGGATGCTCCGATAGACTTTTTGCATCGGTCCACTCGTGCCGACCATGCTATGGAAAACTGGTGATTCCAGAAGGTTCCTCCACCCTCCTATCATACGGTGCAGTAAGATCCGCAGCAAGCGCGCTACGGGTACGGATTACCCATTGGCACGGAATATGCTCACTGTGGACAAGGAGGGACCATGTCACAATGGAGAAGGGTTGCGCAATCATCCGATCTGAACGACAGCTCGCCGCTGGTGATAGAGCTCGACGAGGACGAGGCAGTTCTCCTGACGCGCCGGAGCGGGAAGCTCTCGGCGATCGGCAGTTCATGTCCCCACTACGGCGGGCCGCTCGGTGACGGGGTGCTCCACGACGGTCACGTCGTCTGTCCCTACCACAACGCAACGTTTTCGCTCGACGGCGGGGCGCTCGACCGAACTCCCGCCCTTGACGATCTTCCGGTCTACGACGTCAAGGAAGAAAACGGGTCGGTCTTCATTGGAGACCGCCATGATCCGTCGATTTCAATGCCGCACGGCGACGATGGACGACGTGTGCTGATCGTCGGCTCAGGCGCCGCCGGATCGGCCTGCGCTGAGACGCTGCGCAGAGAGGGTTTTGCCGGGCAGATCACGATGGTCACCGCCGACGAAGAAGCTCCCTACGACCGCCCGATGTTGTCCAAGGGTCTCCTCTCGGGAGATGCGCCGGCGAAGTACCTTCCGCTTCGCCCGCCGGCATTCTACGAGTCGCTCGGGATCCGGATCGTCACCGGGAGCCGGGTCCGGCACTTCGACCCCGCCGAGCGCACGGTCACCACCCCGGACGGTGAGAGCATGACAGCCGACATGATCCTTCTCGCTACCGGCGGGGTGCCGCGGCGGCTCGATATACCCGGCGCAGACCTCAAAGGCGTTTTCACGCTCAGGTCGCACCGGGATGCCGAAGCGATAGTCGTGGCGTGCGAGAACGCGAGCGACGCGGTCGTCGTGGGGGCCGGGTTCATCGGGATGGAGGTCGCCGCGCAGCTGAAGCAGCGCGGCATGTCGGTCTGCGTCGTCGATCCGGTGGCCGAGCCGCTCGAGCCGGTTCTTGGCCCCGAGGTGGGTGCGTGGATGCGTTCGGTCCACGAGGATCAGGGCGTCACCTTCAAGATGGGACATCGGCCGCAGGCCATCGTCGGCGACGGGTCGGTGCGGGAGATCCGACTCGACGACGGTTCGACTCTCTCCGCCGATCTCGTGGTCTACGGGGTGGGCGTCGAACCGCGCGTCGATTACCTCGAGAACACGGGTCTGAC
>SKQU01000419.1 GCA_007118855.1 Spirochaetaceae bacterium
ATTCAGCGGGCTTTGGACCCTCGTCGAAACCAATCGCCTCGGCGTCTTCACCACGGGCGCCGCAGACAAGCCGACGGACGCCGGTCCAGAGGGTCGCGCCAAGACACATCGAACACGGCTCGGTCGAGCTGACGAGCTCCATTCGAGGCATACCCTCCGCGCCAAGGTCGAAGGTCCCCATCGTCTGCTGCGCGATGCCGATCGCGACCATCTCCGCGTGGGCACCCGACCACTTCGTTGCGACGACCATGTTGATACCCGGGGCGATAAGGCGCCCGGAATCGCCGTCAAAGACCGCCGCGCCAAAGGGTCCTCCCTCGCCGCGACGTACGTTCTCCCGCGCGAGATCGAGCACGAGTCGCATCTTCTTCTCATCGTCATCATAACGATGATCGTTCGCCGGGACGAGCTCGGTCACCCAGGCGGGCAGGCTCACCTGCAGGTTGGGAAATCGGTCGTGAGACAAGAGGCCCTCCTACGGCGCGATCGCGTCCATCCGGTCCCAGAGCGCCTTCGTCTGGGAGCGCGCGTCGGCGTACACCTCGTCGACGTCAAAGGGAAACTCACGGTCCCGGTAGACCACAGAGCCTCCCACGATGACCGTGTGCGTGCCTGCGGAACCGAGCCCGAAGGCGATGTGCCCCGCGATGTTTTCCGCCACCAGCGGCGTAGGCGGATCGTACTCGTTGATTACGATGTCCGCCGTGTATCCCGGCTCGAGTCTGCCGTACCTGCCGCCGAACGTGCGTTCGAGAAGCCGGTTTCCGGCCGCGAGTGCGCGGAGGAAGCCGTCCGGCCACATCGGCCCGTGCGCGTCCCGGTGCTTGAAGTACGCGTGTTTGAACTCTTCGAGCATATCCGCGCCGATGCCGTCGGTGCCGAGCGCGAGGTTGTCGATCGCGGGCAGGTTCTCGTTGTAGCCGACGCCGTTGTTCATGTTGCTGCGGCAGTTGTGCACGACGAAGACGTCGCGTTCGTTGAGAAGCTCTACCTCGGCAGGAGCCAGGAAGGTGCCGTGCACGATGATCGAACGCTCGTCGAGCACGCCGTGACGGTCGAGCCGCGCCACAAGATCCTCACCGTAGGTCACGTGGCTGTGGCCTACGTCGTAGCGGTCCTCGGCGACGTGGACGTGGAAGCCGCGTCCGGTCGATCTAACCGCGTCTGCAATCGCTTCCATCCCATCCTCGGGGATCGTGAAGAGGGCGTGACCGCCGATATGCGCCTCGGTAAGACCGCTCCAGCTACCCGCTTCCTTCTCCGCGTCGATCTGCCGGGCGAAGGCACGGTTCTCCTCGATGCCCTCGAGCATTCCGTCGCGTCCGTGGCGGTCGGTAGTCTCGTAGCAGGTCGCTCCGCGCAGGCCGACGCGTTCGAAGGCACGCTTGAGCGTGTCGAGCGAACCGCGTATGAAACAGGGGCTCGCGCTGTGGTCGATGACCGCGGTCGTACCGGCACGAATCGCGTCGATACTGCAGATCATCCCGGAGGCGTAGAGACTTCCAGCGTCCGCCGCCTGGTCGAGGCGCCACCAGAGGTTCCGGAGCGTGCTCGCAAAGTCGGGGGTCGGTCCGATCGTCGCGAGAATCCCACGGGAGAGCCCGGAGTAATAGTGGTGATGGCTGCAGACGAGACCCGGATAGACGATGTGTCCCGCGGCGTCGATCACCGTCTCCGGCCTGCGGTCGACCAGAGCGGTCGCGTTACCGCCCTCGGTTACCGCGACGATCGTCGTCCCGGCGATCAGGATCTCGACATCGCGTCGGACGCGCGGCGGGTCGAACTCGACCGCGGTCGCGTTGGCTATGCGGATCATGGGAGTACCTCGAACAGTTCGGGTCGCTCGCCATAGAGAAGCGTGAACAGCCGGTCGAACCTCGACGTCGTGGCCGCCGCCCCCGCGAGCGGGCGGGTGGTGACCGCGCCGCCGTGGCGGACGAGCGCCTGACCGTCGGCGACGAGCCAGCCATCGTTGCCGCTCGCGTCGAAGGCGGCGCGGGAGCTGAAGACGGTCGGCTTGTCGCGGTAGGGAACCTTCTCGCTCCAGGGGCAGAAGTGCGCGCAGTTGCCGCATTCGTTGCAGCATGCGTCAAGGTGGACGATCTGGAACGGGTCGGAGAAGCCCTCCACACCGCTCGTCGCGACGGCGATGTTCGCCCGGTTCGGGCAGACCTCGACGCACCTGTTACACACGTAGCTGCACTCGAGGCAGCGCTCGCATTCGCGCTCTGCGAGCGTCGCGCCCTCGCGGTGCGAGCTCGACGGCGGATCGAACACCGTCACCTTCCGACGGCGGAGCGCGGCCAATCGGTCGCGGAGCTCGATCGCCGGTATCGCCGCGTTTTCGCGCGCTCTTACGGCGGCAGCGGTGGCCCCGGGCGTTCCCTGCTCCTCGTCCGAGCGGGCGGCAATCGTGTCCGCGACGGCACGGCCTGCGGCGATACACCGCACGACGGTGGAGGGACCGCTTTGCGCGTCGCCCGCGAGGAAGACGCCGGCGGCCGGGGTCTCGCGCGTGACGCGATCGGCATTTGCGCGACCGTCCGGGCAGAGCGGGACTCCGAACGCCGCGAGCGCGCTCGCGTCCACGCGTTCGCCGATCGCGGTGATCACGGTGTCCGCGTGGATCGTCCGGGTCCGGTCGGTCTCGACCGGCCGGCGGCGACCACTCGCGTCGACCTCGCCGAGCTTCATCTCACGAATGGTCACCGCGCCGGATGCATCGATCGACTCCGGGTTGCTCAGGAAGTGGAACGAGACGCCGTCGGCGACCGCGTTCTCGTACTCCTCGCGATCGGCCGGCATCTCCGCCTCGCTTCGGCGGTAGAGGAGGTCGACGTCGGTCACCTGCGGGAGCGTCATCGCCGCGCGCGCCGCGTCCATCGCGGTGTTCCCGCCGCCGACGACGACGACTCGCGAACCGATGCCGTCCACCGGCTTGTTGCCACGGAAGCCCCAGAGGAAGTCGAGCGAGCGAACCAATCGGGACGTGTCGCCGGTGATCGCGATCTCGTTTCCGACCTCCGCGCCTATCGCGAAGACGATGGGACCGAACCCCCGGTCCCGAAGCGAGGCGATCGACAGTTCCTCAGCCTCTGCGCCAAAGACGAACGTGACGCCATGCTCACGGATGAACTCGATGTCCTCCTCGATCGCCGCCACCGGGAGCCGGAACTCCGGGATGACGTTCCGCACGACGCCGCCCGGGCGCTCCTCTCGCTCGAATACGGTGACCGCGAATCCTTCGCGCGCCAGGAAGTAGGCCGACGCGAGGCCCGCCGGCCCGGCGCCGATGACCGCGCATCGTTCGCTCCGGGTCACCTCCGGCGCCGACCAGCCCGCCGTGAAATCTGCCCGGCCGTTCTGTGCGGCGATCTTCTTGAGCTCCCGGATGCTGAGGCATCCTTCGTAATCGTGTCGCGTGCACGCGTGTTGACACTGGTGGTCGCAGATATGGCCGGTGATCGACGGGAGCGCGTTTCGTTCGTAGATGAGCCGCAGAGCCTGCGCGTAGCGCCCTTCGCCGACCAGCCGAATGTACTCGGGCACGTGCTGATGGATCGGGCACGCCTCTACGCACGGTGCGCGGTAGCAGTCGGTCGCCGGAAGCGCGCCGTCGAAGCGAACCTCGTCGGTACCGCGGAACGACTTGTGCGCCGTGACGTCGCGCCGCGCCTCATCGGCCAGCTGCTCGAGCG
Organism: Spirochaetaceae bacterium; assembly: GCA_007118855.1. Classification (GTDB taxonomy): domain Bacteria; phylum Spirochaetota; class Spirochaetia; order DSM-27196; family SLST01; genus SLST01. Next base: position 3,699 of record SKQU01000419.1, read on the forward strand.
CATCCACGTCGATCCGGCCGCGCTGCCAGTCGACGCTCTCGAGCGCGCGCGCGATCTGCGTCTGCCGCCCGTAGCCACCCGGCTTGAGGAGCACCGTGCAGAGCGTGAGCGGACGGATGCCGGTCGCGAGAACCCGCGCGGCGTTGTGAAAGGTGATCCCGCCGCAGTAGGAGATCGGGAGTCTGCCGTCGAACTCCCGCGCGATCTTTGCGGCGACGGCGATCGCGATCGGATAGAGCGCACGGCCGGAGAGGTACATCTCCTCGCCGGGGAGCGCGTCGCGGGTGTTGCGGACGGCGAGCGTATTCGTGAGCTTCGCGCCAAAGGTCCGCCCCACCTCGTGCGAGACCTCCACGAGACGGCTGAGGATTCCCACCGCGTCGGGGTACTGCAGATCGTGCGCGAACCCGTCGCGGTTGAGCTCGACCGTGGAGAACCCGAGGTCGTCGAGAATCCCGCGTACGGTGTCGTAGCCAAGAAGCGTCGGGTTGAGCTTCACGAAGGTGTCGAGTTTCTGCTCGGTGAGGAGATAGCGGCAAATCGACTCGATCTCATCCGGCGGGCACCCGTGCATCGTGGAGAGCGTCGCGCTTCTGCAGATGGGCGCGGTCGCGGCCGCGCGCACACGGTCGAAGGCGCCGTCGCGGAGATCGGTGCCGAACGCCTCGGCAATGCGCGGGAGCGCCGCCTCCATGGAGGCCACCCATTCGCCGAAGACGGGCTCGGCGGCCGGGTCTGTCATCCGCGCGATGTAGCGCTGCATGGGCGGTTGCATGATACCGGCCAGATCGTAGCCGACGCTCATGTTGCAGATGAACGAGCGCTCCGCCGTGGCGTCCGTGGCATCTCTGGCGTCCGTTGGGTCGGCGCCGCCCATCACAACCTCTTCGAGCACGTGCACGACGATCCACGCCTTCGCGTACTCTTCCCACGCCGCGTCAAGGCTCAGCTCGGTCGACCACTCGACGTTATAGCCTTCGTCGGCAGCGTCGATACACGGCTTGTCGATCTTCAGGCTGTCGAGGATCTGGACGGTCTTCAGCTCGAAGAAGCGGCTGCCGGTGAGATACGCGCAGACGATGTTCTGCGCGAGCTGGGTGTGCGGACCGGCGGCCGGTCCGAGAGGCATTACACACGACTCGCGGTTGACTGTGACTCGGCGTGCCGGATCGGGCCGGTACCAGATACTCTCGTGCACTCCCCATACGCTTCTCGCAGCGCGGAACTCACCCGCTATCCTGTCAATCAGGTGCCTCACAGAGAGCACCTGCATAACGTCGCTCATCCGGTCTCCAAAGCCCCATCATCCCCAAATGGCGCCGGCTTGGATACCCCATTCCTTCTCTCCATTCCTTCTCTCTATCGGCGCGATCGTATAGAATGCCGCGACCATGAGAGTTCGCAACGCCTGCATCGCGCTGCCCGGTGCCACCGAGCCGTTCCGCGGTGAAGTCATCGTGGAAGACGGGATCATCGCAGCCGTCGGCACCGACCTTCCGGCCTCCGGTGAGGACGTGGACGCGAACGGTCTGCTCGTCCTCCCGGGCGCGATCGACCCGCACGTTCACTTCTTCGACCCCGGCTATCCGGCCAGGGAGACCTTCCCAACCGGATCGGCGGCGGCCGCCGCCGGTGGCGTCACGACGGTCATCGACATGCCCGACACATCGATCCCGATGGCGACCGACGGCGCCTCGATTCTCGAGAAGCGGGACGCGCTCTCACACGCAAGCGTCGTCGACTTCGGGCTCTTTGGCGGCATCTCCGGTCTGCTCTGCGACGACGCGCTCGAAGCCCGCATCGCCGAGATGGCGCCGCTCGTCTGCGGCATCAAAACCTACGCCACCAGCGGAGCGGATTTCTTCCCACGGGTGAACAACTACCAGTACTCGCAGATCCTCCCGCTCGCAAAGAACCACGACGTGACGATCCTCGTGCACGCGGAGGACTGGGACTTCATCTCGCACGCGGATGCCGATGCGCGATCCTTGGGGGCAACAGGCAGAGCCTTCTACCGTTCGCGCCCGGAGGCGGCCGAGACACTCTCGGTTCTCAGTGTCACCGAGCTTGCAGCCATGGCCGGCGCCGAGATGCACATCGTCCACCTTGGGACCGCGCGCGCGGCCGCGATCGTCGCCGCTCTTGCCAACGTCACCGGTGAGACGTGTCCGCAGTACCTCGAATTCGACTGCGAGGATCTGGAACGAATCGGGGCGCCACTCAAGATCACCCCGACGCTGAAGAGTCCCTATCAGAAGGCGCTCCTCTGGCAGATGCTCGCGGACGGCCGGATCGACTTCGTCGCTTCCGACCACGCGCCGGGAACGGTCCAGGAGAAATCGGGTGATTCGATCTGGGACGCCTACTCGGGCATCCCGGGCGGCCCGATCGTCTTCCTCTACGCGCTTTCCGAGGGGTACCTCGCGGGCCGCTTGAGCCTCGCGCGCCTTGTTGAGGTAACGAGCAGCGCCGCCGCGCGGCGCTACCGACTCGACGATCGCAAAGGAGCGATCGCAGCAGGACACGACGCGGACCTCGTCTTCGTCGACCCCCACGCGACAACCCGCTTCGATGCGGCCGCATCACCGTCGCTCGGGAAGGTGAGCCCGTGGGACGGGCACGAGTTTCGCGGCCGGGTCGTGCGAACGATGCTTCGCGGAAAGACAGTCTACGACGCAGAGCACGGGGTCGTCGGAGAAGCCGGCACAGGCCGATTCGTCGCACCCCGGAGACAGGACGGACCGGAGACAGGCTGGAAAGGAGTACCGAGATGGTGAAACACCACAGGATCCTCGAGCTCTCGAACAGATACGCGGACGACACCGCCGCGATTCTCTCCAGGCTCGTCCAGACCCGTTCGTACGGTGGCGAGGAGCGCGAGGTCCTCGCGGTGATAGAGGAGTACTGCAGGGGCTACGGTTTGGACGAGGTTCGCTACGACGGACTCGGCAACCTGATCTGCCGGGTTGGAAGCGGTGACCGTGCGATCGCCTTCGACGCGCACATCGACACGGTCATGACCGGCGATGAGTCTCAGTGGGACAGAGACCCGTTCTCAGGGGCAGTGGAGGACGGGTGGCTCTACGGCCGCGGCGCGTCCGACCAGAAGGGCGGCGCTGCGTCGATGATCACCGCCGGCCGCATCCTCAAGGAGATCGGCTACACCGGGCCGTATGCTGTGTACTTCACCTTCACGATCTTCGAGGAAGACTGCGACGGCATGTGCTGGCGCTACATCGTCGAGGAGGAAGGGCTGAAGCCCGACTACGCGGTCTCCACCGAGCCGACGAGCTGCCGCCTCTACCGCGGCCACCGCGGCAGGATGGAGATGGAAGTCTACTTCAGGGGTGTCTCCGCGCACGGCAGCGCACCGGAACGTGGTGTGAAC
>SKQU01000328.1 GCA_007118855.1 Spirochaetaceae bacterium
CCGACGCCCACCCCGTCACCGTCGGCCTGCACCGGAAGCTCCGGGTCGCTTGTGATCTCTGCCGTATCGGTGACGTAGAGCCGCTGCAGGTACCGGTCGCGGTATCGCGGGTTGTGGAAGACGACGTCGTAGAGCATGCCGAGCAGACCCCGTCCTCCGGAGAGGTGGAAGATCGAGAGCTCGAGGCGCCCGTCGTCCGGGCTGCTGTCGGCGAACAGCGGGGCGAGTGCGGTGCGCCGGAAGCCGGCGTTCGTCAGGAGGACCTCGCGACCTCGTACCCGGCGGACATGTCCGTCGGCGATGACGCGGAAGTGCGCCGGTCCGCGGCGAGCGAGGTGACTGAGTACCACGAGGAAGTAGGCGGCGGTGCCGAGCAGTCGCTTCATGCGCCCGTCCACGTCGGTCATTGCGAGCGAGCTCAGGCCCATGCTCAGGTTCAGGACGTGCAGGCGGCCGTCGCGCTCGATGCAGTCGAGGTCCACGAGGTATTCGGAGGCGATGACGATGCGAAGCGCTGCGCGCAGGCGAACCGGGACGTTCAGGTGCTTCGCGAGGATATTGCCGGTGCCGCCGGGCACGAGGGAGAGGATGATATCCTGACCCGCGATCTGGTTCGTGATCATCCCGACGGTGCCGTCGCCGCCTATGCAGGTGATCTCCGTGAACCCGCGTCCGGCCGCGGCTGCTGCGGCGCTGCGGATCTCGCGCATGGAGCGGGTCGCGAGGATCTCGTGCTCGAGCCCCGCTCTCGTGAGCATCTCCGCGGCCACGCGTCGGGCCCTGCGGGCGAACCCCCGCCCGCCAAGCCTGTTGATGATGACGAGGATCCTGCGGTCCATCAGTCCAAGTATATCGAAAGCATGCGCTCACGGGTGCCGGTCAGGACGTTTGCGCCGAGAGCGGCTATATTCACTGAGAAGGAGACTAAGGAATGGGCAGGATGTTTCACGGCAGGTCACTGCGCGTCGCGGCGGCGGGTCTGGCCGTCGCGCTGTTGGGCTCGTGCGTCGCACCCTTCGATTCGACTGTCGTCGCACGCGTCACCGATCTCTCAGCGCCTCTACTCGAGGTGTTCTCTCCGGTCGACGGCGAGATCTACGCAGAAGTCGTCACCGTGAGCGGTCGAGCGAGCGACGCTGAGTCCGAAGGGCATCAGCCGGTGACGGTGAGCTACGAGGTCTCCGGACCGCTGGGCGTACTGCGCACCGGGACGACTCCCGCTTCGCAGGCCGACGGGACGTTCTCGTTCTCCTTCGAGACCCTGCTGATCGACGGATCGATCAGCGTAGCCGTGACGGCGACCGACTGGAACGGCAATGCCTCCCGCGCCGTCGTGTCGCTTGTGGCGCCCGCCTCCAGATTGCCCTCGTTTCGCGTCGAGGCTGGGAACGAGCGTATCGAGGTGTCCTGGGCACCCGTTCCCGGCGCTTCCGGGTACACCCTCCGCTATACCGACAACGGAAGCCTGCCGAGCGATTCGTTCGGGACGGTTCGATCCTTCAGTTCGGCACCAGCCGCGGAGGACCCGGCCGTCATCATGAACGTCCGAAACGGCCGGCTCTACGTCTTCCGGCTCGAGGCGACCGTCGGTGAGGAAGTGTTCACCTCGAGCTACCGGGCGGTCGTTCCGCTCTCGCCGCTGACTCTCGCGCCACGGGTCTTCGGTGGATACCGGAAGATCGAGCTCGAATGGCCGGAGATCCCGGCGGTGGAGACCTTCGAGGTATGGCGCTCGCAGTCGAGGAGCACACGATACGTGAACTACAGCGGCACCATCACCGGAAATCGTTTCGTCGACCCCGGGGTGGGTGTTGGTGAGGTCTACTACTACCGCGTTCGGCCCGTCCTCGAAGGCGCGCCGCTGAGCGATCCCAACTCAGGCGTCGCTCATCCGTTCCCTGATACGGAGCAGGATCGTCGGTCCGGTGCACTCCTTCCCGGGACCGCGAACCGCATCGCCACGGTGGGTCAGGTGGCGCTCGTGGCCGCAGGCACCGCCGGGCTGCACATCGTCGACATCTCCGAGCCGGAGCGACCACGGCTGCGTGCAACCTACGCGCGGCCCGATATCAACGTGATGGATGTTGCCGCCCGCGGCGGGTATGCCGTCGTCAGCGACGCGGGAAGCCCCGGCAGTTCGTCCGACGGCGAGGTGCTCATCCTTGACATCGCTTCGCCGTCGAGACCCTTACTCGTCGCGAGCGTCGCCGTCGACTCGCCGGGCCGCCTCGCCCTCACCGAGGACTACATCGTCGTTGCCGACGGCGAGGCGCAGGTGCGCATCATCCACGCGACCGATCTGTCCGCCCCCGGCAAGGAGTGGGTCTACGAGCCTCCGAACGATCGGGTCCATGCCATCGCGGCGGCCGAAGAGAACGACGGCGACCACTACGTATACATCGTGGAGCGGTCCGGCCATCCGGATCCGAACCACGGGTACACCCACCGGGTACGGTTGCCCACCCGGGACACACCGCAACCTGCGCTGATTGCGACCTATGTGCACACCGAGTACCAACCGCTCGAGGTCGCCGCGACGCCGTCGCGTGTCTACGTCATGAGCATGGAGCCTTTCGCGATCGAGCTCCTGTACTACACGATCGAGGTGCTCTCAACCGCGATGACCCGCGTGGGCACCGGCGGCTCGACCCACGTCGTCGGAGACCCATCGAGGTCCGATGTCGTCGTCCGTGGCCGACGCCTCTTCGTGGCAAACGGTGTCGGCATCCGGATGTGGAACGTCTCCGATCCGGCTGAGCCGGTCAGCATAGGCTACTGGAATACTGCGGGGCCGGCGCGCGGTGTGGGCCTTGGCGACCGCCACGTCTTCGCCGCCGCCGGCGACCTGGGTATCCAGGGCGTCGATCTGACGGCACCGGGGAGATTCGAGGAGCACGCCTCCTACCCGGAGCCGGCCATCGCGGTCGCGGTGGACGGGACGACCGCGTACCTCGCGACCACCTCCGGCTCACTCGTTTCCTTGAACCTGACCGGAGGCCGCGTGCCAACGATGCTCGACAGCGTTGAGCTCGGCGCGGCGGTCAGCGTCGCAGTCTCCGGGAATCACGCCTTCGTGGCAACGGGAACGGATGGGATCGCGGTGGTAGACATCTCCGATCCCACGAACATGACCGTCGCGGGTACGGCTCAGCAGACCTCCTTCACCCGCGACATCTCGGTGTTCGGCGACTACGCCTACGTCGCGAGTGCCGCGGGGCTGCAGGTGTTCCGCGTCAGCGACCCGGCGTCGCCGCAGTTCGTCGGGTTCTTCGACTCGCAGTTCTCCATCAACAGAGTCGAGGTCCACGGCCACATCGCCTACGTCACCGAGTCCGAGTACTTCCGGCCTTCGGTTCTCTATCTCATCGATGTCAGGCGGCCGGAAACGCCGCTGCTGATGGAGGCATTCAGCGCCGGAACGATGGTCTACGATCTCACCGTACGCGACGGCTACGCGTTCATGTCGGACAACTTCCCCGGAGGTGGTACGGGGCTGGTTGTTGTCGACGTCGACCCGGCCCGCCCTTCGTATGGAACGACCATCGCCGCGATCGAGGCCCAGGGAACCAACGAGGCGATCGCCGCGATCACCAATTACGCAGTGCTCGGCACGTCGGATGAATCCCGGATGGTTACCCTCGTGGATACGACCCACCCGGACTCCATCAGCGAGGCGAGTATCATCGACCACTACGACGCCACAGACCCCGTCAACGTCGGCACGGTCGTGTTCTGGTCGAAGTACCTGCTCGTCGCGGATCGTAACACGGGGCTCACGATCCTTGACGCGCTGCCGGGGTTCTGACCGCGCGGTCGCCCGCGACCGCGCGAGACCGGCCGACGGCTACTCGTCGCCGGCGAAGGGAATGCCCGCGCCGCCCACCTGCGCGGCGCGCCCGCCGTCGGATTCCTGGACCGCGGCGATGAACGAGTGAGCCGCCGCGCGCTCCGGGTCTATGCCCTGCGCGAGCTCGAAGTACTCGGCCGCGGGCTCGAACTCGTCGAGCTCGTAGTGGGCTCGTGCGAGATTGAGGTAGACCGTGGTCAGCGACCTTGGCGAGGCGGACTCGTCGCGGCCAAGGCGAACCGCGAGGTCCTGCAGCGTGAGAACCGCGAGTGAGGGCCGGCCGCGGGCGAGCTGCAGCGCGCCCAGGTTGATCTGTGCGTCCACGTAGCCGCCGTCAAGCCGCAGCGCCGTGCGGAACGCCGTTTCCGCCCTGTCGAACCGGCCCTTGCGCGCGGCGGCGATCCCGAGCCGGTTGTAGTCGCGGCTGCGACCTCGCTCCGCCGCGCCCGCCTCGAGGGCGTCGAGAACCGTGTCTACCATCGCGGTGATCTGCCTCGTGTACCTGCGACGTATCTCCTCATCGTCGCCGTACTGGAGGCCCAGGTCCGTCTGCCGAAGACCGACGGGACGGAAGACCGACCGGGCGTCGGCCGTCCGGTAGAATCCGCTCACCTGCGGGTCGCTTCCGTATTCGAGGTAGAGCTCAATGCCGCGCCGCCACGCCGAGCGGAAGTCGGCCGTCCCAAGGAGGGTGACCTCCACGGGAACCCAGAGCTCACCGTCAACGTTGATGGTCATGCTGCGGTCCGGGTGCAGCAGGTCGAACTGCGAAGCCGGCACCCCGGTGTTGAACACAGGGTAGACGTGTCCGGGCACCGTGATGAAGCCGGTTTCCACGCCCACCGTCTCGAGCATGGTCGCGAACAGCGCCGTCAGGTCGTCGCAGTCTCCGGCGACGCGGCGAAGCGTGTCCCGCGCCAGGTTGACCGAGTCCACGGCATAGACATCCTGTTGGACCGCGACGAAGGGCGAGGTGGGGTCGGCCTGGTAGGCGATGCCGAGCTCCTCGAGTCCCACGTAGGCGGTGATCGCCGCGCGCATTGCCTCGGAGACTCCGTCGTCGCCCGCATCACGTGTGTAGCGCATCAGCGCGCTCTGGTAGTTTCGTATGGCGCTGTCCGCGGGGGTGATGAAGGCGGCGAGCTTGCGGTCGTCGTCCCAGGTCATCGCCGTCTTGTCGTAGAGATCGTAGCTCACCGTCTGCCGCTGTTCGGCGGGTCTGCCGCGAAAGCTGTAGCTGACGATGATCTCACCGGAGAGCGGCGTGATGCCCTCCAGGTCGAAGACCGACGAGTTGTAGACCGCCTTCAGAGGCACCGTCACCGGCTCGCCCGGGGGCAGCACGCCGATCTCCGCGGCGACCGTGGGGGTGTCCATCAGCCCGGGCTGGAAGAACGAGACGACCACCTCCTCCGCGGCGGTACGCTCGGTGTTCTCAAGTACGACGGAGCCGAACGGATTGCCCGCGTAGTAGCTCTGCATCGCCGCGAAGAGGTCCGGCACCTCCACGTTGGAGAACCGCATCGCGCGGATCGTGTTCGCCGCGCTGTCCGGATCCTCGCCAAAGCGTACATGGGCCGAGAGCCCGATGGAGAACGAGAAGCCGTCGAACCGGTCGAGCTCGGCAAGCGCCGTCTGGTAGGCGAAGCGCGGCTCAATCGCGACCGAGAAGTTGTACGTGGGATTCAGGCCGAGCTTGATGCCCGCCGCCGCGGAGAAGGTGCCGTATCCCACCGGCTCTTCCACGAGATCCGGGAAGACCGTCAGGCCACCGCCAATGCCGACCAATCCGCCTATCTCGAACTCGCGCGAGAGTCGGCGCATCCAGGACGGTCCGGCCAATACGCCGAAGGTCGAATGGTCCCAGCGGCCGGCTTCTTCCGGATCCTGTGCGGTGAACCTCGTGACGGTCGTCTCGAGGAAGGGCTGTATACGCGGCGCCCGCGGGACAGGGACGATCAGGGCCGCGCCTATGCCGTAGACGTTGAACTGCGCGCCGTATGCAACGTAGGGATTCACGCTCTCGTACCGGGCGCCGAGCGAGAGGGGAAAACGGTAGTAGAGGTCAAGGTCGCTCGCGCGGTCCTGCGCTGCGAGCGACGCGCCACACACTGCCAGGAGAATCGCGAGCATGAACCGACGCGTAACCATGAGTCCTCCTGTCAGTAATAGTAGCAGTTTTCCACGCGAAGATCACTGTCAGGCTGCGGATTACCGGAACCTCACGATCTCCCACCCGCGTGCCGCGGCTTCGCGGCGCAGCTTCGCGTCCGGGTTGACGGCGACCGGTGTCCCCACGGATCGCAGGAGCGGCAGGTCGATGTGGCTGTCCGAGTAGAAGCTCGCCTGCGAGAGATCCATCCGCAGCGCCGAGGCGAGGGCGGCCACGCGGTCGCGCTTCTCTTCGCCGTAGCAGGGAGCCGTCGCGAGGAGCCCCGTCGCGTGTCCGTCGTCGAACTCGAGCTCGGTGGCGAGGATGTAGGTGATTCCCAGAAAGTCCGCGAGCGGCTTGACGATCAGCCGGAGGCTCGATGTCGCGAGTACGATGACGTCGCCGGCCCTCGCGTGGGCCTCCAGGCACTCGCGCGCGTCTTCCATGATGTCCGCGCTGATCCGTCGCTCGAAGCACTCGCCCGCGATCCCCTCGAGCTCCACGCGTGATCGGCCGCTGAGGCGGGCGAGTGCGGCCACCGCGCTCTCCACGTTGATCGTCCCTGAGCGGTAGCGCAGGTAGTGGTAGGGGAGGGCGAGCAGGCTGCCGACGCTGAACAGCCCGGTCTTTCTGCCGCACTGGATGAGGCGCCGTCCGGTCGAGTGACGGGTGATCGTGTGGTCGACGTCGAAGACGGCCATTCGGGGCATGATTACTTCCTCACCAGAGCGCCGCCGCAGGCGGCGAGCTGATCGTAGAATCCGGGGAAGGTGACCGACGCCACTTCCGCGTTCGTCACGGTCACCGCTTCCTCCGCGCACAGGCCTGCGACCGCGAGCGCCATCGCGACGCGATGGTCGCCGGCGCTGTCGGCGGTTCCCCCGCGAAGCGGCTGCGGGTGCACGACGAGCCCGTCGGGGAGCTCCTCGGCGCGGCCGCCAAGGTCGTTGATCGCGCGCGCCATGACGGCGATCCGGTCGGTTTCCTTCTCGCGCGCCTGCGGCACGTTGACCAGCCGAAGCTCATGCCGGCAGCGGGTGCCCGCGACCGCGAGCGCCGGAA
>SKQU01000024.1 GCA_007118855.1 Spirochaetaceae bacterium
CCATCGCATGTCACGAGCTCCGCGCGCGGCTTGCAGTAGTAGACGATCCGACTGCCCCGCAGGAACTCGCCGATCAGCGGCTCATTGTTGAAGGGGGAGACCGAAAGCTTGCGGAGTCTGGACCACGCGGACAGGTAGTCGGGCCAGATGGCGTCGACGCGCTCGCAGCAGCCGTACGACAGAAGCCCGTAGCGGTCGACCAGGCGCTGCTGGTACGGGAAGACGAACTCGCCGAAGGCATCCGTGGAGACCGCCGTCGTTTCCTGCGACTCGAGATAGCCCCAGCACTGCGTAGTCCGCGTCACCTTGTCGGCCGGAAGCTCGGCGGTGAAGGCGAAGGACTCCTGCGCGAGGGGGCTCAGACCGTTTGTCGGCAGGAGCAACTGCTCCTCCTCTAGGAAGTTATAGTACTGCTCGTAGACCACGGTTGCCATGTCCATTGCCTGGTGCACCGCATCCGGGCAGTCATACATGGCCAGGTAATAGGCTTCCATACCCATCAGATGTACCAGCTCGTTCGTTATAGATCCCGGCAGGCTGGCCATCACCATACGCACCGGCAGGATGTCCCCAAGCACATCCTCAAGAAGTGCGCGTCGGCGCGCGGTTCCCTCCCGGTCGACCCCGAATGATCCGCCGCGCAATCTGTCCACCTCTGAGGCGAGGTCGGTGATGACCGGATCAATGTGGAACCCCTGCGGGTTCGGGCCCTCCGGTCGCGTGATCATCGGCTGCAGACCGAACGGTCGGACATGGATGTGCCACGCCATGTCGAAGGTCGGCGCAATGGGTGTATCGTCGTCAAACAACTCGCGCCCCACCAGCCTGCCGAGGAGATCGGCCTCGATCCGGCGCGCCAGTTCACCCTCGCACTGAAGCCGCGGTGTGATGACCTCGTGACGAAAGTTGGAAAACAGCAGCCGCACGGCAGGAGTTTCGCGTCGGCCCTCTGCCTGGGCCTCCCACATCTGCAGAATGGCCTCATTCCGCGGAGACGTCGCGTACTCCCGTTGGGTCTGCGCCCGCCGTCTCAGTATCTCACGGTCTCGTCTCGAAATGGATTCCACGCTCTTGTCCTTCATGCCGACGATCTTGCAGGGAAAGCCCGCCAAGCCGAGGATGTGGTGAGTCTACCCTGACCCGAGCGACATAGCAAGAGCCCCGACCGACCATGCAGCAGTTCTCACTCTGGCCGGTTCGAGCGGATCCGCGTAGTTTTGCACAGTCAGGTAGACCGCGTTTCCGGATGGCCCCAATCGATCGGGCGTGAAGGGCCGAGTCGTCAAGCCGCCGAACTCTTTGCCGAACGAGCTCGCACCCGAGAACATGTGGCTCGTACGCGTATGCCCCGGACAGGTCCCAGTTGCATATGTTGTGCACCGTGGTCAGCTGCTCCGCACGGTTGAATGCCAAGCGCATGTCAGTCGTGCCGCTGAGGTCGAGGATGTGGCAGTGATCTCCAGGTTGGACGCGCCGTGGAAGTATCCTCCGCTGTTCCCGAGTCTGAGCGGCCCCCAGCTGCGGCTCTCTACAGTTCACAGTTACCTCCGGAATGGGTTCAGTTCCCGAAGCCCCGTCGCACTGTGCAGTGGGATCCAGAGCGTTACGAAGGCGATTCCGGCGCCGAAGCCGTAGACTCGCGCAACACTCCGTCCGCTCCAGCCTCACGAGGCCGCCGGCCCTCGTCGGGCTGTCCGCCCCGCGCCGCCTTTCGGCTTCCGCTACCCCCACATCCTTCTCAGCGCATCCAAAGGGGGGAGCGCCACCGCCGTCCCGCCATCCCTCCGCCACCCCACATGCGCCCAAACGGTGGAGACTGTCATGAAGCCTGGTGCTGATCTGATCCCTATCGTCTTTCGCTGTAGCAGGTTTCGAAGCAACTCCACTCACTGATCACCGGCAGTTGCCCAGGGACCGGGCAAAGTTCTGTGCTGGAAGCACATGCCACACGTACAGCACCAGGCTTCATGGCATTTTCCATGGATGACGTCAACGAATCGCACGAGCCGATCGAGAAGTGCTCCGAGAGCGAGCGAGCCGTCAAGGTCATCCGGATGTGGACCCACTGCGGGTGATCTCCTTCCCGGGGTCCGGCTTCGGGACCAGGAGCGGCAGCGGATCCCAGGCGATGAACGGGGTCAGCCGACGCTTCTAACCTCCCAGGTCGGCGTAATGCATCACGTCATAGACGCCGCGGTTCCTGTCGAAGTCCTGCGCGGCCCGATGGAGCGTCTCCTGGCGGGGAACGATGCCGATCGGCAGCTCCGCGGCGTGAATCGCCAGCAGCATCCTGACGGCCTCCGCAAGCCTCCCGATCGCAGGCGCGATCAGTTCGATGCGCAATCCATCCTTGCGTCCTCGCGGCCGGTAGACGGCCAGGTCGATGTGGGTGGTGTTCCCTCCCCGTTTGATCTCCCAGGGATGCCCTCCGGCCGACCGCTTCGGATGCTTCCCGTCGATCCAGTCCCCGAACTCACCGGTTGAATCCTCTTCGATGTCGAGCAACCCTTCGTGCCTGCCGTCGGCGAAACGCCGGTACATCTCGCGGCCGCTCATCGACTCGTCGACTTCCTCATCAGGTCTCTTTCCCGCGATGTAGGCCAGTTTGCAGTAGCGGAAGTAATCTCCGGCGCTGAGCGCGGGGACGGTGGTGTTCTCCTCCCGGTGGAAGTATCCCGACTCGACCAGTGCGATGAACGTCTCGCACGCTTCGGTTCCCAGATCCCGCTCGATCCGGTACAGACCGGGAAGGGACTCTCGCACCAGTGCATGCGAGAGGATTCCGCGTCTGCGGTCCAGCGGATACCCGTCAACGGCTTCCCGGTTGGCCTTGATCCAGTCACGCTTCACCCTCCCGACGCGCTTCCGCATCGACTCGAGCAGCGGTTCCCAGGCATCATCAGGATCGCGACGGGCCTCCACTCCTCCCGTGGCGCCGAACGGTTTCATGGGCGTTACTTCCCCGCCGGGTCGCGCCTGCAGGCCAGGGGCATCGCCGTCCACGTGGAAGAGGTAATAGGTCTCCATGCAGTGTGTGACCCTGACCCGTTGCCACTGCTCATTGGAGTCGGGGAAGAGCAGGTCCCATACCCGATCCAGACCGAGCGCGTCATACTGGAAGCCGTCCAGCTCTTCGAGCAGCCGATACACCGACTCCCGGATCCCCATGATCCTACTGTACTTCAGTTCCCAGGCGCTTCACTACCCCGCTGCACGTTCATCCAGAACCCGGGGTTTTTCGAAGAATCAGACAGCCTGATGGCCGTGTCGGCCGTCATCTGCACGACAAGTACTTGCATGATCAGGGTCTTTCTGGACTCGGATGTCACTCTTGACTTCTTGCTGAAGCGAGGGCCGTTCGCCCAACCCGCCGGGACGATTTTCTCGCTCGGGGAACGCGGCAAGCTCTCACTCCTGACCTCGACCCTGTCGTTCATGACCGTGCACTACATCGCCGCTACGGCAACCCTGGAGTTCGTTCTCAAGGACATCAGCACGATCGCCAACAATCCGGAGAACCTGACTCACTGGGCAGCCACGGTGAGCGCCACTGTTGACCAGTACTATTCCTGATACAGTGGATCGGAAAATCGGGAAGACCGAACCACAGGGTGGTGGGTATTCGCGGCCCGCTGCGCGGTCGGCTCACCCCACGCCGCGATCGTTCGACCGAAGGAAGACCATACGGAGATGAACGATGACTCCCAAGGACAAGACCCGCCTCAGGAATCTCGCCGGCCGGTACGCGGAGTATGCAATGGGCACGCCCATGGCGCAGCGACGAGAGAAGTGGCGTCTGCACAACCGCCGCCAGGAGAAAACCGTTCCATTCCACATCGAAGACAACGGCTCGTACTTCCGCGACCTCATGCCAGGGACGGAATGCGAAGACGCCGGCTGTCGCGCCCTCGAATCGCGGTTGCTCTACGTTCTGACGGCGTACGAGAAGATCGACGATGACCGGATCATTCCCGCCCGCTTCGTGGTGGACTGGTGCACCCCGTCCACCGGGGTCTGCGACGAGCTCCGCGTGACCGACGCCGACAACGGGAGTGGCGACACCAAGGGATACACGACCAACCATCCGATCCGGGACATCGACGCGGATTTCGGGAAGCTGAAGAAGAGCACCATCCGCCTCGACCGCGAGGAAAGCGAACGGCGTCTGCACCTTGCCGAGGAGGTCTTCGCCGGTCTGCTGCCCGTCGTGGCCGGCCGCCCCGGCTCGGCATACTCCAACGGCATCACCAATCAGGCCGTGCACCTGATGGGCATGCAGGAGCTCTACCTGCAGATGGCCATCAATCCCCCGGGCGTACAACGGTTATTCGCCTTCCTCGCCGAGAACAACCTGGCGCTCGGCCAGTGGGAGGAGGAACAGGGGCTGCTAACCTCAAACCACGACGGCAACCAGGGCTACTGCTCCGGCAGCTCCCTGTTCAGCGACGAGACGGAGATCCCCACCGGCCGCGTGGTGCCGTCGACGGACCGCTACGGGTACCTGGAGTCGCAGGAGTCCGCCGGCATTTCGCCCGCCATGTTCGACGAGTTCGTGATGCCCTACCTCACCCCGCTGGCCGCCAGGTTCAAGCTCCTGATGTTCGGCTGCTGCGAGGCGGTTCATCACCTGATGCCGTCCCTCTTGCGCTTGCACGGCCTGCGCAAGGTCAGCGTCACGCCGTGGTGTGATCTCCGCGTCCTGACCCACACCTGTCCGCCGGACATCATCTGGTGCCGTAAGCCCGTGCCGCTTCTCCTGTGCGACGACGCATTCTCCGAAGACGCGCTGCGCAGTCATCTCCAGGAGACCCTCGACGCAGGCAAGGACTACTTCATCGAATTCGTCTACCGCGACACCGACCGCCTCAGCGGCGCGATGACGGACCGGGTGGCCAAGACCTGTGCCATGATACGGGAGATGACGGGTCATCCCGAGGGCAGTCGCGGATGAATGCAGCTGGCCGCTCACTTCATCGGCCGGCAGCCTTCGGACACAGAGGAGACGGTCGAACCAGCAGGTTCAGGCGATGCTTCTCTGCGGCGTGACCGACTGAGATGGAGCGGCGTCATCGCGAGCGCGAAAACCCCTTCGCTCGCAGCCGTCACGATCGTGCCAGGAACGCCACCAAAGAACACCCCGGACACGAGGACGTTTGGTGTCTACGGTGACGATCACGACCTGTGCTGCTTTCGTTCGGCGCGAACCGCGGC
Source organism: Spirochaetaceae bacterium (assembly GCA_007118855.1). Lineage (GTDB taxonomy): Bacteria > Spirochaetota > Spirochaetia > DSM-27196 > SLST01 > SLST01. The sequence goes on from SKQU01000024.1 coordinate 5,212, forward strand.
GATTTCGGCCGCGACATCCTCTTCCGTGATGCCGCGCTCACGAACGATCTCTCGGATCGATTCGATCACCGCATCCATCCTCCGCTTCCGCTCGATGTACATGCGCGCTGCCTCTCGAACGAGCTCCGAGCGCGACTCGGTACGGGCCACCTCATCGATCTGCTTGAGCAGGTCCTGGCGGAAGGATATGTTCATCCATCCGGGAGCCGCGCGTCGGGAGCCGTCAACGGTGTCGGTCGAGCGGGCTTTCGACCCCCGACTCGATGAGGTGCGTCGCGAAGCTGTGCCGAAGCGAGTGGACCGTAGCCCGCTTGAGAAGGCCCGCGCTCCGGACCGCCGTGGAGAAGTGCCGCTGCAACGCCGTCGGGTGAAGGTGGTATCGGTAGCTCTTCCCGCTCTGCGGGTCGACCGAGATCCGATCGGACGGGAATGCCCAGAACCATTTCCAGGATGTTTCGGAGTTTTGATGCTTGTGCTCGAGGGCGAGCGGCAACCGGACACCTGGGTTGTGCTGAACACGGTCGCGTTCGTAGAGCACGCGCACCTCGTCGATGTGACGAAGCAGTTCGGCCGCGAGCGTGCGAGGGAGAATCGCCGCGCGGTCCTTCCGGCCCTTTGCCGACCGCACCATGATCCGAGCCTCGTCGAATTCGATGTCCATGGTCCGCAGCCCGAGACACTCGCGAAGACGAAGGCCCGCCCCGTAGATGAGGCGTCCCATGAGCCCGAACCTCCCGGGAAGCCGCTTCAGAACCGCGTCCACCTCGCTGCGTGTCAGGACGACCGGCAGCCTTCGCGAACGCTTGGACCGAATCGACTCGCGCAGCCCCTCGATCCGTCGATGCAGGACGAATCGGTAGAGGAAGAGAATCGCGTTGAACGCCTGCTCCTGCGTCGCGCTCGAAACGTGACGTTCGACCGCGAGATAGCTCAGATACCGCCGAACGTGCTCTTCGCTGAGTTCCGCGCCGGGCGTGCCCGTCGAATGAGCGAGAAAACGCCGGATCCAGCTCGCGTAGCTTTTCTCGGTGCGGTACGACTTATGCTGCAACCGCATCGTCTGGATCGCCTGCGCCACCACTCTCTCCAGCGTCGCCGGCAGCCGTTGTCCCGCTCCGCCCCACCGGAGCCGATCCACCGCGTACCAGTAGTGCTTCACCGACTCGATCGCGCGCCCGACTGTCTCCGCCGGAGCACCACGCCCGAGTTCCCGTTCAAAGACCTCCAGCGCCACCTCCCTGCTCTCGACGGAGCGTGGAACCAGCCGCCGAAACCGGTTCACGTCGGCGACCGCGGTCCCCGCCCGTTTCGGGTTGAAGTGGGCGACGTCGACGAGATAGCGGCGGAAATCGACGTCGGCGAGGGCAGGTGGGGTGGGACGTGGTGACTCCGGTCTGAACGCGGCCGACCGCGCAGTGGCCGAGGGAGTGGCAGTTGACGGGGTCGCCGCAGTCTCAGGAGTGCTGGTGACTGACGTGGTCAAAGCTGCGTTGGGCTTCGGTTTCATAAACCTTTACAACGGCGTTTCTGCTTCTGCCGCTTCACAACTATCGAACCCGAGCGCGGCTCGTTTCGACAGCCTGCTGCGCGGAGCAGTGGGATTCGCCGGAACTCGAGAGAGAAGATGTTATGTTGAATCAAGTGACGATCGTCGTGTACACGCCATGCACACGACGGGCTTCTCATGTGCACGAAATGTGCCACAATGAACATGATGAAACCAGACGTGCCCGCAAATGACCTTCCGTTCTTGCCGCCAGACGCTGATATTGAGACCAAGTCCGTCCTGCGCCACGCGATTGCTGCCAACCGGGAACTCGCGC
>SKQU01000022.1 GCA_007118855.1 Spirochaetaceae bacterium
CTCTACCAGGCCATGCTCGAAGGCGTGATCCTCTGGGCGATTCTGTGGTTCGTGTTCCGCACGCGCGCGCGGTTTCGGGGGTTCATGGTCTCCGTCTACCTGATGGGATACGGGATCGCGCGGTTCATTGGTGAGTACTTCCGGGAACCCGATCCGGCGCTCGGTTTCCGGATCAGGCTGAGTCCGATTCCGAATCCGCCGGCGCTGCTGCTGACGCCCTGGAACTTCACGACGGGACAGGTGCTCTCTGCGCTGATGATTCTGGCGGGGATTGCCTGCTTCGTGCTGTTCCGACGACACGACCGCCGCCGGCCGTCAGCCGGGTCTTCGGCCGGTTCCGCGTAAGAACAAGAAAAAGGCCCGCCGAAGCGGGCCTCCTTGCTCCCTGCGGAGCTCGGCGCAAAGACGACTACCAGTTCTCGCGGACGAGCTCGTAGTACCCCTGCGGATGCTTGCACGCAGGGCATACCTTGGGCGGCTCGGCGCCTATGGAGATGTAGCCGCAGTTGATGCACGACCAGACGGTCTCGGCTCCCCGCTTGAACACCGTCCCGTCATCGATATTCTTCGCTAGCGCATTGTAGCGCTTCTCGTGCTGCTTCTCCGCGATGCTCACCGCGTCGAACTGTGCGCCGATCTGGGGAAACCCCTCCTGGCGCGCCGTCTCGGCGAACCCGCTGTAGAGCTCGGTCCACTCCATGCGCTCGCCGGCGGCGGCGTGCTTGAGGTTCTCCACCGTCGAACCGACCATGTCGTCCGAGAAACCGGCCGGATACATTGCGGTAATCTCAACGTCGCCGCCCTCGAGGTAGCTCCAGAAGCGCTTCGCGTGCTCCTTCTCCTGATTGGCCGTCTCCGTGAAGATCTCTGCGATCTGCACGTACCCTTCCGACTTCGCCTTGCTCGCGAAGTAGGTGTAGCGGTTGCGCGCCTGGCTCTCACCGGCGAACGCCGCGAGCAGGTTCTTCTCAGTCTGTGTGCCCTTCACACTCTTCATGTAGTCCTCCCGAACTGATACAGATCGGCTGAGGGCCGTCTGCCAGTCCGCTTTTCCAGGGCTGGAAACCCGTTGCCGATCTCTTTGGATTTGTCTGGAGCCACTATACATCAGCCGGAACACTTGTGCAAGTAATATGGTCAAAAATCATCTGTTGTGAGCGGGAGCACAATAGAATGTGTTTTGTCGCTTCAGATCACAAAGCTGGCTTTGCCTTTGCGCTATCGGCTTCTTTCCACGCCGATCCGCCGGCACTGCCGGGCGATCACGCAGGAGGAGCAGCGTGGCGAGATGGGCGTGCAGACCTTCTGTCCGTAGGCGACGAGCAGTTCGTTAATCTCGATCCAGTGCGCTCTGGGCAGGATCTCCTGCAGCTTTCGTTCCGTCTCATCGGGATTCCGTGAGGTGACCCAGCCGCACCGGTTCGCGATGCGATGGACGTGGGTGTCCACGCAGATCGCCTCGATCCCGAAACCGAGGCCGAGCACGAGGTTCGCGGTCTTCCTTCCAACGCCCGGCAGCGCAACGAGTGCGTCCAGGTCCGCCGGCACCTGCCCGGCGTGCTGCTTCACGATCAGGCGACTCGTCTCGCGGATGCTCGTCGCCTTCGTCCGGTAGAATCCGGCCGGGTAGATCAGCTCGGCGATACGGTCCGCGCTGAGCGCACAGATCTCTGCCGGGGTCTGGGCTACCGAGAAGAGGCGCAGGCTCGCCGCGAGGGTCACCTCGTCCTTCGTGCGCAGCGAAATCATCGTTGAGACGAGGATGTGAAAGGGCGTGGTATTCGTGCTCGCGATGCGCGAGACCGAGGGAAGCGGCGACGAGCCGAGGTGCGACCGGAGTGAACCGAAGATCCGTGCCCACGGCAGGCTCATGGACTAGGTCTTCTCAGCAGTCTTCTCAGCGGTCTTCCTGGGCGGCTTTTTTGGATCGCTCTCCAGCCGCGTGAACACGAGCTCCTCAACATCGGTCTTGCTCTTGTCCAGGCTGAACGACACCTCGTCAACGAGCAGCTTCAGAGCGCTGTCGAAGAGCTTGCGTTCGAGGATCGGCAGTTCCTTGACCTTGCTTCGATGGTAGAGCGCGCGGACGACCGTCGCGATATCCTGAATGCTTCCCTGCTTCAGTAGGTCGAGGTTCATCTGGTACCGCATCTTCCAGTCGGCCGGTACCGGTTCGAACTCCTCCGCGATGAGCGCGAGCGCAGAGTCGGCCTCCTTCTTCGGCACGATCGCCCGGATGCCGAGATCCTCGGCCTTGTCCACCGGGACGAACACCGTCATGTCGCTCACTTCGAGGTAGATCTCGTAGTAGAGCGTGTCTTCACCCTTGAACTCTCGCTGGAAGATCTTCTTGATCTGACCGACGCCCTGAAGCGGGTAGACGACCTGCTCCTTTTCCTGGAACGCAGTCGAGGGTTTGGACTTGGAGGCTTTTTTCATCCGCCCCAATATACCAAAAGAGGCGCAAACATCAAAGTTGTTCGCCGGACCCCATTGCGACGTTCGGCAGCGGTCTCGCGTCAGCCGGCCGAAGGAACTTGAACGGGTGAATGTCGAGCGGGTTCGGGTACCACCCGTCGACCATCTTCAGATCGATCAGGTTGATGGCGGGCGAGTGCCGGATGGGCAGTACGACGCCGTCGGAGAGCAGGATCTGCTCGGCCCGGGCGAGCACTTCGTACCGTGCGCTCCCGGTCATGCTCATCGCCCGGCGGATCAGCGCATCGTAGTCGGGGTTGGAGTACCCTGTCTTGTTGAGATTGCTCTCGGAGACCCACATGTCGAGAAAGGTCAGCGGGTCGGCGAAGTCGCCTATCCAGCTGATCGTGCTGACTGTGAACTCCCCATCGTCAACGACCGTGAAGTACTCCGGGTAGGGGATCACCCTCACGCTGACCGTCGTCTCGAGCGAGGCTTGCCAGCTCTCCACCATCAGCTGGGCGACGCGGTCGGAGCGCAGCGGTGTGGGAATCGTGATCTCGATCGGGGGCAGGCCGTCCCCGTTCGGATATCCGGCCTCGGCGAGCAGCCGCAGCGCCTCCTCAGAGTCGCGGGCCGTGATCCCCTCCGGCTGCGGGTAGGAGGGGATCCGCGGAACGAGGTTGGCCGTAGGCAGGTACCACAGGTCGTCGCTTCGAATGCGTTCCCACGGCAGCAGGAGGGCCGCTGCTCGGCGAACCCTCGGATCGTCGAAGGGGGGACGGGTCGCCGAAAGCTGGTAGTACGTCGTCGCGTACAGCGGGTTGATCACGATGTCTTGCGTGCGAGCCACGCGCTGCAGGTCGATCGCCCCGCGGACCCAGTCGATCTCGCCTTCGTTGAAGGCCCGGGTCACCGACTGAGCGTCGGCCTCGAACCGAATCCGGATCTCTTCGTAGCGGACCCGGCGTCGGTCCCAGTAGTAAGGATTCACCCTGAGCGTGATCGCCTCGGCGCCGGCGGCGGTCACGGTGTACGGTCCGTTCACGGGGAGCGTGAGCGGATCCTGCCAGTCGCGGCTCTCCCGCGCCGTCGGATGGACGGCGACGAAGCTGTGGTGGCAGAGTATCCGCAGGAAGTGCGTTGCCCGCTGCTCGAGTCGGACCTCGAGGACCCGGTCCGAGACCGCGATGATCCCGACGCTCTGCCGGTCCGGGTTCTCTCCGGTCCGGTAGGCCCGCGCACCGGAGACGACGTCGAGGAGCGAAGCGTAGGGAGCATTCCGCTGCGGATCGAGCAGGAGCAGCCAGGCCTCGCGGAAGTCCGCGGCGACGACCGGGTCGCCGTTCGAGTAGCGGGCCTCCGGGCGGATGAAGAAGCGGTAGCGCCGCCCGTCCTGCGATATCTCCCAGCGGCTCGCGACCGCCGGAACCGGGTCAAGGCTGAACGGATCGTAGCCAACGAGCCCTTCGTAGATTCCGGAGAATATCTGGGCTTCAGACGTCGTGTACGCGGTCAACGGGTCGTAGCTGATCTCACCCGGGAGGAAGCCGACCACGAAGGCGTCGGCATTCGCCGCGAAGGCCGGCGAAGCCGCGGGCAGGAGTATCAGCACGATCAGGCAGGCAAGAGCGCTCCGGTTCGGCTTCATCCTCCGAAGATACCGCCCGTCGTCCGCGGAAATCCACCGGTTCTGGACTGGTGCCAATATTGTTGGTGAGCCACGAAGGCGCGGCTCAGAACCGGGTCGGTATCAGCCGACACTAGCAGGGGGGAGTATGATGGTTCACACAGGCCCTTCCCGGAGCCCAATGCGCGCGCTCCGGATGGTACTGCTGCTTGCGGCAGCCGTACCGTTCGCGTCGGCTCAGGAGTCGCTCGTGCCCGCCGCATTCGATTTCTCCGCGGCGTCGATCCACCAGGCGGGACCGGGCGAATTCTACGTGCGCGGCGTTGGAGTAGGAGCCGACCTCTATTCGCTGCTGCTCGAGCAGACCGGCGCCGATGTCTGGTCCGTGACCCGAATCGTCCCGGAAGAGGCGAACATCCTGCCGCCGCAGACGATCCTGGACTTCGCGACGATATCCTCACCGGACGGCTCTACCATCCGAATTGACGGGGTCCTGCTTGACGGCACCGTATACGGTGGCGCCCTCTCCGTGAACGAGGCCGGCGACCTGCGACTCGCCGAGCAGATCGCGGTGGTGGGAGCCGACGCGATACACGCGGCGCGCGCGGAGGCCCTGCGCGCGATCGTGCGTGCGGAGACCCGCGCCGAGTTCGAGGCGACCGTCGCGGAGCTCAGAGCCGAGCTGGAATCGATGCGCGCCGAGCGGACCCGGCTCGAGGACGAGCTCGCAGCAGCAGCCGATCCGCCCCCGCGCGACCCCTCGGAAGAGCCCGTCTCTCCACTCTCCGGCGACCAGGTCCGCGCACTGATTCGCGAGCGCGACGAGCTCGCCGGCGACGTCGTGGGGCTCGTGATGGAGAACAACGAGCTGCGCGCAGAGCGCATGACCCTGCGCGAGCAGATCGAGGGACTCCAGGCGCGCAACGTCGACCTGAAGGACGACGTCGAGGTGATGCAGGCCGAGATCGATCGGCTGCAGGAACTGCTCGAGGTCGCAACGCGGCCGGTTCCCGCCCCGGACTGGACCTTCCCCGGCGACTACGTGCGGCGATCCGACCTTCGGGCCGCCGCGGATCTCGTCATGGACGAGATCAGATCGCTCGAGCGTCGCGTTCACGCGCTCGAACAGGCGGCCGCCGATCTGGCCCGGCTCGAGGAGGCGCTCGAGCGCACCGCGGACCATGAGGCCCCTCCGCGGCCACCCGCAGCGACCGAGGAAGACGCCCGCGCGGCGATCGCCCGCGCCGAGCAGGCCGAACGCCTTGCGCACCTGCAGGCCGAGGTCGCCGACCTCCTGGCAGAGAATGAGGCGCTGCGACGGGAGAAGCAGGAGCTCGAAGATCGCGTGCTCGATGAGATCCTGGATCACGGTCTGGTCGCGATGATGCGCGCGCGTCTGACGCGTCGAATCAGCACCGGATTCAGCAGCGGCACCCCCGACACCGGGACCTGGACCGTTCGTCCGGATTCCGCCGTCCAGACCGACCCGGACGCCTACTTCGCCAAGCTCGCGATGCCGGTGCTGCAGACCGGCGACCCTGTTCTTTACTCCGTGCGGGTCCGCGTGCTCGACAGCGGCTGGGCCGGCGTGGGACTTCACCTCTTCGTGGACGATGTTCAGCGCCGACGCGGGTACGGGATGGGCTCGAGTCTGCTCGTCTGGTTCACCCGTGATCCGGGAGTCCGCAAGACCGACGCGACCTTCCTCCAGCTCTACCGGTCGGACGACGACGTGGTGATGGGGCGGGTCCTCGACGCCGCGGTGCCGCACGCGATCGACGGTTTCCTCGACCTGGACATCCTCTACGAGCCGCGCTCCCAGTACCTCACCGTCGCCGTGGACGGCGTCGACCGGGTCCGGTACCGCACCTGGTTCGGAATCGAATCCGGTGTGGAGGTCGCGCTGCGGTCGCTCGGCCGCGCGGAGTTCCGCGATTTCTCCGTGCGCACGTTGCCCGTAAGCCCCTGAGGCATCGACCGGCCGTTCAGTCCGGGCGGCGTTCCCGCAGGTAGCGCGAGATGAGGAAGGCCATCTCCAGGCTCTGCGCGTAGTTCAGGCGCGGATCGCAGTACGACTCGTAGCGTGCCTCCAGATCGCGTTCGGCGAGCTCGAGCGCCCCGCCGGTGCACTCGGTGACCTCGTCACCGGTCAGCTCGAAGTGGACACCCGCGAGGTGAGTATCGGCCGCACGGTGCACCTCGAACGTCGCGTCGAGCTCCCCGAGGACCGAATCGAAGTCGCGGGTCTTGCGACCGCCGGCAAGCGTCGTCGTGTTCCCGTGCATGGGGTCGCACATCCAGGCGACCTCGAGGCCGGCCGCCGTGACCGCCTCAATCAGGTTGGGGAGACGGTTGCGGACCTGTGCCTGCCCGAGCCGTGTGATCAGCATGAGCCGGCCGGCCTCGCCGCGAGGGTTGAGCTTTCGCGCGAGCTCCACGACGTCTCCCGGCTCGGCGGTAGCCGAGAGTTTCACGCCGATCGGGTTCGACACCCCCCGGAAGAACTCGACGTGTGCCCCTGCCAGGTCCCGGGTGCGTTCTCCAATCCAGAGCAGGTGCGCGCTCGTGTCGTACCAGGCTCCTCCCTCCGGTCGCGTGAGCGCCTGCTCGTACCCGAGGTGCAGGCCCTCGTGCGAGGTGTAGAAGTCGATCCGCCCCAGGCTCTCATTGCGGATCCCTCCAAAGCTTTCCATGAAATGGATCGCGTCCAGGATGTGATCGACGATGGTCCGGTACTCCTCCCACCGTTTGGTCTGCTCGATCGAGTGCAGGTTCCACGAGTACGGGTGGTGCAGGTCCGCAAACCCGCCGTCAATCATCGAGCGGACGTAATTGAGCGTCGCCGTCGCGTGGAAGTACCCTTCGAGCAGCCGATGCGGATCCGGCTCGCGCTGGTCGAGCGCCCACCCGTTGATCGTATCGCCTCGATACGTGGGCACCGTCCGTCCGCCGATCGTCTCGACCGCGGCGCTCCGCGGCTTGAAGTACTGCCCCGCGATCCGTCCGATCCGCAGGACCGGTCTGCGCGCCGCATGCGAGAGGATGACACTCATCTGGAGCAGGATCTTGAGCTTGTTGGTGATCGTCTGTGGGTTGCAGTCGATGAACCGCTCGACGCAGTCGCCCCCATGCAGAATGAACAGCCGCCCGGCCGCCGCCTCCGCGATTCTACCGCGCAACAGGTCGATCTCACCGGGGAAGACGATGGGCGGAAGCGAGGCGAGCTGATCGAGCACGGCCGCATGCGCGGCCGGGGCCGGATAGTCGGGCTGGTGGCGTGCCTCGAGCGTGCGCCAACCGTCGGGAGTCCACGTCGATGTCATGCTCCGGTTGCCCATGCTTCGCCTGTGCCGTACTATAGCGGCATTCACGGGCAGGAAGAAGGGGTGCCATGTCGGATCAGGCGCGCACGAATACCAGACCACAGGCTCGACGCACCTATCCCCCGGGATACGGGATCGTGGAGCCGGTCGCGAACTACCGGCCCTGGGACGTCGACGACGTGTTCCAGGAGGTCTACCGCCTCGTGCGCGACGCGACGATGGTCGACATCTACCGCCTCTGGACGCTCTGGTTCATCGCTTCCCAAGTGCCCGCCGGCGACGTGCTCGAGGTGGGCAGCTGGCGCGGCGGATCCGGCGTGGTGATCGCCCGCGCGCTCGAGCGGCCTCGCGGCGGGATCACCTCCGCCGGCCGCGAGACCGCCGGCCGCGAGACCGCCGGCCGCGATGTGTTCCTCGCCGACACCTTCGCCGGCGTGGTCAAGGCGTCGACCCGTGACACGTACTACAAAGGCGGGGAGCACGCGAATACCTCGGTGGAGCTCGTGCGCGGCCTGCTCGAGCGCGCGGGGGTGCCGCACGTTCGGCTGCTTCCCGGGGTCTTCCCCGATGACCGGGGGCACGAAATCGAGGAGCGCTCCTTTGCGCTCTGCCACATAGACGTCGACGTCTACCAGAGCGCCCGGGAGACCTTCGAGTGGGTCTGGCCGAGAATGGTCTCCGGCGGCGTGGTCGTGTTCGACGACTTCGGCTTCTACGGATGCGAAGGAGTGACCGGGCTCATAGGCGAGATTGCGGGTCGGCCCGATGGCTCAGGCGGTCGGCTGACTGTCATTCCGAGCCTCTCCGGGCAGGCGATGATCACCCATCCGGGCTATTGATCGGCCTGCGGATGGCCGGTATTTTTTCTCGCGGAGTATGACACCAACGACGAAGCTCCTGATACTGATCGCCGGAGTCGTGCTGCTCGCATGCAGCACCGGGGATCCGTATGTCCCGGACGAAGACCCGGTACTCCTGCGCGCGAACCGGCGGGCTGAAGCAGCGGCCGAGGTTATCGTTGTGGAAGCCGATGCCGAGGGGCGCCGCGTCTACCCGAACATCGAGAACTTCCTCGAGGGGCCGACCCCGGACCTCGCGCTCTACCGGGAGGCGGTGACTCGCGACCGGGTCGTCGACTTCTTCGTCGGGGTTGCCGGGTCCGAGGCAATCGCACTGCCCATCCTCTACTATGCTGACCGCCTCAATATCTCCTTCTCGCTCGCCTTCAGTCTCGTCTGGGGTGAGAGCCGTTTCCACCCGACGGCAGTGAACCGAAATCCGCGTTCGATAGACAGAGGGCTGTTCCAGCTCAACTCGCTCACCTTCCGTCACCTGAGTGAAGAGGACTTCTTCAACACGGAGGTCAACACCTTCCATGGGCTGCAGTACCTGAGGTTCTGTCTCGATCAGGGAAGGGACTACGGCGAGGCGCTCGCCATCTACAACGCCGGCCTCACTCGCGTTGTCCGCGGCCAGACGCCGGCGTCTACCCAACGGTACGTGCGGCAGATACTCGCGTATCGCGAGCAGCTCCTCGAGGACTTCGAGCAGTACATCCTCTCGCACTTCCCCCCCGCTATCGCGTAGAATAGCGACCATGGTAATCGTACTCGAACGATCGATCCGCGACGACGACAAGCAGCGCCTGCGGGAATACCTCACCGATCGCGGTTTCAGGGTCCGCGAGATCGTTGGTGAGGAAGAGACGATCTTTGGCGCGGTCGGGGCGGTGGCAATAGACCTTCGCGAGGTAGAGTTGCGTCCCGGGGTACAGCGGGTGATCCCCATCACCAAGCCGTACAAGCTCGCGAGCCGCGAGCTCAAGCAGAGCGACTCCGTGGTCACCGTCGGACCGATCAGGATCGGCGGCCCGCGAATCGCGGTCATCGCCGGACCGTGCGCGGTGGAGAGCGAGGAGCTGATCCTTGAGACCGCCCGAATCGTGCGGGAAAGCGGGGCGGTAGCGCTTCGCGGCGGCGCGTTCAAGCCGCGCACCAGCCCCTACTCCTTCCAGGGGCACGGGGAGGAGGGACTCCGGTTGCTGAAGCAGGCAGGCGAGCGGTACGACATGCCGGTCGTCTCGGAGATCGTTGCGCCCGCCTACGTCGACATGTACCGCGAGTACGTGGACCTGATGCAGGTCGGTGCGCGCAACATGCAGAACTTCGAGCTGCTGAAGGCGGTCGGATCGACCGGTCGGCCGGTCATGCTCAAACGAGGGCTTTGCGCGACGATCGAGGAGTGGCTGATGGCTGCCGAATACCTCCTCGCCCATGGAACGGAGGACGTCATCCTCTGCGAGAGGGGGATCCGCACCTTCGAGACCTATACCCGCAATTCGCTCGATATCTCCTCGATTCCCGTCGCCCGCAAGCTCACGCACCTGCCCATTCTCGTCGATCCGAGCCACGCCACCGGCCTGCGCGAGAAGGTCCCGCCGGTCGGGCTCGGCGCGGTCGCCGCCGGTGCCGACGGGTTGATCGTCGAGGTCCATCCCGCCCCGGACGAGGCGCTCTCGGACGGGCCTCAGACGCTCTTCCCGGAGCAGTTCGAGAAGCTGATGCGCGACATCGAGGCGCTCTCACCGGTGGTGGGCAGAGAGCTGACGCGCATTCCCCGGCGCCGTCCGGCAGCCGGCGAGGGGAGGCCGGTCGTGGTCGCGGGGGCCGCGTCCCCGGCGATGCAGTCCGCGGCGGCGGGGGCGATGCCCGTCGCCTACCAGGGCGCGCGGGGGGCGTACAGCGAGATGGCGCTGCTGCGGTTCTTCCACGATCTGGAGTTCACGGCGGAGCCATGTCGTCACTTCCGCGACGTCTTCGACGTCGTTCTCCAGGGCTCGGCCCGGTACGGTATCGTTCCCGTCGAGAACAGCCTTGCCGGGAGTGTGCACGAGAACTACGACCTGCTGCTGCAGTACCCGGATCTCACGATCGTCGGCGAGATCAAGCTGCGGATCGAGCACAGCCTGATCGGTCTGCCGGGCAGCTCGCTCGAGTCGATCACCAGAGTCTTCTCGCACCCGCAGGCGCTCGCTCAGTGCGACGACTACCTGCGCGCCCACGACTGGACGCTCGTTCCCTTCTACGACACGGCAGGCTCGGTCGCGCACATCGCTGATGAGGGCCGGCTCGAATACGCGGCTATCGCAAACGCGCGCGCGGCGGAGGTATACGGCATGCAGATTCTCAAGGAGGGGATCGAGACGAATCCGCGCAACTACACGCGGTTCGTGGTGCTCACCCGCGACGAGGTGGCTTCGGTCGACGATGCGAACCTCGCGAGCCTCGTGTTCTCCACGCCGGACAAGCCGGGCGCGCTTTTCGCCGCGATGCAGATCATGGCCGCCGCGTCTCTGAACCTGAAAAAGCTCGAGTCCCGACCAATACCGGGCAAGCCGTGGGAGTACATGTTCTACGTCGACCTGGAACTGCCGGATACCGAAGGGCCGTTTCATGAGGCGCTCGAGCGGCTGCCGGACGTCGTGAATGACCTGCGGGTCCTGGGAATCTACCGCGGCGTGTAGGCGGGCTACGGCTCCACGCCGAGGTTCTTCATCTGCTCGATTTCGCCCTTCTTCGCGGTGTACTCGTGCTTGAGCTGGTTCGCCTTGACGATCGCATTGCGCAGTGCCGATAGCTCGATCTTCACGCCCTTCATCCGCTTGCGCTCCGCCGACGGTGCAGCGCCCTTCAGGTGATCGTCGATCGCGCCGGCGCGGCGATGGATGAGATGGCACTCGCCGAGTTCCTTCTCGATGAATCGATAGAGCTGTTCGTCACTCGCGGCCTGGAGTTTCTCCCACGGTCCGCCGGTGCGGGCGAGGAAGGCGCTGTAGAGGCGTGCCTTCCTGGTCGTCCGATTCATGAACTCGTCGAACACCACCGGTTCGCTGTGTCGGGTGCCGGTCGATTCGTCGGTGTACTCCACCCGGTAGATGGTCTGTGCCGGTTGCCGGTTCGTCAACCGGTCGATCCAGTCGCGTACCCGCTGTCCAAGTCCTCGTGACCGGGACCGGGCGATATCCGCATTGGTCTGCAGGTTTTCCGCGATCGTGTCGAGGGGACGGCTTGCGGCTGAGAGGCTGCGGACCGACGAAATGAGCACGTCGCGAAGCGATTCCCCGGGTCGCTTCCTGCGGCTCTCGCGCTTCTGCGACCGTAGCCGCTGGAGCACTTCCTCGCGGCGCGCTTGCGCCTGGTCGCCGTGCATCTCCGCGAGGGTCTCGGCCGCGAGTTCCGGGATGAACGGTTCGGGCAGCTCGAGCTTGCGGTAGTGCCCCCGGACCTCCTCCAACGAGGCGGTGTCCTCAGGGCTGAGCCGGGCGACGTCCGGGATCGACGGCATGACCCGTGTACGCAGGATCTGCTTGTACTCCTCACGCTTGAAGACGGTGATCGCCTTGACCTGCGACTGAATCGATTCCAGGGTTCGGGCGAGCTGTGTGAGCGAGTCGGAGATGACTCCGTTCGCGAAGCTATCCTGCCCGCCGCGAGCCCGCCCAATCAGATCGGCGATGCCCCGGGTCGTCGGCTGCTGTGAATGCGAGGTGAGCTGTCTCCAGTTTATATAGCGGGCCAGATCGGAGAGCTTGCGCAGCTCGCGAAAGCCGAGCGCCTCAAGGCGAAACTCGAAGTAGTTGTTGAGAAACTCGAGCGTATTGTCGTAGGCGTCAAGCCGTACTCCCAGCGCGAGCTCCCGCTCGGACTCGAGGTACGGATCGTCCTGGGGCGGGGTGATATCGGAGATCCTCTGTTCTGCCTTGTACGGATCCTGCTGGACGAGCCCCTTTCTGATCAGCAGTTGGTGAAGTCCCTGAAGCGACGCGTGATACACCCGGAAGAGTTCCTTGAGCCCGGGGAGGTCCTCCTCGTGTATGATCCGACGCCGATCCTCGATCGCCTTCGCAACGAGCTCGGAAAACGGCTGCTCGCCTTCCATAGTCGGACCATTATCCAATAAACTCTCTTGAGTCGCAATCATCGCCATGGGAACTGTGAGCCCGTACCAGCCGCACAAGCTCTTCATCGCCTGCCTCTACGGGGGCGAAAGCTCGTTTGCCGATGTGCGCTCGATCGTGGAGGACCGGTTCGGCCTCGTGGACGATGCGCTTGCTCCCCGGGAGTTCTCCTACTCCACCTACTACGAGGCGGAGATGGGCCCCGGACTCGTGAAGACGCTGTTCAGCTTCGCGTCTCTCGTCGATCCGTCGACGCTGGCCTGGTACAAGCACGCGACGAACGCCGTCGAGGAGAAGACGCGTGAGTCCGCGGGGGCTCATACCGACGCTCTACCGGGTCGGACGCTCAACCTGGACCCGGGGCTGCTCTCGCTCTCCCGCGTGATGCTCGCGACCACCAAGGCCGGCGCTCACCGGGTACCGCTTCGCGACGGGCTGTTCGCTGAGGTCACCTTGCTCTACCGCCGCGGTCGCTACCGGCCTCTCGAGTGGACCTATCCCGACTACCAGAGTGACGCCTTCGTCGAGTGGCTCGCCAGGGTCCGGTCGACCTACCATGAGCAGCTGCGCCGCCTCGACCCCACGCGAGCGTGGCGGCTGTAACGAAGCACCGGTGCCGTTTTGCCCGTCAGTTCTGGTATGAGATGTTCTCTGCGATCATGGGCTCGATTCGCACCCGTGCTGCCCCTCGCGGCCGCGCTCCTCTCGTGCGACCTCTTCCCCGCGACCGTCACCGTCCCGGTCGTCGTTCCCCGGACTCCGCCGGCGTGGGAGGCCGCCTGGGGACCGGCCCACTTCACCCTCTCGTGGCGTTTCGCCGGCGGGAGCGAGGCGCACGCCGCGCCGGTAGCGGCCGGCGAACGCGTGCACATCACGCTCCCCCGGTTGCCGCCTGTTGCGCTGCGGGCGCAGGCGGTCTGGGTGGAAGGCGGCGGGCCTGCTCTCGAGCCGGGCGACCGGCTCGCCACCGCCGGGGCCGTCTGGCCCTTCGACGCGACGAGTTCCGGGAGAAGGCGTTGCGAGCGGAGCGTTTCGCTCTCCTTTGCCTGCGGCCCCACGGCTGAGGTGACGTGGCGACTCCTCGAGGCGGGCGTGGACCTCAGGCGGTTCTCAGCCGACCGGTTGTCCGCGGAGATCGCCGACCGGCTGCCGGCCGACCCGTGGGCGCTCGACATCGAGCGTGTGGTGCGGGCGATAGGCGACGGCGCGATGCGGGTTACCTACGTCAGGCCGGTTGCGACGAAGGAGGTGTCGCTCACCGTGCCGCCGGGGATCTGGTTCCGCGCGTCTCCTTTCGCCGAGCCGGTCACAGGCGATGCCGGCATGCCCCCGCTGCCGGTTGGAGTCACCGTACTGTGGGCGTCCTCTCATCGTCGGCTGGTCGTCGACGTCGACGAGCGGGGCAGGGCATGGCTGGCCGAGACGGTGCGCTGAACGGTGTCTGTCTTACCGGACGACGATGTTGACCAGCTTGTCAGGGACCGTGATGATCTTGACCACTTCCTTCTCGTCGATCCACTCACGAATCCGCGCATCCGCACGTGCGAGCCGCTCGAGCTCTTCGCGGCCCGACCCGGCGGTCGCCTGGACCCGGCTCCTGACCTTGCCGTTGACCTGGAGCACGATCGTCACCTCTTCGTCGACCGTCAGCGCCGGATCGTAGACCGGCCAGTCGACCCTGGAGACCGATGGTTCATGGCCGAGCTTGGCCCACAGCTCTTCTCCCAGGTGGGGGGCATAGGGCGAGAGCAGGAGTACGAACGGTTCCCACAGCTCGCGGTAGTGCGTCTCCACCTTGAACAGCTCGTTCACGAAGATCATCATCTGCGCGATTGCGGTGTTGAAGGCGAGCGAGTCGGTGTCGCTGGTGACCTTTCTGATCGTCTTGTGCAGGAGTCGCACGAGCTCCTTCGGCGGTTCGGTGTCGACCGGCTCACGCTCGCTCAGCCGGTAGACCCGGTCGAGGAAGCGATGTACCCCGGCAAGCCCGTTCGTCGACCACGGTTTGGCGATCTCGAGCGGGCCCATGAACATCTCGTACATGCGCATCGAGTCGGCGCCGAACTCGGCGACGATGTCGTCCGGGTTGATGACGTTGCCGAGGCTCTTGGACATTTTCACGCCGCCTTCGCCCAGGATCATCCCCTGGTTGACCAGTCGGGTGAACGGCTCGTCGGTGTTGACCAACCCGATATCGTAGAGCACCTTGTGCCAGAACCGCGCGTACAGGAGGTGCAGCACCGCGTGCTCGGTGCCTCCCACGTAGAGATCGACCGGCATCCAGTAGTCGACCTTCTCGCGTGAGGCGAGCTCCCGGTCGTTCTTCGGATCAAGGAAGCGCAGGTAGTACCAGCAGCTTCCGGCCCATTGCGGCATCGTGTTGGTTTCGCGCCTCGCCTTCCGGCCGGATCCGTCGGGACACTCCGTGTAGAGCCACTCGTCGACCTGGGCGAGCGGACTCTCGCCCGTCCCGCTCGGCTTGTAGTTCTCCACCTCCGGCAGTCGGACCGGCAGATCGTCGTCGGGTACGGGCACGTACTCGCCCGCGCATTCGATCATCGGCACGGGCTCTCCCCAGTAGCGCTGCCGGGAGAAGATCCAGTCGCGCAGCTTGTAGTTGACCGCGCGTGTACCCATGTCGCGCTCCTCGAGCCAGGCGATGATGCGCTCCTTGAACTCGTCGGTCCGAAGCCCGTCGAAGGCCCCGGAGTTCACGGCGATCCCCGGCTCAGGCATCGCTTCCGTCAGCTCGGCTGCGGGGTCGGGGGCATCTGCGGGCGCAACCACCCGGACGATCGGCAGCCCGAAGGTCTGGGCGAACTCGAAGTCGCGCTCGTCATGACCCGGAACCGCCATGATCGCGCCGGTACCGTAGGAGAGCAGCACGTAGTCGGAGATCCAGACCGGTATGCGCTCGTCGTTGACGGGGTTCACCGCGTAGCCGCCGGTGAACACGCCGGTCTTCTCTCGCGAGAGGTCGGTGCGTTCCATGTCGCTCTTCAGCTTCGCCTGCGTGCGGTACTCCTCTACGGCGCGGCGGTTGGGGTCGGTTGTGAGTCGGTCCACCAGGGGATGCTCGGGCGCGAGTACCATGTAGGTCGCGCCGAACAACGTGTCCGGCCTCGTGGTGAATACCTCGATCTCGCCCGGCTCGTCGGCAAGCGGGAACCGCACCTGTGCTCCTTCGCTGCGTCCTATCCAGTTGCGCTGCATCGTCTTGATTGACTCCGGCCAGTCGAGCCGTTCGAGACCCTCGAGCAGCCGGTCGGCATACGCGGTGATACGCAGCATCCACTGCCGCACCGGGCGCCGTTCCACCGGATGGTTGCCCCGCTCGCTGCGGGGGCCTTCCGGCGTGGAGATGACCTCCTCGTTCGCCAGAACCGTGCCGAGCGCCTCGCAGTACCAGACCGGCACCTCGTCCACGTAGGCGAGCCCCTTCTCCCACAGCCGCAGGAAGATCCACTGGGTCCAGCGGTAGTAGTCGGGGTCGTGCGTGGAGACCTCGCGGTCCCAGTCGTACGAGAAGCCGAGGCTCTTGATCTGCTCGCGGAAGCGCGTGATGTTCGCCTCGGTCGTGGTTCGCGGGTGGGTTCCGGTCTGGATCGCGTACGTTTCCGCCGGCAGCCCAAAACTGTCGAACCCCATGGGGTGGAGCACGGCATAGCCGCGCATGCGAAGGAACCGGCAGTAGATGTCGGTCGCCGTATATCCCTCCGGATGCCCAACGTGCAGGCCGGCGGCCGAAGGGTAGGGGAACATGTCCAGAACGTACCGACGCTTCTCCGCCGGAACCGAGGGGTCTTCCGTTACCCGAAATGTCCTGTTCTCTTCCCAGAAGCGCTGCCAGCGCTTCTCGATCTCGGAGAAGGGGTACTTGCTCATGACCAGACATAATAAAGAAGCCCCGGGGGGCGGTCAAAGGAGGCACAAAAAAACCCCCCAGGAAAGGAGGTAATAAAACCTGGGGGGCCAATGAGAAAAAAGACTGCGAACTGACAGAGTCGGTACTGACTACGTCAGTCTAGCTTAGCCGCTCTCCTCCCGGGACAAGAGGGAGTCGGTCGGGCTGGCGGGCTTGTCCGTGCCTGCGGTCACGGTTCCGGAAGGTCCGGAGCTCCGCTGCAACGCAGGATCACCCCATACTGCCGGAGCGCTCACGCAAGGCCGATGCGCCCCCGCGCACCCATGCATTCTCCGCCGCAGTGCGGCAGGTGAATGCCGGCGGGCAGTCATGCCAACGACAGCTGCCCGGTCCCTGTCCATCCAATAAACCACAAAAGGGCGATAGTGTTACAGCCCCATGCGGCAAAATCACAGGAAAAACTACCCAAATGCCCTGGAAAAGGCAAAGCCTCAGGAGTGCCCTACGCCGATTCCTCGCTGTTCGAGTCCGGCTTCCTGTGGAATCGTACCGAGACGATGTGCCGGCGCGAGGTGCTCACCACTTCGAACCGGCCGGCGGCCGTCTCGAACACCTCTCCGGGTGCCGGGATGTGCCCGGCCACGTCCGCGAGGTAGCCCCCCAGGCTCTGGGCGTTCCGACTGAAGGGGAGCTGGATGTTGAGCGCGTCGTTGAGGACGTAGATGGGAATGTCCGCGACGATCAGATAGGTGTTCTCTCCCTCCGCGGTGACTTTCTCCCGTTCGCGCTGCTCGTTCTCATCGTATATCTCGCCGAGGATCTCCTCGACGATGTCTTCCATCGTCACGATTCCCGCGAGTCCGCCGTATTCGTCGAGCACGACGGCGATGTTGAGCTTCGCGCGGCGGAACTGCGCGAGCATCTGGTCTATGCGGCGGTTTTCCGGGACGTAGATGGGCTCGACCATGATCTCGCGTAGCGGGGTGTTCCCGCCTCCCTTTGCGTGCTCCCTCGCGGCGTCCCGCAGCAGGACGATTCCGACGATGCGTTCCGGGTTGTCCTCGTACACCGGGATGCGCGAGTAGCCGCTGTCGATCAACGCCTCGATCGTCTCGTCGATCCTCCGGCCGCGATCGACGCTGAAGACGCGGGTTCGGTGGGTCATCACGGCGCTCACCGGCACGTCGCTGAACCGCAGAACGCTGCGCAGCATCTTCCCCTGGTCGGCTTCCACCACGCCTACGGTCTCGGCGTGGTCCACCATGCTCAGGAGCCCGCGCGGTGTCAACTCCGCGCGCCTTCGGCCACCGGCGATCCGTCCGATCCGGTTACTCACAATGGAAACAAACCAGATGACCGGGGCAAAGACGACCTCGAGCGCGGCAACCAAACGACAGGTATGGAGCACCCAGCTTTCGTTGTGGGCGATCGCGAGCTGCTTGGGCGTGACCTCTCCGAATATGAGGATGACCACCGTGAGCACCCCGGTGACCGCCCACTCGTACCCCGCCCCGAAGAGCGAGATCGTCAGTACCGTGGCGACAGCCGTCGCGGCGATGTTGACCAGGTTGTTCCCGATCAGCACGGTTGTCAGAAGGCGCGCGGGTCGGTTGTAGAGCCGCGCAACCACCCGGCCGCGGCTGAGATGCCTGCGCTTGAGATCGTGAGCCTGCGCCGGAGACAGCGACGTGAATGCCGTCTCAGTGCCGGAGAAGAATCCGGAGAGGAGCAGAAGCGCGCCGAGCAGGACAAACGACGTGGTCATCTGTCTACGGCTCGCGTCAGTCCGACGTTGGGAGAGGTGGATGTGAGTGGGTCAGGATCGTCCATCCACCGTAACTATACGAGAACGTGCGCCGCCGATCAACAGGCGGGACTCTCGCTCCCCGGATCCGCCGACTATGCCGCGTCGACTTTCAGCACATCCTTGATCACCTGCTGCAGCTGTTCCTTGGGCAGCGCGCCGGCCGCCATTTGCGGCTTGTCGTCCATTGGTATGAAGAGAAGCGACGGGATGCTCTGGATGCCGAACGCCGCCGCGAGCTCCTGCTCCTTGTCGGTGTCGACCTTGTAGACGTGAATCCGGTCCTTATACTCCTCGCTGAGCTCCTCGAGAATGGGAGCCACCATCTTGCACGGACCACACCAGTCCGCGTAGAAGTCGATGATCGCCGGCAGATTGCCCTCGTACTTCCATTCGGTGTTCTCATCCCAGTTGAATACCTTCTGCTTGAACTCCGCTGTCGTCAGTTTCTCACTCATTGCTTGTCGTCCTCTTCGTTGTATATGATTTACAATATATAGAGTACTACGAGACGGCGTGCGAGTAAAGGGCTCAGGCGCAGTAGGTGCGGCGGCGCTGCACGCACCAGTCCGAGGCCTGGCAGCCGCCCGGTGAGCGGGGTTCCCGCGTATCACGGCTCAATACGTCTCGTCGCCCGGTTCTTCGAAGCGCACTTCGGCGAAGCCCGCCTGCAGGACCAATTGCCGGAGAAAGGCCTCGCCGTTTGCGCGGGCGGCCGCGAGCACCTCGTCCAGGATGCGCTCTTCCACGAGCTCCTCGCGGACGAATCCGGCGATGCGGCGCCATCCGTCAGGGCTCAGCGAGATCTCGGGGTAGGGGTAGTCCGCCGGCCGGATGTCCTCCACCGCGACGTCGACGATCGACGGCGGGTCGAGCGTGACGACGGCACGCCGAGTTGTCGCGTCGGATCCCTCGATGCGCTCCATGACGATCTCGCGAACCCCTGACCCGGGATCGTAGCCGGCGGTGATGATGAGGGTGATCACCACGAAGTCGAAGGTCCCGCCGGTTGAGCTGAGCCGGACTTCGGAAGCGAGGTTCCAGGCCCGCAGGTAGAGATACTCATCGTCGGTGAGCGTGTCACGAACCGTGGTGTTCGACCCTCTGAGCTTGCGCAGGACTTCGTTCAGCGAGACGCCGGGCGGCAGATAGTCGTACGGGAAGACGGCGCGGTGGAAGTAGCGCACGGTCGCGAGGGTGGAGAGCTCCCTGACCTCTTCGAGGGTGATCGACGAGGAGGCAAACCGACGCCTTTCCTGAAGGCGAAGGAGCGGCAGCCCGGGAATCAGCTGCCGGCCGAACGCGTTCGTGAAGAGCACGAGCGAGAGCCCGGCGATCAGCATGGCCGCGACAGGCGCGATCATACGCCGCGCCCACCTCATCGCGCCCCTCCGTCCGCCACGGCCGGAACGAACTCGATCTCGCGGAACCCGGCCATCTCGAGCAGCCCGCGGACGAGCCGGCGTGCATTAGCCTGCGCCTCCGCGAGTATCCCTCGCTCGATGGCCTCTGCGGCGATTCTCTCCTTCGCTCCCTTGAGCTGGCCGCTGATCTCGAGCAACCCTATGCGCGCGCCCTGCTCGCGCAGGAAGTACTCCCGGATCGTTGTCTCGTCGGTGTCCACGCTGAGAATCGTCGCCTCCGGAAGGCGCACCGTCACACGATCCGCGGCCGTCCGGTCGACCTCGAGCCGGACGCCCTGTGACAGGTCGATCCCTGCCCGGACCCGGATATCCACGGAGAAGAGCACGGCGCGGTCGACGGTCTTGATGAAGAGGAAGGTGCGCTGCTCGCCGAAGTAGACGAGGTCGCGGTAGATGTGCTCGTACGTGTGCAGCTCGAGAACCGACTCGAGCTGCCGTTCGAGCCGGACCACCTCCACGTCGGTCACCGGAGCGCACCCGGAGCCCCCCAGCATGGCCGCGAGCATGAGCAGAATCGCCGGTATCCTCAGCCGGATCACGCCCACACTATACGCCCGGGTGATCCTCCGCGTCGAGACCATCATGTCGTCGAGGACGACATGGCTGCGCGATCCACCACGATCTCGTGGTTCTGCATACCGACCGCGACTCCCCGGCTCTGGGACGGGCTTCTATGCTGAAGGAGAAGGGTGTGGGCGGGGCGCATCACACGACCTTGGAGTGTATTGGCAATTAGCACGCGAGCGCCACGCTCAAGAAGGATCGGCGGATGAATGTCCGGATATCCGAGCGTGATCTCAAGGGCCTCAAGGCGCGGGCAGCAGAAGAGGGAATCCCCTACCAGACTCTCGTGACCATGATCCTACCAGGGATAGCCGCGTTGGCCAAATACCCGCATATAAAGTGCGAAATTATGCGTATTTCCCGCATAGTAGTTGCGAACTATAACCGATCGTGCAATATTGTCTTCATGCATGTCGCAAGGTTGCTTGAACTATCCACAGAGCTCGAGAATCGATCCGTATTCCTCTTCGGGCCACGCCAGACAGGCAAGACCACCTGGACCAAGAACCGCTTTCCAGGATGTGCTCGTTACAACTTGCTGCAAGGGGATACGTTCCTGCGGTTGACATCGAGTCCGGGAAGGCTTCGGCAGGAACTCGAGTCGGTAAGTCCTTCCGCCGGCCCGGTAATCATCGACGAAATCCAGAAGTTGCCCGGTCTTCTTGATGATGTTCACGACCTTATTGAGAGTCGAGGTTTTCGGTTTGTCCTGACGGGATCGAGTCCTATCAAGCTGCGACGAACGGGCGTCAATCTTCTGGGAGGACGGGCAAGAACGCGATATCTGTATCCGTTTGTGTCTGCCGAGGTTCCCGGCTGGGACCTCGACCGGGCCCTGTTGTACGGCGGGATACCGTCGGTCTACCTGTCGGACGAACCGGCCGAAGACCTCCATGCATACTGTGGGGACTATCTGCGCCAGGAGATCCAGGCTGAGGGGCTGGTGCGGGGAATCGAGCCGTTTTCCCGCTTTCTGCACGTTGCTGCGGCCTCGGCGGCCGAACAAGTGGTCTTTGAACGCATTGCGAACGACGCTCAGGTGCCTGCCCGCACAGTCCGCGAGTTCTATTACATACTGCAGGACACGCTGACAGGATACATGCTTGAGCCGATTTCGCCGGCGAAATTTCCGAAACGCAAGCCGGTATCACGAGGCAAGTTCTATTTCTTCGATAATGGTGTCTCCAACACGCTTGCCGGGATCCGCGCGCCGGCAAGAAAGAGCACGGAGTACGGCAAGGCGCTTGAACAGCTTGTCTTTCTGGAACTTCGCGCGTGGATGGGGTACCGCCGGGACCGCCGAGAAATGGGCTTCTGGCGAACCCAGGGCGGAGCCGAGGTGGACTTCGTCATCGAGACCGATCTGGCCGTCGAAGTGAAATCGAGCAGTACCCTCGCGCCGGCGGACTTCAAGGGGTTGAGATACCTCTCAGAGGAAACTCCCTTCCGCCGCCGCATCATCGTCTGTCACGAACCGGTA
>SKQU01000158.1 GCA_007118855.1 Spirochaetaceae bacterium
CATCGAACGGCGGTGCACGGGCATTCTGGTGGCGCAGGGGGCCTATTCAGGCCGGATTGAGGCGGGTACGGAGATCGCGCGCATGGTCGACCGGGCCCGTTTTGATCACTACCTCGCGACCAGAGCCGTCGAAGCGGGTGCGGAGCTTCGTGAAGGAGAGGCGCTGCGCCGCCTGGAGACAGCCGGCGACCATGTGAGGCTCGAGACGACCGGCGGGCTGTGGACTGCGCGGGTGGTGATAGGAGCCGACGGCTATACGAGCCGCGTCGCCACTGCTGTCCGGCCCAAGTGGCGCCCGGATGAGCGGCGCTTCTGCCTCGTCGCCGACGTGCCCTGCCCTGCGGGCGAGATCGAGCGACGTCTTGGGGGTACGGTCGTGCTGCACTACGGCTATGTGCGCCACGGGTACGCCTGGATATTCCCCAAGCGTGAGCACCTCTCGTTCGGGATAGGCGGGCTCCTCGACGACGCGGCGATGACGACCTCCCGGTTCCGCGATTTCCTCGCCTTGTGGGGCATGGACCGGGACTCGCGGCTGCGCGGCTGTCACATCCCCGTCACCCGGTTCCGGACCCCCGTGTGCGCGGACCGGATCATGCTCGCCGGGGACGCCGCCGGGTACGTCGATTCGTTCAGCGGGGAGGGCATCCGTTACGCGGTCGTGAGCGGCCGCATGGCAGCCGAGCGCGCCGCAGCCGCGCTGAAGGCGGGCAACTGCAGCGCATCGTTCCTCAACGAGTACCGACGCGCCTTTGAGGCCGGCTTCCGGCGCGATCTGCGCGTTTCCAATCTGTTCACCGACGTCGCGTTCGGCAGACCGAATCTCATCATGGGAACGCTTCTGCGCTCCGACCCGGTCCTGCTGCGCTACTGCCGGGTCATGAGCGGCGAGCTCGCCTTCCGCAATTTCGCCGTCTGGTGCGCGGCCCGTTTTCCAGGCCTGCTGCTGCGTCGCGCCGTACGCAACCCTCGCCCCGGGGCCTGATTGCGGGCCCGCACCCGGAGAACCGGTGCTGTTCCGCCTGCAGACAGCCGCCTCGCAGACTCGTCGGCCTGATGGAGCGACACCAGGCGCTATCGTGGTCTTGTTCCCAGGAAGAGCTCGTAGGTGCCCGGTGGAAGCTCGGAGTGGTTGAACACGACGACTGTGGGTCTGAAGCCGACTTCCTCAATGATGCGCAGCCAGGCGGCCCGCGGGAACAGGCCCATCCTGTGGCGCTCGTGCTCCAGGCGTACCGGAAGGTCACCGTCGCGCAGCAGGTACGCGAAATCAACCGAGTACGTCGTCCCGGCCGGATCCAGCTCGTGCGTCCACTCGAGGTACCGTAGGCCCCGTCGGTCATCGTCCCGGCCGCCGTGCGCAGCGCCCGGTTGAAAGTGCTCCAGGATGTGGTCCGGGGCGAACAGCGCTGCTCCCCCCGGACGGCAATGGGCATACGCGGTAGCGATCGCGGCACGCAGATCCGCCTCCGTTGTCATGTACGAGATAGCGTCGTGGATCAGTACCCGGTCGAACGACCGGCCTAACCGTACATCGCGCATATCGCCGGCGATGTGCTCACACCCCGGGTTCAGCTCGCTGCTCACCGCGAGCATGGCCGGCGCCCGGTCGACGAGCGTCACGTCGAACCGATCCTTGAGGTACATCGCGTTGTTCCCGGCACCGCTGCCCAGTTCGAGCAGGGTACGGGCCGGGTCGTCACCCGACTCCGCGAGCCGGTCGCCGTAGAAGGCCGCCTCCTCCGCATGCTCGCACGGCGCGTCCAGCAGCGGATACCAGGCGGCAAGCTCGCTGTAGAGCTTCATCGTCACGACGAATCCTCCCCTTTGCCTCTTGTGCACCGCACCGCGGATCCCCCTTTTCTCCTACGGATTCCTTTAATGAACCATTGAACTACGATAGTACATCAGTTAGACCATGATCATGGCCGAAAGGCAGAGCGAACGCAAGCAGCGCAGAATCCTCGAGGAGGCCGAGCGTCTCTTCCTGGCCCTTGGTCTTCGTGCGGCGTCAGTCGAGGAGATCGCCGCGGCGGCCGGAGTGAGCAAGGTGACGCTCTACAGGCACTACGGCACAAAGGACGACCTCTTCGTCGAGTGCGTCCGCAGGATCACCAATCGGCACTACGCGGAGCTCGAGACCGTGATAGCATCGCAGGAAACAGCGGCGTCGAAGCTCGCGTCGGTCTTCCGGCACAATATCGAATCGCGTTCCCGTTACCAGCCCGCCTTCATCCGCGACATGCACCTGGGGCACACGACCCGGCTCGTCATGAGCTTCGGCGACATCGTGCCCAGGCTCTATCCCTACGACGACGAGCGGGAGGCGGAGCGCTTCCTGCAGAGTCTCTACGATTTCCTGACCGCTGCGCTTACGCACCGGTAGAGGAGGAGGAAAGATGCATCTTGAAAGCTCATTCGGCAGGATCCACTACGAGGTCCACGGTCCGGACCGGGACGACCGTCGCGTGCCGGGCGCGGAGCCGCTGACGGTGCTCTTCGCCCACGGCGTGACCATGGATCAGCGCACCTTTGAGTCCCAGGCCGACGCACTCAGGGATCGTTGCCGCGTTGTTCTGCTGGATCTGCCCGGCCACGGTCGATCGCAAAAAGTCGACCTGAAGACCGACTACTCGGCACGGGCGGCGAACGTGATCAACGAGCTCCTGGACGAGCTCGACGCCCAATGCGTCGTCCTCGTCGGCCAGTCGCTCGGCAGCACCCTCTGCCAGCGTGCCGCCTCGCTGTCACCTGATCGCGTCGTCGGATCGGTGCACCTTGGCGGGTGGTCGCTCTACCCGAGCACTTCGCCGCTTCTGTCGCTGCTGAAACCGGTGGTCGCGCTCTCCGTAGCGCTCTTCCCGCGCAAGCCGCTCTACTCGCTGTTCGCCGCTCACAAGGCGCTCAAGCCGCACACCCAGGCTTATCTGCGCGAGGTCGCTACCGCCGCCGGGAAGACGCATATCTTCCGGCTCACGCTCGACATGCTCAGGGACATGACCGCAGGAATCCCGCGCCGCCTCGAACACCCCATGCTCATCTGCCACGGCGACCACGAGGCGGGCTTCATCCGGCGCCACGCCCGGGTCTGGCACGGGGCTCAACCGGCCAGTACCCTCGCGGTGATCGAGGACGCTCACCACATCGCGAATCAGGACAACCCGCAGGCGTTCAACGAGCAGCTGATCGCGTTCCTGGACTCGCTACCGTAGAAGAATGTCACGAAGGCCGGTGCAGCCCACGCCGTATCCCCTTCCCAGGTCGTCATCTGGCGCATTCCGCTCGCCGCCGGCGCTTCGCTCTGGCGAGATCGTCGTATCTTCCTTTACGCGACGTGTTCCGGCTCGCCGGGTATGTCCTCCGCATCATCCTCGGTCTCTGTCGGCGCTGCGGCGGAGACCACGGGCACCGTGCGCCTGCGTGCGAAGCCGTTGGAAATCCTGTCGATCACGATCGCGAGGAAGACGATTGCCAGGCCGGCCTCGAAGCCCTTTCCAATATCAACGCGGTTGATTGCCAGAAGCACTTCCATCCCCAGACCGCGGTTCCCGATCATTGAGCCGATCACGACCATCGCGAGCGCCATCATCGTCGTCTGGTTGATACCCACCAGGATTGCCGGCCGCGCAAGCGGCAACTGCACGTCGCGAAGGAGATCCCATCGATTCGCGCCGAATGCCCTGGCGGCCTCGATCGTCGCGCTCGGAACCTCCCGGATCCCTACGTCGGTCAGCCGGATCACCGGCGGAATCGCGTAGATAAGGGTAGCGAACGTCGCAGGCACCCGTCCAAGCCCGAACAGCATGAGTGCCGGTATGAGGTAGACGAACGAGGGCATCGTCTGCATCCCGTCCAGAATCGGCCTCAGCACGCGTTTGACCGAGTCGCTCCACGCCATGAGGATTCCGATTGGTATGCCCACAGCCACGGCGATCGCCACCGCGACGATTACAACGGACAGCGTCGTCATCGCCTCGGCCCAGTACCCGAACGTCCCGACGAGGATGAGCAACACGGCCATCCCAAGCCCGCTCGTCCACTTGCCGATCGCCCGCCAGGCAACAAGGCCGACGACGATGACGAGTACGAACCATGGTACGCCTACCAGCGCTTGCTCGACGCTGATGAGTATCCGAAGGCCGACGGCGCCAATCCAGTCGAAGAGCCCGCTCAGGTTGGTGAGGATCCAGGCCATCGCCTGATCAACCGGCCCTGCAAGCGGTAGCCGCAACCAGTCGGGAAACTCAAGCATCGCTCGCCTCCTCAGCGGGGTCGGGAGTGTGAAGCGCCTCCAGTATCGATCGCGGGCGTATGACTCCCAGCAGCGTCCCGTCGGCGTCGGTAACCGGGAGAGGATAGCTTCCCGCACCGACGAGGCCGAACAGGTCCTGGATGAGAACATCGGGGTCTACCGGATCCGGACGAATCAGATCCGCCGCTTCAATGTGCTTATTGCCTTCCTTGATCAATGTGTCAACGAGATCACGGGAGCAGATGCCGAGATAGCGATGCTTCTTGTCCACCATGAATGCCCAGTCGCGCTTCTGGTGCACGAGCTCGGCAAGGGCCGCCCTCGGTCCCTGCCAACGGTACAGCAGAACCTCCGGATCGTCCATGACGGTTCTGGCGGTGAAGACACCGGCCGTCGATGCGTCGCGGGTGAAGGCGCGCACGTAGTCGTCATGCGGATTGCTGAGGATCTCTTCCGGTTCCGCGATCTGGACGATCTCACCGTCGCGCATGATGGCGATTCTGTCGCCGAGCTTGAGCGCCTCATGCAGATCGTGCGTGACGAACACGATCGTCTTGCCAATCTGGTCCTGCAGATCAACGAACTCGTCCTGCAGCTGACGTCGTATGAGCGGGTCCAGGCCGCTGAACGGTTCGTCCATCAGAAGGATGTCAGGGTCGGTCGCCAGTGCGCGAGCCAGACCCACGCGCTGCTGCATCCCGCCCGAAAGCGAATCAGGGTAGTACGACTCCCATCCGGTCAGTCCGACGGTAGCAAGCGCGGCGCGCGCCTTCTCCTCGCGCGTCTTCTGGTCATCTCCCCGAAGCTTCAACCCGTAGGCAGAATTCTGCAGAACGGTGTAGTGGGGCAACAGTCCGTAGCTCTGGAACACCATGCTGATCGAACGTCGTCTGAACTCCAGCAGCTCGCGGGTTGACATCGCCGCCACGTCTTGTCCGTCGACAGAGAGCATCCCGCGTGTCGGCTCGATCAGCCTGATCAGCGTCCGGATGAGCGTGGATTTGCCGCTCCCGGACAGGCCCATGAGAACAAAGAGCTCTCTGGGCCTGACGTCGAAACTGACGTCGCGGATTCCGACGACGCACCCCGTCCGCGCCTGCAACTCCGTCTTCGAGAGCCCCCGGTACTCCTCGTCAAAGACGCGTTCCGGGTTCTTCCCGAACACCTTCCAGAGCCCTTCGACCCGGACGACGGCATCGCCGTCCGGTGGTGAAGTGGCCAGCGTGTTCGGCTCGACGGTCAGGGTAGTGCCGCCCGGACGTTCTCGGCCACTTCGCCGGGTACCCACTGCGTCCATAGATCCTCCCGGTTCTGAAGGAACCAGATCGCCGCTTCCTGCGCGTCGTCCACCATCGTATCAAGCACGTTGAGAAACTCGTTGTTGTCCTCGACGCTGGTGCGGTAGTTCGACAGGAACTCGGCCACCTCAGGAAGGTTCTCGTAGCTTTCTGCGTTCATGAGGATATCGACGTCGGCCGGTGGAAACCCGGTGCCCTCGATCATCACCATATCAAGCTGGTACATGATCGCCGTGGGCTCCCAGTAGTACCCGATCCACGGCTCGCCCCGATCGTAGGCACTCCTCATGGAAGCCGCGAGCGCGGCGCCTGAGCCGGGAAGAAAGGCGGTGTAGTACTCATAGAGGCCATACTCTTCCATGAGTTCTTCGCTGATCTCGGTAGCGATCCAGCCTGGGGGCCCCACGAGTATCCGGCCCTTCCCCGGATTCTCCGGATCCGGCACCAGATGGGCGTACTTCGGAAGATCCTCAATGGACCTCAGGTCCGGGGCGGTCGCCTCAATGCCCCGCTCCGGGTCGCCTTCGATCACGTATCGTGGGACATACCAACCCTGCGGTCCGTCGGGCAGGTTCACGCCAAGGTTCACGATCGACCCGGCGTCCTTCGCAGCCTCGTAGACTTCCGGATAGTTGGAGTGCCACGACTCCATGTTCACATCGATCTGGCCGGCAACCAGGCCGCTGAACAGCGGGATGGTGTCTCCCGGCACAAAATCCGCCGAGTACCCGCCGTAACCGTTCTCCAGGATGAAGGCAGCGATCCGGTTATGCACAAGGATGCTGTCCCATGACGCATCCGCAAAAACGACCTCGACGACCTCTTCCCTGTCAGGCTGTCCCGCCGCGAACACGCCTGCGGCGGCAAGCACGAGAAGCGCCAGAGCGAAGGCTGGTACCCTGAATATGTCTCTCATAGAAACTCCTTCGAATAGGATGCTTTGAACAATACACGCATGGAACACCCCGGTCAACTTGCGACGAGCTCGTTGGAATGTCGTCTGTGACCGACGCGCTGAAGACGGTCCTAAAACTATGTAGGAAAAAGTTTTACAAGGCAGCCACGCTCATGCACATCTCACGGAGACAAGAAGACCTTTCCACGCTGAATATTCGGACTCAATGGAGTGTGCCGTTCGCTGCATGATACCTGCCGAGCTCGGCGGCTGCAGAGGCCGCGAGCCGCGCCGACCAGGGTCTTGGATGACCGTCGCGGAAGTCGTAGACGCAATCAGGATGCAGCCGATGGACCACGCTGAGTCGATCAGGACTTCCTTGACGATCTGCAGTGCGAATGCCGTTTGCCCTTCGGTCTCGGACTGCCGCAGGCAAGAATCGGATAGTGTCACGAACCCTGATGCTCCTTCTCACGCAAGTGCATACTTGGGAAGGTATTGCCGACGATTGACCGTCAGGCTCTCGATTCCCAGGCTCTTCTTCACCTGATCGAGGTCGACC
>SKQU01000438.1 GCA_007118855.1 Spirochaetaceae bacterium
AATCCCCGCCCTACCCGCGCGGAGCTCACCGATGTCGCAAACGCGATTTTTGATGGAACCGACGCGGTGATGCTCAGCGGCGAGACGGCGAGCGGACGATACCCGACTCGCTCATGCGAAACACTCGATCGCATAGCGCGTTCGGTGGAGGCGAGCGAGGAGTATCGCGACCGGTGCGCAACCGCCTCTGAGGTCTCCGACGATCGGAACGAAATCGGAGAGGCAATGGCGCGTGCGGCTTTTCTCGTTGCCTCTGAAACGGCGGCCGCCGCTATTATTGCTCCAACACTTCGCGGCAACACGCCGCGGATTCTCTCGCATCACCGTCCAAGGCAGCCGGTGATCGCGGTGACCACGACCGAGGCCGTCGAGCGCCAGCTGCTGCTCTACTGGGGCGTGGTTCCATTGGTCGCCGACGAGGTGACCAGTTCCGAGTCGATGATCCGGAACGCGGTCCGTCACGCGATCGACCGCGGGTACATAGGCGCCTCCGACCGGGTCGTGACGATCGCCGGAATGCCGCTCACATCGGCACTGCCGCTGAATACGATCAGGATGCACATTCTCGGAAACGTGCTGAATCGTGGTCACGACGGCTTCGGCGGCAAGATCACAGGTCGGGTCGTGGTTGCCGAATCAGCCGCGGATGCACGTCGGCGCCTGAAGCTCGATTCGACGGAAGTCCTCGTCACGCCCGTGATCACGAAGGAGTACCTGGACCTGCTTCCGCAGATCCTTGCGGTCGTGTCCGAGGAACGATCCGAGGTCCCGCATGCGGACCTCCTGCAGAAGAACGAGGCGCTCGTGATGATCAGCGAGGTTCCTGACGCACATCGCCGCGCCGAAGACGGGATGACCGTCACGCTCGACGGCGAGGAGAAGATACTCTACGAGGGCGTGCTGTAGCCCGAAGCCGGGGACGGCCCGGCCGCGGATGGCCACGCCGAGGACCGCTTGTGCATTTTCCGACATTTTTGTAGCATCGGGGAACCTTGGGGGTGATATGGCCGATACTCGCGAGCGAGTCGCCGGTGTGCGAGGCAAGTACGAGGAGCTCTCGCTGCTGTTCGAGATCAGTCAGCTACTCGACCAGAGCCTTGACCTCGACCAGGTGATCCAACCGGTGCTGCGGACGACCGCTGAACGCCTGGATTTCGCGCGTGTGGCGATTACGCTCCTGAACCGGAATACCGGGGAGATCTTCATTGAGGCGGCACACGGACTGTCGCAATCGCAACAGCAACGCGGTCGCTACCGGCTCGGTGAGGGCGTGACCGGGCGGGTCGTGCAGTCCGGCGTGCCGCAGGTCATACCTCTGGTCAGCGAGGACCCCTCGTTCCTCAATCGCACCGGCGCACGGAACAGGAGGGGCAGCCAGCAGCTCTCTTTCATCTGCGTGCCCATCAAGCTCGGCAACGAGACGATTGGAGCGCTTGCGATTGACCGCCCCGCAGCCGACGAGGACGAGCTCGCGGACGACGTGCGATTCCTTTCGATCCTCGCCTCGCTCGTCGCGCAGGCGGTCAAGATCCGTCAGAAGGTCATGGAGGAGAAGCGGGCGCTCGTCGAGGAGAACACGCGGCTTCAGGAAGAGTTGAAGGAGCGGTTTCGCCCGTCGAACATCATCGGCAGCTCTCGCGCAATGCAGGACGTGTTCGACATGATCGCCCAGGTGTCGAGGAGCGACGCAACGGTCCTGATCCGGGGTGAGAGCGGGACCGGCAAGGAGCTCGTGGCGCATGCCATCCACTACAACAGCGGACGTGCGGAGAAGCCCTTTGTGAAGGTGAACTGCGCGGCGTTGCCGGAGACCGTCATCGAGAGCGAGCTGTTCGGTCACGAGAAGGGAGCGTTCACCGGCGCAATCAGCACGCGCAAGGGTCGATTCGAGGTTGCGAACGGGGGCACGATCTTCCTCGACGAGATCGGGGACCTGTCACCCACGACGCAGATCAAGCTGCTGCGTGTGCTCCAGGAACGCGAGTTCGAGCGCGTTGGAGGAAACGAGACGATCCGGGTGAACGTCCGCGTGATCACCGCGACCAACCGCAACCTCGAGGAGCTGATCGCGCAGGGGAGCTTTCGCGAGGACCTCTACTACCGGCTCAACGTCTTCCCGGTGCACATTCCTCCTCTGCGGGACCGCAGGAGCGACATCGTCCTGCTCGCCGACAGTTTCATCGAGAAGTACGCATCGCAGAACCACGTGGCGGTCAGGCGGATCAGCACGCCGGCGATCGACTTGCTCATGAGCTATCACTGGCCGGGAAACGTACGAGAGCTGGAGAACTGTGTTGAGCGGGCGGTGCTCCTGAGTGTCGATGAGGTCATCCACAGCCATCATCTGCCCCCGAGCCTGCAGTCCGCGCAGTCGACGAATACGGAGTTTCACGGAACGCTCGACGAAAGCATCGACAATCTCGAGCGCGAGCTGATCCTCGATTCTCTGAAGTCATGTCGAGGCAATATGGCGAAGGCCGCGCGGTTGCTCGGCGTGTCGGAACGGGTGATGGGATTGCGGGTCAGGAAACACGACATCGATCCCAGACAATTTCGGACACACAGGTAGCGAAAAGGCCAGAAAACTACTTTTCTGTAGCCATATTTCCAGAATAATACATTCTCGTATCCTGTGAAATCGGGGGCCGAAGCGTCGCTCCGTCGCTCCGATCTGCAACCCTATACTCTGGAGGAAGATGCGCGCCTCGTATTCCGTCGCCTGAACCTGGCACGATTCATGCTGTACGCAGGCAAATACACGTGGAGGAATATGATGCGTAAACGACTCTTCTTGTTCATCGTGTTGGCCGTTGTGCTCGGCGGAGGCAGGATGGTAGCGCAGGAGCTGACGATGGAGGACGTCTCCCTCGCTCTGGACATGATCTGGCTGGTATTCGCGGCGTCCCTGGTATTCCTGATGCAGGCCGGGTTCGCGATGGTGGAAACCGGCCTTACGAGGGCAAAGAACGCCGGCAATATCATCATGAAGAACCTGATGGACTTCTCTGTGGGCGCCCTCGCGTACTGGGCGGTCGGGTGGGCCTTCATGTACGGTGCGCCCGGCGCCGGCGGGTTCATCGGCCTCAACGGATTCGGCCTGGCCTACGACCAGGCTGCCATGGATGCCTACGGGGTTGGGTCGATGTCCGAGATCTACCGTGACTGGTTCTTCCAGGTGGTCTTCGCAGCCACGGCCGCGACGATCGTCTCCGGCGCGATGGCCGAGCGAACCAAGTTCACCGGGTACCTGCTCTACAGCGTCGTGATCTCGGCGGTGATCTACCCGATATCCGGACACTGGATCTGGGGCGGAGGATGGCTCGACGGGCTCGGATTCCACGACTTCGCCGGGTCCACGGTCGTCCACTCGGTGGGTGCATGGTCCGCGATGGTCGGCGCCATCATGCTGGGCGCCCGCCGCGGGAAGTACGTCAAACTGAACGGACAGGTGACCGTCAAGGCGATCCCCGGACACAATCTGCCCATCGCGGCTCTTGGGGTCTTCATCCTCTGGTTCGGCTGGTACGGCTTCAACGCAGGCTCGACACTCAGCGGCAGTGATCCGGACATAGCCTGGGTCGCGACGACGACTACCCTCGCGGCGGGTTCCGGCGCGGTTCTCGCTATGGTGACCTCCTGGGTCTGGTTCGGCAAGCCCGATCCAACCTTTTCAATGAACGGCGCGCTTGCAGGTCTCGTCGGCATTACCGCCGGGACCTGGGTCATTGGACCGGGAGGCGCGGTACTCGTGGGTGCGATCGCCGGAGTGCTCGTCGTCGCGTCCGTCGAGCTCTTTGACAAGGTGCTGCACATCGACGATCCGGTGGGCGCGATCAGCGTGCACGGTGTCTGCGGGGCCTGGGGCACGCTTGCCGTCGGCCTCTTTGGTGACCTGGCCAAGATAGAATCGGGACTGACGCGAGGAGGACAGATCGGCGTACAGCTGCTCGGTGTCGTAGCAGTCTTCGCGTGGGTGGTCGTGACTGCGCTCGTGCTGTTCGGCGTTCTGAAGGCGGCGAGGCTCCTGCGGGTCGATCCGAAGGATGAGCTTCTGGGTCTCGATCTCAGCGAGCACGGGTCTGAGTCGTACAGCGGCTTCCAGATCTTCAGCAACATGTAAGGAGGATGAGATGAAGTTGATTGTGGCCTACATTCAGCCGCACAAGCTGAACGACGTGAAGGAAGAACTGTACAGGAGCGAGATCTACAAGCTCTCCGTCACCAACTCTCTAGGATGCGGACAGCAGAAGGGATACCACGAGAGCTATCGAGGCGTTGATATCGAGGTGAACCTCCTCAAAAAGATACGTGTGGAGATAGCGGTGAACGATGAGTTCGTCGAGCCGACCGTCGAGGCGATAGTCCGCGGCGCTCGCACGGGCGAGATCGGAGATGGGAAGATCTTCGTGACCCCGCTCGAGGACGTCATTCGCATCAGAAGCGGCGAACGAGGAACCGACGCCGTGGGCTGAGCTCCCCCTGGTCTCGGGGTCGCCGTCCGGCGGCTCCCGGGGCCCGGGCGCGTCCGGGGGGGCCCGCGGAGGCGCTCTTGCATCCCGGCCGACCAACGGCGATGATGGGCTATGAGCGCCCTCCGCCGCCCTGCCCTTGAAGAGCTCTTCGCGGTCGCTCCGCAGCTCGCGCACATTGAAGCGCACGCCGGGCGTGACCTCTCTCCTTCCGACGCCATCCGGAGACTGCCTGAGCGATACTTTCTCTCCTACGACATCCCCACCATTGCGCGACATGTTGACCTTCTGTGCTCGATCTCGCACGAGGAGCCTTACGTCCTCGATGCCCGTCGGCTCACGGGAGACCTCTTCGAGCTGACGATCGTGTCAATCGATGATCCCGGTCTGCTGAGCCTGCTCGCAGGCAGCCTCGCCGCAGCCGGATTCAGCATCCAGTCGGGCGAGGTCTTCACGCTTCACCGCGAGCAGTCCGCGACGCCGCGATCGGGGGGCCCCCGAATCCCCGGAAGGGCCGCAAGTCGCGCCGCAAGTCGCGCCGCAAGTCGCGCCGCCTCTCATTGGCTTCCGACACGTCGTATCGTCGACCGCTTCGTCGGTGAGTTGCGAACGGGATTCAGCGCGGATCGTTTCTTCGCCGAGCTCACCGGTCAGCTCGACCGCATCATACCGCTCATCCTCCCCGGGGGAGACCGGGACGAGGCCCGGCGTCTGGTGAACGAGGCCGTCGCCGACCGATTGCGGAAGGACGAAGCATCGGTCGCACAGACACTCTATCCGCTTGAGATCCGGTTCGACGTAGACCCGTCGGCCACGAGGATGATCATAACCGGAGAGGACACCCCCTTCTTCCTCTATGCGTTGTCAACCGCGCTCAGCCTCCAGGGCATATCGATCGAGACGGTATCCATTGAGACGCGCCACCATGTGATCAGCGACGTCTTTGAGCTGCTCGACGGTGCCGGCGAGCGGATCACCGATCCCGGTGCGCTCGACCGGATCAGGTTCTCGGTCCTGCTCACAAAACAGTTCACGTACTTCCTCGACCGGGCTCCCGACCCGTACGCGGCGCTCGTGCGCTTCGAGTCGATGAGTCGCGACCTGGTCCGGGAAGCCGAGGACTCCGGAATCGGGCCCTTGCTCAGCGAACCAACGGTTCTGCGCGAGCTCGCGCAGTTACTCGGCGCGAGCGACTTCCTCTGGGAGGACTTCATCCGGCTCCAGTACGAGAACATCATCCCCATGCTCAGCGAGCCGCGCGAGCTCAGCTCGGATCCGGATGCGGTCGAGCTCCGCCTGCGCCAACTGCTTCGCGATGCGCCTACGCTCGAAGAGCAACGCACCAGGCTCAACGAGTTCAAGGATCGTGAGGCATTTCTGATCGACCTCGACCACATCCTGCATCCTGATCACGACTTCTTCTTCCTCAGCGATCGCCTCACGAATCTCGCGGAGATCGTCGTGCGCCACGCGATCGAGCTGTCGCGAGCGGGGCTCATCGAGCGCTACGGGCATCCCTGCACGGTGGCCGGCCTCGAGACGCAGTGGGCCGCCTTCGGGCTCGGCAAGCTCGGCGGACGTGCGCTCGGGTATGCAAGCGACATTGAGCTGCTGTTCGTCTACCGTGACAGCGGAACTACCGACGGACCTGCCCGGATACCGAACGCCGAGTTCTTCGAGCGACTCGTGATGGACGCAACGGGTTCCATTACCTCGCGACGCGAGGGAATCTTCCGCGTCGACCTGCGACTGCGCCCGTACGGACAGGCCGGACCTCACGCGGTCAGTCTTGAATCGTTCAACCGCTACTACGGTCGCGACGGTGACGCGCACAGTTACGAGAAGCTCGCGCTGACGCGGCTGCGAAGGATCGCGGGGTCCGAGACCTTTGGTCGACAGGTCGAGGAGCTGCGAGACGACCTGCTGTATCGCGCCGACAGCATTGATCTGGCCGAACTGAGGGCGTTGAGAGAGCGCCAGTTTCGCGAGAAGACGCAACCGGGGCGACTCAACGCGAAGTTCAGCCCGGGAGCGCTCGTGGACCTGGAGTACGGCCTGCAGATCCTGCTCGTCCAGCACGGACGAGCCAATCCGCGTCTGCGGACGCCCAGCCTGCATGCGGGACTCGACGAGCTCGAACGCGCAGGCGTCATGGAGCCGGAGGAGACCCGGCGACTGGTGCGCTCGTACCGGTTCCTGCGCAATCTGATCAACGGCCTGCGCATGCTGCGCGGCAATGCCCAGGACCTGTTTCTTCCGGAGGTCGACAGTCTCGAATACGCCCACCTCGCGCGGCGTGCGGGGTACACCGACCGGCGCGATCTCTCGGCCGCAGAGCAGTTGCACGTCGATTTCGAGGCGAGAACCGCGGCGGTCCGGGCCTTTCTCGAGCAGCACCTCGGCCGCGAGTCGATCCCGGGCCCTCGACCGGGCAATGCCGCAGACCTGGTGCTCTCCACCGGCCTGCCCGACGAGCTGACAAGACAGATCCTCGACGGCGCGGGGCTA
>SKQU01000194.1 GCA_007118855.1 Spirochaetaceae bacterium
ATCCTCGCCGACGCTTCATGGCACACGCCACTCCTCTTCGTGCGCGCGATGATCAGCCCGGCCGACGCGGCGGAGCCCGGATCGCCGCGGGCGGACATCGCCGAGCGCGCCCGCACGTTCGCACCACATCCGCGGGCCTTCCTCCCCGCTCAGCCCGACCTGTGGGTGTGGACGCGGCTCTACCTGGAGCGCAACCCGGGCGCCGTGCCGCCGGTCGCATTGCCTTGAGAGGCGGGCCCAGCCCGTCGCTGTGCTTTTGTCGATGAATTGACTCAATTTTAGGCCGAGCGGTATTCTTTGGTCATGACAGACCAATCGGTAGGGGTGCTCGGCGTCGGCCGGCTCGGTTCAGACGTCGCATTCGCGCTTGCCGAGCGCGACCTGTGCGATGTCGTGCTCTTCGACACCGACCGAGACAGAGCCGAGTACCTTGCCTCCGACCTCACGGACACCTCCTTTGGGCACGTCTACAGCCGGAGGATCTCGTGGGTCGGCGAGGCTCACGAGCTTGCCTCGTGCGGGGTTATTCTGGTCGCGGCCGGAGCCCGCAGGGAAGCCGGCAGCGCCGCGAACGAGCTCTACGCGCAGAACCTCCACATCATCGAACAAGTGGCGGATGCGTTCGTCGGATCCTCCAACCTGTTCGTCGTCGCGACCGAACCGGTGGATCTCATGACTCAGGCACTCGCCACGGCGCTCCGCCTGCCTCCGTCACGAGTCATGGGTATCGGCGGAGTCGTCGACTCGTACCGCGTCCGCCACGCACTGGGCGACGCACTCTCGGTGAACCCGGACTACGTCCGGACGCAGATAGTCGGCCCGCACGATGCCGACGCGTCGGTCATCTGGAACTACACGAGCGTCAACGGCGTGCCTGTACAGCTCGTTGCTCCAGCCGGGACCCGTGAGCAGATCGAACGCGCTTTGAAAGCCGACGCCGAAACAAGGCTGAACCAGATGTCCGAGTCATTCAGCCGCTACACACCGTCGATGGCGTGCCTCGAGCTGCTGCGCTCGGTCGTGCAGGACGACCGGCGGGTCCTCTCGGTCACGATGCCGTGGACCGGGACGTTCGGAATCTCGGACGTCGCGATGAGCATGCCGGCCATCGTCGGCCGGTTCGGCGCGGAACGACCGGTTCCGCCTGATCTCGACACACCTGCCCTGGACAGGCTCGAACGCAGCGCGGATCGCCTTGCGGCAGCTCTGCAGGGAGACGCACGATGAAGCAGGTTTCCATTTTCGGCGTCGGCAGCATTGGCGCGCGAGTCGCGTACTTCCTTGCTCGAAACCGCGACGTTGCGCGGATTCGGCTCGTCGACATCGACCCGGACCGGTCCCGCGCGACGCTCGTCGACTTCCTGCAGTCGAACGTCGCCCTCCAGTCCAAGATCGCCTTCTCGTCGTACGAGGAGCCCAAGGAGATCGAGCAGAGCGATGTGGTGATCGTCGCGGCCGGCGTCGAGGGGAAGATCTCCCCCGACGTAGCCATGCCGAGCGAACGAGATACGCGAACGATGGAAGAGATCGCGGCACAGATCGGCCACTTCGCTCCGCAGGCGGTAGTCGCCGTGCTCTCTCAGCCGGCCGAGCTCTTCTGTTCGATTATTGCGCGAAGCGGCTACTTCGCCCGCTCAAAGGTGATCGGGTTTCCGCTTCTCATCTACCGCGAGTGGTTCCGCAACCACATCGCACGTACCGTCGGCCTCAGTAACGAGGACATACGAATCACGACCGTTCGCACGCTTCAGGGTGAAGAGCTGGTGCTCGACCAGTGCGCCGCCGGCGGGATCCCGGTGAGCCGGCTCGCCGATCCGGCGAAGCTCCAGGCGCTCCCGGCGCCGGACGTGATCGAGCGCCGCCTGGAGTTCCACCATTACGCACCCGCCGCGGTCATCTCCGAGGTCACCGCGGAGATCGTGAGCAAGCGCCGCCAGGTCATCACGGCCATATCCGCCGCCCCTGGTACCGAGGTCTTCTACGAACAGAAATCGATCCTTGGGCCGAACGGGGTGGAGGGCATCGTAGAACCGACGCTGACCGACGCCCAGCAAAGGGGCCACGAGGAATACCGCACCCGCGTGGGCGAGCTCACCGGCCGGTTGTAGCCGCTCCGCAGGAGGCGAGGTGGCTCCACGTACGGCGACGTTCGACGTCTGACGCGGGCTTCTCCATAACCACGCCGGAAACGAGTATACTTACTATGGCTCGAAGGGGTTGGTTCATTGGACCGCGAAACGATGGTACGACAGGCAGCCGAACGCCTCCTGGAGAAGGAGCGACGACTTGACCGCTCGCGTGCGGAGCGACGCGCGAGGGCGCAGAGATGGGCGCATCATGTTGCGAACCTGCTCGCAGGGGCCGACCCGTCGGTCAGGAAGATCATTGGGTTCGGCTCGACTTTCGAGACGTGGCGATCCTACAGGATGAACTCCGACGTAGATATAGGCGTGATCGGCGGCGACTGGTCGCGATTGAGCGCCGCGATCCCGATGAGCGAGTTCGACGTGTCGCTCGTCGAGCTCGAGCTTCAGAACGAGGAGTTCACCGACTACGTGCTGAAGCATGGTGTGGTGCTCTATGAGAACGAGTGACTCCGTCGAACGACTGCGGTCCGAACTCTCGCAGGATCTGCGGTTCGTGGAAATCAACTACGCGAAGAACAGAGAGATGACCGATCGAATCGCGGCTTCTGAACACGCGGATGAGTTCGATTACGCTGCGCTCGGTTACACCCTGCACAATCTGTACAACTCGCTGGAATCGTACTTCGCGCGAATCGCGAAGTTCTTTGAGAACAGCATCGATGAACGGGATTGGCACCGATCGCTCGCAGAACGCATGACGCTTGAGATCGAGGGCGTGCGTCCGGCGCTCTTCGACCTTGACTTCTCGTTCAGAGTTGACGAGTTACGCCGGTTCCGCCACCTGTTCCGCAACCTGTACAAGACGCCGCTGGTACCGCAGAAGGTGCTCTTCGCCAACAAAGCAGCGGAGGGAATGGCCACGGGCTTTCGTGAGCATCACGAGCAGTTCGACCGCTTCCTTCGCGAGCTCAAGGCGCAGATCCTGGAGTAGGTACGGCGAAGGCGCCGTCTGCCACGCCGAAACCGGAAATGCGGCACACGGCCGCCGGCGGTAAAGCGTCGGTACCCCGGCCCCACCGTCTCGATCCGCCCGCACGGCTCATGGCCGACGATACGTCAACTCGCCGCGTGGATTACCTCGCCGCGTGGGCTACCTCGCGTGGTGCGGGCTCGCGGTGCCGGAGAGGCGGTTCGGCTCCCGCGGAATGGGGCGGCTGGGGAGCACGATCTTCGCGCGCTCCGGCGTAAGACGTTCCATGAGCTCGTCCGACGGGTAGTACGGGTGGCGCGAACGGCCCCACGACGGTCCGTAGCGGTAGACCGCGATCCGGCGCAACCCTTCGTTCCTTCGCTTCGCCGATCCGTGGCAGATCGTGTCCGTGAACAGGAGCGCGTCACCCGCTTCCATGGGTACCTCGATCGCGCCGAGCACGCCTTCGGCGCTCGTGGCCTCCCCCTGCTTGATGGCATGGTCGGCATACCCGGGCACCGGGAAGTTCGACTTGTGCGACCCGGGGATCACCATCGTCGCGCCGTCTCCGGGGCCGATGTCGGTGAGCGCCATGAGGATGTTTATCTGACCGCACATGAAGCGCCCGTTGTGGTAGCGAAACTGGTTCCGCTTGCACCCGGCGTGCCCGCCGGAGTGGATGCCGATCGCCTCACCCGGTCCACGGAGCGAGGCGAAGTTCTCGTCGATGAAGAGCGGCCCGTGGAGAGCGTCAAACGTGTCCTGACCGCCGACGAAGTGCTTCACCTTCTCGATCCAGTTGGGATGATCGATGAGCCGCTCCCACGGCTCTCCGGCCTCGTAGATCTGCTGCAGATTCATCCCGTCGATCCCGCCGAAGGTGTGGGCCTGGACGGCTCCGTACCATTCGCCGTGGCTGAGCGGCGGGTCGAGCGCGATGATCTCGTCGAGCGACCCGTTGAGCTCGGCGACATGATCCTTCGCAATCGCGCCCTTGAGCACGAGATAGCCGCGAAGGTCGAAGAGGAAGACCTCTTCGTCCGATACACCCGGGGCCGCTGCGACTGCTGCGGCATCGTTGATCTGTTCAGTCATGTTTCCCTCGAGGGATACTATACTGACCAACCGCGGTAGTAGTCACGCGCAGTGATGAACATCCGGCGAATGTCACGCCACCGGTCGTACAGCGTGTTCAGAGTCTGTGCGGTCTGGTCGGCAGACTCAGGGTAGTCATGGGCGAGATTGTTCCGCAGAACGCGGAAGAAGAGCCACTCCTCCTCAGAGGAGAGAACGCCAAGCTTCTCAAGGTACGCCAGCACGTCGAGAAACGGGCGCGGAGCGTCGTCGGCCCTGAGCAGCGAGTGCAGCGAAGGAAGCAGCCGGCTGGCCATGGAATCCTGCAGCTTCGTGAAGCGGTAGATGAACTGGTCGAGAACAGGGACTATGTCGTCCGGCAACGAGTGCAGGGTGTCCGCCGTAAGTGGAAACAGGTGGGACAGCAAAGTCACGGCACGTTCCATCTGACGCAGATGCGACTCGCCTTCACTGATCGCCGATTCGATCGTCGCGCGAAATACCGCGGGATCGTACGAGCTCATACGCGAACCGCCTGTCGCCGTGCGTTGGCGACAATGGGTTTGTCCGACTCGGCACCGGAGACGATGAGGTCGATCTTGCGCTCGCCAATCCGTCTCTGAATCTCAACGAGCGCACGGAACTTCGCTTCTGCGGCAGTTCTTGAGTCAGCCGGCATGTCCACGAGCTCGACGAGCAAATCTATGTCTCCACCTCGACGTTCATCGTCCACGCGCGATCCGAACAGATACACTTCGGCATCAGAGCCGAACTGATTCTCTACGGCCTCGCGAATCGCCTGCCTTTGCTGGTCGGTCAGA
The DNA here is from genome assembly GCA_007118855.1 of Spirochaetaceae bacterium. Taxonomy (GTDB): domain Bacteria; phylum Spirochaetota; class Spirochaetia; order DSM-27196; family SLST01; genus SLST01. The sequence continues at coordinate 4,953 of SKQU01000194.1, forward strand.
CGCATGAGTCCTCCATGATCCGTGTTAACTCGCCTATTCTACCACGAAGCAGAGCCTGCAGATACCCGAAGACTGTCACGAACCCTGGGGTGTCCGGCACCAGGCTTCGGGGCACTCTCCGCGGTTTGACAAGGGCTGCCTGGTGATATATCATGAGTAATATGAATCTGTTCAGCGGGGTTTCTGCTGTGGGTGTAACCGGTCAGGAAACGGTGGAGGCCGAGCTCCTCGTCGTGGGCGAGTCGGAGGGGCGCGTAGTCGCCGCGGTTCGCGCGGCGCGTGAAGGTGTCGCGACGATCCTCGCCACGGCAACGGGGACGCTCGGAGGGGTATTCCCCTCGCTCGGGGCGATTGAGACCCACTACCACGGAAAGCGGGCACCGCTCCTCACCGAGATCGAGGCCCGTATCACCGAGCACTACCGCGCACGGTACGGGGCGGATTCCGAACAATACCAGACCGCAACAGCGCGCGACCCCATGGTGACCTTCGAGCCGCATGTCGCGGAGGCCGTGCTTCGCGGGATGTGCGGCGAGTGCGCAAACCTGCGGATACTCTGGCGCCACGTTCCCGTCCGCGTCGCGGTGCGCGAACGCGAGATCGCCGAAGTCGAACTGGCCGGCCCGCAGGCGGAGCGGTGTCGTGTCAGGGCTCATACCTTCATCGATGCGACCTATACAGGCGATCTCACCGCGCTCGCCGGCGTACCGGTCTCGATCGGACGGGAATCCCGCGAGCGCTACGGAGAGCCGCATGCGGGGCGCCTCTTCACGCGATGGGTTGCCGGCAGATACCCGCTGGAGGCGGCGGAGGGCAGGCTCAATCTCACGGCAAAGGCAACGACGCTCGGACTCCTCTCCGGCAGTAGCGGCGAGGGCGACGACAACGTCATGGCGTACAGCTACCGGCTCTGTCTCTGCGACGACCCTGACAATCGCGTCGACCCGCCCGTTCCCCCCGGCTACGATTCGTCCCGGTACCGCGCGATCGCGCTCGATCCGCAGCAGGTCGGCCTCGAGCGCTACGCGCTCCATCATCGGTTCCTCAGCAAGCCGCTTCGCGCGATGATCGAGGAAGACCACCTGATCCACGGACACCGACTCCCGAATCGCAAGCGAAGCTGGAACGCGTCGAACTACCCGGGTGCCGGCAAGGGCTATGCACAATCCGACGCACAAGCCCGGCGGGAGATAGAGGCGGCTCACCTCAACCACGCGCTCGGGATCCTGCACTTTCTCAGGACCGACTCGTCGGTGCCGGCCGACGTTCGTCAGGAAGCACGGCAATGGGGGCTCGCGCGAGACGAGTTCGAGTCGAACGGCCATGTGCCCGAGCAGCTCTACGTACGCGAGGCGCGGCGAATGCTCGGCCGGGCCGTCCTGACAGAGAACGACGCGATCGTGCCGCGTGGGCTCGGCCGGGCGCCCCTACACCCCACCTCGGTCGCGACCACCGAGTTTCCGCTCGACTCACTCGCCTGCACGACCGAACGCGTACCCGGCAGCGTGGCCGACGGCCAGTTCTTCCTGCAGGAACTCTCGCGTCCGGCGCAGATCCCATACGGCGTGCTCCTGCCGCGCGAGCTGGACAACCTCCTGTCACCGGGGGCGGCCTCCACCTCGCACGTCGCCTGGGCCACGGTTCGCATCAGCGCCACGTTCGCCCATCTCGCGGAGTCCGCCGGATTCGCGTGCGCGCTGGCAAAGGAGACCGGTAGATCCGTGGCCGACGTTCCGCTCCGGACGCTTCAGAAACGGCTCGCCGAGCGCGGGGTCATGCTGACCTTCTTCAACGATGTCGACATGAGCACTCCGTCGCCACAACTGACTGCGGTGCAGGTGCTTGGAACCCGCGGGCTCTTCGCCGACTACGATGCACGGCTCGACGCTCCGCTCACTGAAGCCGTTGCGAGCGTGTGGCTCGAGGCGCTGTTCGACAAGCCTGACGACTCGGACGAGCGGGCGGCCGCAATCGCACGCGCGGTGCGGAGTGCTGAGGAGTTGCAGACGGCGGGG
>SKQU01000421.1 GCA_007118855.1 Spirochaetaceae bacterium
AGGAAGGCACGGAGATCGAGGTGATTCCCGTACCCGACGGGCTCACCCTCGTGCCGTCACGGACGGAGCGCAGAATCGTCCGGCGGGGCCGGGTCGTCGCGATCGAGACGGGGGCGGGGGTGGCGCCGTCGGAGGCGTTCGAGGCAGATCACGCCAATCATCCGAACCACGGACCGGCGTCGAGTTGGCTTGATGCCGCCTTCACAGCTCACGAGGTCATCATTGCGCATCACTCCATCCTGGAAGCCTTTGCGGTTCTGACACGATTGCCGGTCAAGTACCGACTTTCTCCCTCGGAAGCGGAGATGGTGCTCACCGAGACGCTTCGCGACAACGTCAGCATTGCTTCCTTCGGGTCCGGGTCTATGTGGCAGGGTCTTGGCTGGATCACGGAGTTCGAGTCTGCGACCCAACGGAGGTGTAGCAGCTTCCGGCAGCCTGACCGGAGACGCTACTGCCCCGCGAGCCAGGACTGGAATCGCCGGGTCTCGCTGAGGAACTGCTCGAGCACGGCAGGGAACTTCTGCTGCAGTGCACCCAGACGGTCGCCCTGGAGCACGAAGCCGTAGCCGTTGCGGAACACGTGTCGGAATCTGAGGAACTCGGCGAGGTCCTGCTCGAGCTCGGCCGATATGACCGCCGGCCGGACGTCGGAGATGGGTAGAGCCATGTCCTGCAGGAGCTGCCGATGCCAGTGCTCGCCGCGTGGCACCCCGCCGTTGATCTCCTCGGCGAGGCGCACGAAGACGCGCTCTACTCCCGTATAGAAGTCGTGCAGAATGGACCCCCGGGCGCGGAGCGCGAACGTTTCGTCGGTGGCGGGAGCACCTGCGAGTTCCCGGGCGAGGCGCTCGATGCTCTCGAGCTCTACTTGGATCTCGCTTGCCACTCGTTTGGCGAGCACCTCGTCGGGTCTCATAGCCCTACCCCTTTCTCCGCCACCAGCCTCCGTATGTGGTCACGTGCGTCCTCGAGCGGAATGATGTCGAGCTCAAAGTCCGTCATGGAGGCGGCCTTCGCGGATGCCTCGAAGAAGCGCTCCGGAGGCAGGCCTTCCACAACGAGGTCGATGTCGGATGAGAGCCGAAACGGCCGGTCGGGTTCGAACAACGAGCCTACGCCGAACACGCGGGCGCCGTACTCCCGCTTCAGGAAGTCAGCGATCGCACGTGTGTCAGCGATTGCGCGGTCACGGTCTCCCGGGGCGAAGTGAGTCCTGCGCAGGTGGGCAAGCAGCACGCGACGGTCCATAAGTCCAGTATAGCAGATACGTGGAAAGACGACCGGCGGGCGCCCGGCGCCGCTATATACCCCGCACGGCGTCTCCAGCTTCGGTGAAGCTTCGCAGTGTCTCCTCGGATGGCTTGGGTGTGAGCAGACTCACCCCGACGACGGCGACGAAGGCCAGGATGAACCCGGGGAGTAGCTCGTAGAAGTACTCGCCCTCGATCGCGATGTAGTTCTTCACCACGAAGATGGTGGCCGACCCCACGATCATGCCCGACCGATCGTCGAAACGGTTCGAAAAGAAGGTGGGCAGCGTGACAGCCCTGAGCTTCTCCGTCATCACGCGCAATCGTCCCGCGACGATCAGCCAGTTGAGGTATGCACCGATCAGGAGCCCTCATATTATTTGCTGTCAACGATCACGGATAACTATTAGTGCTCTCCGGCAGTGCGGAGGTCCAGAACCGCCGGGCCTGCAGGCTGACGGCGGCGTTCGGGTGGACGATATCGAATGCGTGAAAGCAGCGCTCGAACACCTGGAACCGTACGGGTACACCCGCCTCCTTGAGCCGCTCGGCGTAGCGCACCGTCTCGTCCCGAAACGGTTCGAGATCGCCTACGAAGGTGACCGTCGGTGGGAGTCCCCGGAGATCTGTCGCGCGGGCAGGCGCCGCCCACGCCGGCACGTCGCCTCCGTAGAGTTCCCCAAGGTAGAGCCGCCAGGCCGCCTCCCGCGCTCGCGCCGCCTACGATCATCTCTTTTGTTACGATCATCCCTTAGCGGCGCTACCGGCTGACCGGACGGTACGCAGAAGCCCTTACTCCCAGAAGGTCCGTACTGCGTAGCGGTCGAACATACCGTCACGGGTGATGAGCGTGAGGTTCTCAGAGAGCGCACTGGCGATCAGCCCCCGGTCGAACGGATCGGCGTGATACTGCGGGAGTGTGGTGAGCGCCTGCACGTGGTCGAGTTCCAGCCTCAGGATGGAGAACCCCTGTGCTCGGACTTCATCAGCCAGATCGTCCAACGGCACACCGGACAGCTTGCCGAGTGATGTCTTGATGGCTATCTCCCACGCGCTCAGGACGCTGAAAGCCACCATGGTGCGCTCGGTGGCCATCACTGACCGGACTCGCCGGGGCAACTCCGGACTATCGAGCATCCAGAAGATGAAAGCGTGAGTGTCGAGGAGAAACTTCACGAACGTGGTTCCGATTCGGCAGCGAACAGCGCCTCGATGGCGGGATCGATGTCGTCGAAGTCCTGCCGCACTCTGACTCTGCCCTTCCAGGCTCCCGGTGACGGCCAGGACTCCCGAACCGGGCAGAGCCGAGCGATCACCCTGCCGGACCGTGCGATCAGCACTTCCTCTCCGGCCTCTACGGCCGCGAGAAGTCGTGAAAGGTGAGTTTTGGCCTCATGAACGTTTACCGTGACCATGGTGTTAGTTTAGTTGACCAATTGTTAGTGGTCAATGCCGGCCGGCGCACACAGTCCGTGCGGGCGACATCGCGCCGTGGCGGCCACGTTTGCAGTTGTCCGACTCTCGCCTGGAGCGGTACCTTTCCCAAAGGAACATGATTGAAATGATGATATTCAGTCGGTTCGAGCGGCGCTCGATCGTGCCTCCCGCCGGTCGATCCAGTGTCATCACCGTGTCCGGCGCCGCCGCCGCAGACGTGAGGTGCATCTGATCATCCTCGCGAAGATCGCCTACCGCAACCTGCGGGAGCACAGGACCAAGACGCTCATCATTGGCTCGCTCATCGCTACGGGCATGCTCGTGCTCGTGGTGGGCAATTCGGTGATCGACACAGCTACCGCCGGGGTGCGGGCGAGCTATACGGCGAACTACACCGGCCACGTGATCGTCGCGGCAGGGGGAGTGCCGCTTCCCATGCTCACGCCGGACGTGAATCCCGAGGCCTACGGCCGGGCCACGCCGACGATCCCGGACTTCGACTCCGCGACGGCGTTCATCGCCTCGCAGGACGGGGTACGGGCGGTGACTCCCATGATCACGGGCCTCGCGCTCACGCAGGCGAACGGCGAGGGGTTTGGTCTGATGCAGTTCTACGGGATAGACCCGGACCGCTATCGCGGCTTCTTCCCGGACAACGTCGAGCTTCTCGCCGGCGAATTCCTCGAGACCGGTGGCCGTGGGCTCGTGATCAGCGAACGGACCCTGGAGATGCTCGGTGACTCGCTGAACCGCGAGATTGGAGTGGGGGACCGGGTCCTTCTGACCGCGCCAAGCGAGGTGCACGGGCTTCGCATACGCGAGGTAGAGATTGTGGGCGTCTTCCGGTTCCGCAGCGCGACGATGCCGCTCGAGTTCGTCTCCTTCCTCGACGCCGAGAGCGCCCGCACGCTCAACGGCATGACGGGGCTGACGAACGTGGAAGCGCTTCTGACCCCGGCCGAGCAAGCCGGGCTCGGCGCGGTGGACGAGGACGATCTCTTTGGCGGAGACCTGTTTGACGTGCCGGCCGCCGCGGCCGCCTCCGGCGAGCCATTCGGCGGCGGTTCACGCTCCGGCGGCGACGAGACGAGTCCGCGCGTGAGCGGCGTCGACCCTGATGCGTGGCACTACATTCTCGTCAGGCTCGACGACGAGCGCCAGAGCCGTCGCGCGGCGGGAGCGCTCAACCGCGAGTTCGAGGCGTTCGGCTTCGACCTCGTCGCCTTTGATTGGCTCGACGGAGCGGGGCAGGTCGCGTCGCTCACCTTCGCGCTTCGGACCGTGTTCACCGTGCTGGTCGTGCTGGTCGCGATCGTCGCGGTCATCATTATTATGAACACGCTCGTGATCTCGGTGACCGAACGCATCGCCGAGGTGGGCACCATGCGCGCGATCGGGGCGCAGAAGGCTTTTGTCAGGCGCATGATCGTGATCGAGACGCTGATGATCGCCATGGTCTTCGGGGCGATCGGTATCGCCGCGGGTGCCGGCATCACGACCGTGATCGGCGTCGTGGGTATAGCGTCGGACAACCAGATTGCCCAGGTGTTCATGGGCGGACCGACGCTCAACCCCGTGGTTTCGCCCGGCTCGGTTCTCTCGTCGCTCGCGGCCATTGCAGTCGCAGGCGTGGCCTCGAGCCTCTACCCGGTCGCGGTGGCGCTGCGGATTGAGCCGGTCGCGGCGATGCACGGGAAGTGAGGGGCGCGATGAGACGATTGGGCACCACGGCTCGAATGGCACTGCGCAACGTCTTCCGCCAGAGGAGACGGTCGATTCTGCTGATGGGTGCAATCGGCTTTGGAGTCATGACCATCTCCGTCGCCCAGGGCTTCACCGAAGGCCTGATCCGTACCGCACACGGTCGTGTCCTCGAGCTTCTCGGCGGCCACGTCTACGTTGAGGGCCGCGAGGTCACCACCTCCGGAAGCCTTGTCTCGCTCGTAGGCGACGAGGCGGTGCTCGAAGAGGCGCTGAGTCTCGCAGGCGATCAGGTAGAGGCGGTCTTCTACCGTTCGACGGCGCTCGGGGAGATGATCTTCGTCTCGCGCGTGCGTCCTGTATCGCTCACGGGCGTCGACTGGGAAGCAGAGGCGCGGCTCGTCGAGAGCCTGGATGTGGTGGAAGGCGAGACGCACTCGCTCGCGGATCCCGCTTCCATCATGCTGCCCGTTCCTCTCGCCGCCGAGCTCGGGGTCCGCGTCGGCGAGTCGGTGCTCGTTCGGCTCACCGGAGTCGCAGGGCAGCTGAATGTGGGCGAGTTCACCGTGGGCGGCCTGCTCGGCGACTCGGGGCTGATCGGGATAGATACGGTCTATGCGGACAAGACCTACCTCAACCGCCTGCTGGGCATGGAGAGCCGTCAGTATCAGCAGGCGATACTCTCGGTCAGAAACGCGGCGGCTGTGACCGACGTTGCGGAGACGGTCGCGGGCAGGTTCTCCGCCCACGGTCGGCTCACGACGAGGCCGCCGTCGGTCTTCGGTGAGCAGGCGGACCGGATCGGGCGCGTGGGCATCGGGCCCGGAGCAATGATCGGCAGCATGAGCAGCATGGCGCCCGTGCGCGTTGACGAGTCCGCGCGCTGGGAGGGAACGCGCTTCGAGGTGACGACGATCCACGACGTCATGGAGCCGCTCATGATGATGCTCGACGTCCTCGGCTACGCGTCGCTCGCGCTCTACGTTGTGCTGTTGTCCATCACGATGGTCGGGCTGTTGAACACCTTCCGGATGATCCTGATCGAGCGAACCAGCGAGATCGGCACCATCCGCGCGCTCGGTATGCAGCGCGGACAGGTGAGGGACCTCGTGCTGCTCGAGGCGCTCTCACTCGCGCTCGGCGGGGCGCTCGTGGGACTCGCCGCTGCCTTCTTCACCGGCGCGATTGCTTCGAGCATCCCCGTCGGAACCCGGACACCTCTCGCGGTCTTCCTTGACGGCGGCAGCTTTGTCTTTTCGTTTAACGTGCTGAGTCTCGCGGGCAACCTCGCGGTGCTCACCGCGGTCACCCTCCTGTCGGCGTATCTGCCGGCCCGGCAGGCGGCGCTCATCCACCCGGCGGATGCATTGAGAACGAGCTATTGAGGAGTGCTTCATGACTGTATCGAAGAAAGAGGGTTTGCCGACGAGGCGCCGGGTCGTGGCGGTATGCGGACTCCTGCTCCTGGCCGCCGTCACGCCTGCCCTCGCGACTGCGCTCGCCCTGGAGGACGCCCAGGCGATCCTCGAGCGCATCGATGAGCTCAGCACCTTTGGCGAAGGCGACTTCGCGTCGGTCGTCACGATCATCACCGAAGACCCAGGCCACGGAGTAACGCGGCAGGTGGTGCAGATGTTCCGACGCGATCGCGAGGGCACGTTTCTGATGCTTGTGCAGGCGCCTTCCACCATGCGAGGGCAGGGCTATCTGCGGGTGGACGAGAACCTCTGGTTCTACGACCCTGAGAGCAGGCGTTTCTCCCGGACCTCCACGAAGGAACAGTTCTCCCAGACCGACGCGAGGAACTCGGACTTTGAGACCTCTTCCTATGCGCAGGACTATCGGGTCACGGCGGTCAGCGAGGACAGGCTCGGAAGGCACGACGTCTACATCCTCGACCTGGAGGCCACCAGCAGGGAAGTCACCTACGCCGGGGGCAGGCTCTGGGTCGCGAAAGAGCCCAGTCTGCCCCTGAAGGTCGAAAACTACAGCGAGACCGGACGGCTCATGCGGACCTCGCTCTTCCCCTCGTACACCAACATCCAGGGAACCTACATTGCCTCAACGATGATCTTCGTCGACGAGCTCGTTCAGGGACAGAAGACGCGGATCGATCTCACCGAGATCTCGGTCGATCCAATCCCTGACAACGTGTTCACCCGCGCCTACGTCGAGCGCGTGAGCCGATAGGAGGCCGCATGAAACCGGTGCTGACTATCATTGCCTTCGCGCTCGTGGCCGCCGTCGCGTATTCGGACGATAACGACGACCTTTTCGGCGAAGGTCTCGTTTCTGAACCGCAGGAGCCGGCGAGCGGTCTGGAGGAGACGCTCCTCGTGTCCGAGTCCGTAGAGATAGGCGGGCAATACCGTTTCGATCTGGAGGCTGCCGGGGTATGGGACGACGCGTTCGAAGGCGGGTTGCGCTACCGCGAAGCGGACGAGCTCTCGCTCTCCACCAGGCTCTCTTCGCGGCTCTATTTCGACGCGCGGCCGCATCGTGACTTCCGGGTCTACGGGCGCGTGACCGTCTCCTACCCGTTCGAGACAAACTCGCCGGACGGCGATGATCCCGCG
>SKQU01000214.1 GCA_007118855.1 Spirochaetaceae bacterium
AGCAGCTCGAGATCCGACTGCTCGGCTGCGTACTTCGCGATGTCGGTGAGTGTCCCGCCTCCAAGGACGACCAGGGCGCGGCTGCCGGCCTCTGCAGCCGTGCGCGCGACCCGTTCGGCGATCTCGATGTCCGGTATGACGATGGGACTGCCGGGGAGGATCATCGCGCAGCCTCCGCCTGTCGCGTCCACGACCTCGGCAGCCGCGGCGGCGGTATTCTCGTCGGCGAGCAGGGCGACTCTGCCGCCGAGCGCGCGCCGGGTGGCGCGCAGCAGCCGGGCAAGCTCGGCAGGAGAGCCGGCGACAACCCGCGGCGACGGCGCGAGACGGTGGGTCAGACGGCGGTATCGCGGGTACAGACGAAGGTATTTCATGCGATTCGAGCGAAGTATATTGGGGAGCTCCCGCGGGCTCAACCGCCTGGACAGGCAAGAAGACGCGGGTATTCGCTTTTCCGACGATGCGATATAAAGAAACGGTGGTTTCCTCGGAGGTGATCACCGTCCCGGAGCTGCAGAGACTCGTCGGGACGGATCGCATCTGTCTGCTCGACGCACGCGACCCCGAAGCATACGAGCACGGACACATACCGGGCGCGGTAAATCTGCATCCTTCACGACTCGAGCACTCGGTGCTGCTCAACTGGGGCGAAGAGGTCCCGGATCAGCTGCGTGCGATTGAGGACGTCACCGCGAGTCTGCGTGCCGCGGGAGTGTCAAACGACGCGACCGTGTGCGTATACGACGAGGGAGGCGACTTTCTCGCGTCGCGGCTGTGGTGGGCGCTCGACGTGACGGGCCATCAGCGGCACCGCCTCCTGGACGGCGGGTTCTCGACCTGGCTCCGGGACGTGCAGGCAGTCTCCATCGAACACCCGTCACCCGCGCCGGGCGGCTTCGTGCCCTCACGCACGGACCAGAGGCGGCTGGGCTTCTGCGACGTCATCACGGCCATCGACAGTCCCCGGATGATCATGTGCAACACCCTTCCGTTCGAGTCGTACCTCCAGGCGACGATCCCGGGCAGCGTGAGCTTCCCCTACACCGAGACCTATGCCGACGACAATCCTCCGCTCCTTCGCAGCCGGCATGAGCTTGCCGCGAGCTTTCTCACGCGTGGCGTGAGCGCTCAGCACCACCTGGTCTGCTTCTGTCGGCTTGGGTACAGCGCCTCACAGCTCTACTTCGCAGCGCGCTACGCCGGATTCCCTCATGTAAGCCTCTACGACGGCGGCATGGTAGACTGGAGCGCCCGCGGAGGCGAGCTGGTACCGGGAGCCGGCTGAGCATGCCAGGGCTTGACTGTCACAGAGCCGGTCAGGAGAGCACTCGCACGCTCGCGGCACTTTACGCGGCACTGCTGGAGGAGCAGGGCTTGCCGACCGGAATCGGCGCGGCTGAGCTGGAGCACAGGATGGTGGGATATCTCGCCGGCGGATACCAGGCGGTGCTCTTCACATGGGATGAGACGACGGTGGGGTACTGTCTCTATCGTCTCTACCCGAAGTACGCGCATGTTCGACACTTCTACGTCGACCGGACGGCCGCCCGGAAGCTCCGGGTCGCAGACGCATTCGGGCTCTTTCGCGACCGCGAGCTCAGCGGTTACGCGTCGGTCCGTATGGATATCCCGGAACCGGCCCGGGAGTCGATCGGCGTGTGGGAAGCGATCGGCTTCCGTCCACGAAGCAGGCGGCTGGAGCTGCAGACCGCGACAAAGCGCAAAACGCGCAAGTCATGCGGCGCGGTGATCTACCGCAGGGTGATCCGAAGGCCTTTCTTTCTCCTGGTACAGCATCAGAACGGAGGGCACTGGAGCTTCCCCAAGGGTCACGTCGCGGAGGAGGAGTCCGAGATGGACACGGCCCGTCGGGAGATCGCGGAGGAGACCGGCCTGCGGGTGAGCTTCCGACGGGGATTCTACGAACGCATCTACTACCTCACGTCGAAGGCCCGCCGCAAGGAGGTGGTGTACTTCCTCTCCCGAGTCCGCCGTCCGCGCGTTCGTCGGCAGGCCGGCGAGATCGCCTCGGCCAGGTGGCTCTCCTACCGGCGGGCACGGGAGCGTCTCACCTACGAGAACTCCAGACTCGTGCTCGACCGGGCGTACGCCTTCATCACCGAAAACGACAGCTGACTCGGCGCACTTGCACGAACCGGGCCATGCCCGGTACTCTGAACAGAACGTACCCGAACTCGAAGGAGAAGTGTATGAATCGAACGACCAGCCCTGCAACCGTGTTCCGCAAGTGCTTTGAATGGGAAGCGGCTGCGAAGGCACGAGAGAGCGGACTGTACCCGTTCTTCCGCCCGATCGGGGAAGCACGCGGCACCAAGGTGATTATCGAAGGTCGCGAGATGATCATGGCAGGATCCAACAACTACCTGGGGCTTGCGACCGACCCAAGGATGAAGGAGCGCGCGAGAGCAGCCATAGAGCACTACGGTACGAGTTGCTCCGGCTCACGCTTCATGAACGGAACACTCGCCCTGCACGAGGAGCTCGAGGTTCGCCTGGCGGCCTTCGTCGGCAAGGAAGCGGCGCTTTGCTTCACGACGGGCTACCAGACCAACCTCGGGTGCATCTCGGCGCTGATCGGACGCGGCGATCATGTCGTGTCGGACAAGTACAACCATGCCTCCATCATGGACGGCATCTTCATGACGGTTGGGCTGAACCGGAACGTCAACGTTCATCGGTACAAGCACAACAACATGGAGGACCTGGAGAAGGTGCTTGCCGCGATTCCGATCGATGAGTCGAAGCTGATCGTGACCGACGGGGTCTTCTCCATGGAGGGCGATATCGTGAACCTGCCGAAGGTCCGCGAGCTCGCCGACCGGTACAATGCCGCCGTCTACCTCGACGAGGCGCACGCGATCGGCGTCGTGGGACCCACCGGACGTGGCGTGACCGAACACTACGGGAACCCTGATCTCGCGGATCTGATCATGTGCACCTTCAGCAAGAGCTTCGGGTCGATCGGGGGCTTCGTCGCCGGCGACCACATGGTGGTGGACTATATCAAGCACTTCGCTCGACCCCTCATCTTCAGCGCGAGCATTCCGCCCGCGAACCTCGGCGCGGCAATGGCGGCGCTCGATATCATGCAGGAGGAGCCCGACCGGGTGCGTCGCCTGCAGCAGATAGCGCAGAAGATGATCGCCGGTTTCACCGAGCTCGGGTTCAACGTCGGCACCGCCGAAACGCCGATCGTGCCGCTGGTGATCGGGGACGACGAAAAGACCTTCCTCTTCTGGAAGAGCATGTTCGAGCGCGGAGTCTACGTGAACCCGGTCATCAGCCCCGCGGTTCCGCCCAACCGTTCGCTGATCCGCACGAGCTACATGGCCATCCACGAGGACCACGAGCTCGACACGATCCTCGAGATCTCGGGCGAAGAGGCGCGCAAGATCGGGATCATCTGAGTACGTCCGCGCAGTGCTTCTGGGCGGTTGACATGTGTTCGGCCGGACGCGAGAATGCGCCGATGCGTATAGGTTTCATCGGCACCGGTAACATGGCGAGCGCGCTTGCGGCATCGGTCGCGGGGGGAGACCCCGGGATCGGTATCACCGGGTTCGACGTCAGCCCGGAACAGCTCAAACGGTTCAGGACCCGGGTTCCCGGAGCCGCCGCCGCCGCGGATAACCGCGAGGTGGTCGCAACATCCAACCTCGTGTTCCTCGCGGTCAAGCCACAGGCGGTGAAGCCGGTGCTCGAGGAGATCTCCGGAACCGACGCGCTCATCGTTTCGATCCTCGCTGGGGTCAGGCTCGCCGCCCTGGAGGCGGCCCTGCCCCGGGCACGGCTCGTACGCGTGATGCCCAATGCCCCCGCCCTCGTGGGGGCGATGGCCGCCGCCTACTCCGGCGGGACGCGTGCCGGCGACGATGACCTCGAGCTCGTGGGCGCGGTCCTCGGACACGCCGGGATCGCGATGCGCCTGCCGGAGGAACTGCTCGACGCGGTGACCGGTGTATCAGGGTCAGGGCCCGCATTCGTGGCGCGGTTCATTGAGGCGTTCACCGACGCGGCGATCGCCGCAGGCATCCCGCGGCCGGCGGCTGTACAGCTCGTGCTCGCGACCTTCTGCGGCACCGCACGCCTGCTCGAAGAGAAGCAGCTCGCGCCGGAGGAGCTCGTCGCAATGGTGAGCTCTCCGGGAGGCACAACGGTGGCCGGTCGCGCCGTCCTCGAATCTTCGGATCTGGCGTCGGTCATACGACAGACGGTGTCTACAACGATCGCCCGCAGCAGGGAACTCGGCGACGAGGGGGCCCGGTGATGCAGGTAGCTGACCAGGTTGCCGCGGCGCGGGCCGCCTTCTACCGTCTCGCGACCTCGCCGGAGGAGACGAGGAACCGAATCCTTCTCGCCATGGCCGAGTTGCTCGGCTCCGAGCTCGAGGAGATCCTTGCGGCAAACGCCCGCGACGCCTCGGCCGCCGAGGATTCGGGACTCGCCGCGCCGCTGTACAAGCGCCTCGTGCTCACGGAGGCGAAGCTGCGTACGATGGCGGACAGCCTGCGAAGCGTCGCCGCGCTGCCGGACCCGATCGGCAGGACCGAGCTCGTGCGGGAGCTCGACGACGGGCTCGAGCTACGGCGAATCCGCGTGCCGATCGGCGTGATCGGCGTCGTGTTCGAGTCGCGGCCGGACGCCCTCGTGCAGATCGCCTCGCTCGCGCTCAAGAGCGGAAACGCGGTCATCCTCAAGGGCGGGAGCGAAGCGCGCGAGACCAACCGCGTGCTTCACTCGCTGTTCGTGCGGGCGATCGCGCACGCCGAGCTGTCCAACGCCCTGCAGCTCGTTGAGACCCGCGAGCAGATCAGGACCATGCTCGAGCTCGACGACCAGATCGACCTGATGATCCCGCGCGGATCGAATGATCTGGTGCGGTTCATCCAGCAGAACACGCGGATCCCGGTGCTCGGTCACGCCGACGGGCTGTGCCACCTCTACATCCACCACGATGCCGATCCTTCCATGGCGGCGGCGGTCGCCAGGGACGCCAAGACGCAATACCCCGCGGTGTGCAACGCGATCGAGACGCTCCTCGTGCATGAGGAGGCGGCGCATACGCTGCCGATGTTGGCCGATGCGATGCCGGAGGTCGAGCTGCGCGGCTGTGAGCGGACGCGCTCGCGAATCGACGCGCTGCCGGCGGATGAGAACGACTGGAGGGCCGAGTACAACGATCTCATCCTTTCGGTGCGGATCGTCGACTCGCTCGACGAGGCGATCGCGCATGTCAATCGGTACGGTTCTCACCACACAGATGCGATCGTCACGTCCTCACCGGAGGTCGCGGAGCGGTTCCTTCGCGAGGTGGACTCGAGCTCGGTGCTCTGGAACGCATCCACCCGCTTCGCCGACGGTTTCCGCTACGGCCTTGGGGCAGAGGTCGGTATTTCGACCGGCAAGGTCCACGCCCGCGGACCTGTTGGGCTTGAGGGGCTCACCACGACGCAGTACAGGGTGATCGGACACGGTCAGATCGTCGCAGACTACGCCGAAGGACGTCGGTCCTTCACGCACCGGGACCACGCGTGAAGATCCTCGTCAAGATCGGCAGTTCGCTCATCAGCGATGGCCCCCGCGTACGTTTTCCCTGGCTCGCGCAGAAGGTATGGGAGATCGCAGCTCTCGCCGGCGAAGGGCACCGCTTTCTCATCGTCAGCTCCGGCGCGGTGGCGGCCGGCATGGAACTGCAGGGGATCACCGTGCGCCCTGTCGATATCACCGAGTTGCAGCTCCTGTCCGGAATAGGTCAGGTCCGGCTCATGACCTACTACAAGGATCTCTTCCGCGAATGGAGCATCCCGGTTGCACAGGTTCTGCTGACGCACCACAACTTCGCAAGTGACCGCGAGCGCTCTACCGTCACCCAGATCATCCACGCCTACCTTCGCGATGGGGTCATCCCCATCGTGAACGAGAACGACATGGTCGACAAGGAAGAGTTCGATTACCAGAAGAGCTTCTCCGACAACGACATACTCGCCGCGCTCGTCGGGGCCAGCCTGGGCGTGGATCTGGCGATCCTGCTCACCGACGTGGACGGGCTCTACGCGACGGATCCCAAGAAGGGCGAGAGCGTGGCGCTCATCAGCGAGGTGCCGCGGGTGACGGAGGAGATCGAGGCGATGGCGAGCGCCGAGGGGAACGCGCTCGGCCTGGGCGGGATGCGCTCCAAGGTTGTTGCCGCCCGACGACTGACCGAGGCCGGTGTCCCAACGCTAATCGCCTCAGGGGAGTACGCGCTCTGCGACGTGATCTCACGCAGGTCACCGGCGACTTCGTTTCTGGCCCAGGGCTCACACCGATCCTCGTAATCCCGTAAGCATCGGCGGCGGATCATCCGATACATACTGAGAAGACTGCAGCCGGAGCACGCATGAGCCCGATCGACGAGATAGCAGATCTCTTTCGCGACATCGACGGCCAGGTCGAGCTGACCGAAGGCCTGCGGAGCGTGACGTCGTGGCTCACCGCCAGGCCGGGGGTGATCGACGCGCGCATCGTCTGCTGTGACCGTATCCCGCTCGGCTCGGCGGACGGCGTCGTACCCCGGATCGCCGCCTCCCGGGCGGCTCTGCTTCCGCGTGAGATCGCGATTCTCAACGGCAAGAGCCCCATTCCGCATCACGTCTTCGGCGAAGGCGCCTCATCACCAATCACGGTCTACGCTCCGTTTACCGGGCGAGACGGAGACGTCAACGGGGCGATCCTGGTCAAGGCAGAGTCTGCGAGGAGCTTCGTGCGCAGACACCAGGCCCATCTGCGGATCCTCGCCTCGAAGACCCGCGATCTGGTGGACCTCACCTCGCTCCGGACCAGGTCAGATTCGAGCCGTCCGGCGACCGATCTCACACCGCTGGTGATTGGCAAGCTGATGGATCTCGTGAAGCTCCCGGTCTACCTGCTGTCGAGCTCCGGAGAGTTTCTCTTCGTGAACGAACGGTTCCTCGAACACTTCTGCTACGCGGATCTGGAGGAGCTCAACGGCCGGCCCGAGGTCTTCATCCGGCAGGCGAACTGGAGCGAGGAGCTCCAGCGACTGACCGGAGAGTCCGGATTCGCCCCCCTGGTGACCAAGATCAGGACAGGGAACGACCGCGTGCGCAGCGTCTTCGACTTCTCAATGCTCATGGGAAAGGACATTCTGGGGGTGCTCGTCGACGTCACGGACTTCGTGCAGATGAACGAGCGGCTCAAGGACGCATTGGAGGGCCAGACCCGCCTGAACGAGCAACTCTCGGCGGCAACGGGGATGCTGCAGAAGACGCAGGCGACGACGATGAAGAGCCTCGCCAAACTCGCCGAGTACCGGGACAAGGAGACCGGAGGCCACCTGCAGCGTATCTGCGAGTACATGAAGCTGGTCGCGATCGAGCTCAACCGCGAACAACCCTATTCCTTTCACATCGCAAACGACTACGCGGACGACATCTACCTCTCCGGCATGCTTCACGACATAGGCAAGGTCGGCGTACCGGATCAGATTCTCCTGAAGCGGGGGCCGCTCGAAGGCGACGAGTGGGACATCATGAAGAAGCACACCCAATGGGGTTACACGCTGCTCAACCAGGCCGACCATGAGCTCGGCGAGCAGAGCTTTCTCACGCTCGCCTCGCGGATCGCACTGCACCACCACGAGTGGTACAACGGGGACGGATATCCTCACGGTCTCGGTCAGGAGTCGATCCCCCTCAGCGCCAGAATCGGGGCGGTAGCCGACGTTTACGACGCGCTCACCTCGCGACGCCCGTACAAGGAGGCGTGGAGCCACGATCAGGCGGTCACCGAGATCGAGCGGCTTCGCGAGAAGCAGTTCGACCCGGTGATCACCGACATCTTCCTGCGTCTCGAGGAGAGTTTCAGGGAGGTCCGAAACCGCGTCCCGGACGAACCGCTTATCAGCTGACCGTCATCAGGTATCCTGCAAGCGCTACGAACACTCCGGCCGACCAGCCGAGCATCCTCGCCGGCTCGTATTCGGCCCCGCCGGGCTTTCCCGTCACTGAGTCGTATTTCTCCCACAGATGTCCGGTTTCCTCGTACTGGTCGCAGACCGTCTCGAGATACCGTCGCGCAACCCGCTTCGCCTGCTCCTGATAGCCGTATCTCGCGAGCCCGAGGCATACCATGAGCTGCACCGGAGGCCATGCGTTCGGGTACCCCCACTGATACCGTGCGGCGTCGTCGCTCTCGGTACAGGTCGACACGCCGTGCGGCCCCTCGAGTCGGGCGAGCAGCCGAACGGTGCTTCTCGCCTCGTTCTCGGTGGCGATACCGTAGATGAGCGGCCAGAACGACGCCGCATGCGCGATTCCGGTAGGCTCATCACGGACGAAGTCGTAGTCGTTGAAACCGCCGACCGCCGGATCCCACAGGTAGCGACGCATGCGGGCGACACGCTCAGCGGCGCGATCGAGCCACTCGGTCACGTCCAGGTCGAGGATCCGGGCGAAACGGGCGAAATTCCTCTCGTACTCGTACAGGTTGCTGTTGAGGTCTACCGCGGCATGGTCCGCGCATCGTCCCCGGAAACGTGGGGTGAAGTCGTGTCCGCTCTCGGCCTCGGCGATGTAGTGATAGCCAACCTCTCGCATCGTTGTCTCGTCGGCAGGCTCCATCCCGAGCCGACGGACGAGTGTCTCGCGGTAGAACTCGGTCAGATCATGGTCGGTCGCCGAGTGAAGATAGCGGTTCAACCCGATGTCGACCACGCGGTGGGTCATCCAGAACCGGTACTCCTCCACAAGCGGTTCGTGCGCGGCCCGCAGCCAGCCGCGATCCTCGGTCTTCTCGTACACCTCGCGCACCATCATGGACAGGTACGGCGGCTGTGACCGGTTCAGATGGTAGACGGCATTGCTGTTCGGAACGAACCCGAATCTGCGGACGAGGTAGAACATGTTCTGGACATTGAACTGCGCGAGATGGACCCGATCGTGACGGATGAGCCCGAGATTCGTGAAGTAGGTGTCCCAGTAATAGAGCTCCTGAAACCGGTCGGAGGCGCACGGCACGGTGAACTCATACGGCAGATAGAGGCGCGGATGGGCATCATGTCCGACGGACCGGACCGTTGATTCCCACTGCCCGCGAATGGTTTGCAGCAGCGGCTCGACTCGTGTGTGCAGATCGTCCATGACACAATTATGGAGGCTGTACCGGTCTGTGCAAGGGCCTTTCGGTGCGAATGTCCCGGCGGACTCGCGCCGATACTCTAGACCGTGACGCGACTGCACCGCTTTTCGTGTACCATGACGGTCCTCGCCGTGTCGCTCGTGCTGGCTTCGTCGCTGGAGGCGCAGCGGATCCCCCCTGTGGAGGCCGTGTCCACCCCGCTGCACTGGGCCGCTGAGAACGCCTTGCTCGGAATGGCATCAGGCCTGATCGCGAACGGGGCCCTCGTCAGCGCTCCGGACCAGTTCGGCCGCACGCCGCTTCACCTCGCGGTGAGATCGGCGGCCATGATCGAGCTCCTGCTCGAGGCCGGTGCCGACGTCAATGCGAAGGACATCTTCGCGCGCACGCCGCTTCACGAGGCGCTGCCCTACCCCGACAGCGTCCGCGTCCTGCTCGCGGCCGGCGCCGATATCCGCGCCGAGGACTCCTTCGGACACACACCGCTTGAACGAACGCTCAGGTACGGTACCGGGTCACGAAACCTGAGGGTGATCGAACTCCTGATCGCCGCCGGCGCCGGAGCGCCTCGCAGCCGGTAAGCCGGTGCTACTCGAGCGGGTAGTGCTTCCAGGGCCCGTCGACAAGCCGCCGGTGATCGTCGAACGAGTCTATCCGGGATATCTCTTCGGTTGAGAGCGATATGTCGACCGCCGCAAGGTTCGCCGCGAGGTGACCGCGACTCGTCGCCTTGGGTATCACGATGATCTCTTTGGCGAGCAGCCACGCAATCGTCGTCTGCGCGGCCGACGCGTCGTGCGCCCGTCCGATCTCAACCATCCGTGCGTCCTGCAACACCTCTCCCCGGGCGATCGGGCTGTAGGCGGTGATCCGGATGTCGAGCGCCTCACAGGTCTCGAGCAGTTTCTTCTGGAAGAGAAAGGGATGAAACTCCACCTGGTTCGTCACGATCGGCGCGGGGCTGACCTCGTTCGCCCGGGTAACGAGATCCGCGTTGAAATTGCTGATGCCGATGCTGCGGCTGACCCCGCGGTCGATCAGTTCCTGCATCGCCGCGAACGTCTCGTCGAACGGCACCTTCCTGTTGGGCCAGTGGATCAGGAGCAAATCGACATACTCCATCTGCAGCTGGTCGCGGATCTGTGTGCCGAGCTCCAGAACCTGCGACCGGGACTGTTTGCCCAGGGGGACCTTGGTCGTGACGAAGAGCTCCTCGCGCGGCACTCCCGCCTTCGCGATTCCGGCTGCGACTTGCGCGTGATTCCCGTAGGCGAAGGCGGTGTCGATGTGCCGGTAACCCATCGAAAGCGCGTCGGCAACGCTGGCTGTACATTGCTTCCCGGTCAGCTCCCAGGTACCAAGCCCGAGCTGAGGGACTGTGCGACCGTCGCGTAGTCTGATGTGTCTCATAGGAAAAGGCTACTGCGGGCAGAGTGTGCGGGTCAAAGGAGATCGTACCGGCGCTCGGACTTGAACCGAGACGGTGTCGCCACCACCAGATTTTGAGTCTGGCGCGTCTACCAATTTCGCCACGCCGGCATGTCAGTGGAGCCCTCGACCCTCGTAAAGCTATGCCTGAGTGACAGGCGTGTCAATGCCTGAACGCCGGTGCACAGGTGTCTGCAGCCTGCAGCCTGCAGCCTTGCGCCGCCCGGGGGGACCGTGTATGCTCGGGCGAGAGAGGCTGACCATGTTCACGATTCGAACCATGAACAAGATCTCGGAGAAAGGTCTCGCACAGCTGCCGGCGGACCGCTACTCGGTTGACGACAAGGCCGAACAACCGGACGCGCTGCTCGTACGCAGCGCCGACCTGCACGGCGAGTCGTTCTCGGACAACCTGAAGGCGATTGCGCGCGCAGGAGCGGGAGTGAACAACATCCCGGTCGACCGGTGCAGCGAGGCCGGTATCGTCGTGTTCAACACGCCGGGCGCGAACGCCAACAGCGTGAAGGAGCTCGTCGTCGCCGGACTCCTGCTCTCCGCGCGCCGCATCCACGAGGGCATCGGGTGGGCCCAGGAACACGCCTCCGATCCGGAGCTGGGCGCCCTGGTGGAGAAGGAGAAGAAGCGGTTCGCCGGGACCGAGATCATGGACAAGACGCTCGGAGTCGTGGGGCTCGGAGCGATCGGCGTCATGGTCTCCAACGCGGCGACGGCGCTCGGCATGAGGGTTGTGGGATACGACCCGTATATCACGGTCGTCTCCGCCTGGGGCCTCGCACGCTCGGTTGAGCGGGCGCAGTCACTCGACGAGCTGCTCGCCGAGGCCGACTATCTCACGCTCCACGTCCCGCTCAATGACACCACGAGGGGGATGATCGGCGCGGCGGAGCTGTCGACGATCAAGGCGGGCGCTCGGATTCTGAACTTCGCGCGAAACGGCCTGATTGACGAGGAAGCGCTGCTCAGCGCACTCGACTCCGGACACGTTGCCCGTTACGTCACCGACTTCCCATCCGGAGCAATCGCCGCCCACGAGAACGCGCTGCCGGTTCCTCATCTCGGGGCATCCACGGAGGAGGCCGAAGAGAACTGCGCGGTCATGGCCGCCCGCCAGGTCGGCGACTACCTCGAGAACGGGATCATCACGAACTCCGTGAACTTCCCGGACTGTCGATTGGAGCCGACCGCGCATCAGCGTATCCTGATCGCCAATCGGAACATCCCCAATATGGTCGGTCAGGCGACGACGATCCTGGCGAACCACTCGATCAACATCCTCAACCTGTTGAACCGGCACAGGGGGGAGCTCGCCTACAATATCATTGACATCGACGGCAACGTCACGTCGGCGGCCGTGAAACAACTCGAGGCGATCGACGGCGTGATTTTCGTGCGCACGATACAGCCGACGCTCGATTCGTGACGGTATCTTTCGCCTATGAACAGTAGCACTTTGAGGCTGCGGCGGGCGGCAGTGCGCACCGCGTTGCTCACCGCCGTGTCGCTGGCAGCCCTGCTCGTGCCGGCATGCGCATCGCCGGGGCGCGACCTGCCCGCGGGACTCTACGCGGAGATCGTCACGAACCGCGGCGAGATACTCATTCGTCTTCACCCCGAGCGCGCGCCGCTGACGGTCATGAACTTCGTCGGCCTTGCCGAGGGGACGATAGACAACGACCACGCCCCTGGCCGACCCTTCTACGACGGTCTGACCTTCCACCGCGTGGAGCCCGGGTTCGTGATTCAGGGCGGAGACCCAAGAGGCAACGGATCGGGCGGCCCCGGCTATCAGTTCCCCACGGAGACGCATGCGGAGCTCCGCCATGATCGACCGGGAGTGGTCGCGATGGCGAACTCCGGCCCGGACACCAACGGGAGCCAGTTCTACATCACCAAGGCGCCAACGCCGCACCTCGACGGCGGCTACAACGTCTTTGGAGAGGTGATTGAGGGCATGGACGTCGTCACCAGCATCGTGGCGGGAGACCGGATGCGAGAGGTGCGGATCATCAGATCCGGTGAGACGGCGACCGGCTATACGGCCTCCACCGAGGAGTTTCTGCAGCTCGTGGCGCAGGTAGAGGAGGAGCGGGAGGCGGCGCGCCGTCTGGCACGGGAGGCCTCGCTTCGCGACTTGCGCGACCGGTATCCCACGCTGCAGGAGGATGCAAGCGGTCTCCTGCTCGCGCGAATCCGGGATGGAGCCGGGGAGCTTCCGGGCCAGGGACAAGAGATCGACGTCCACATCGTCTGGTCGCTGCCCGACGGCACGCAGCTCGACAGCACCAGGGATCGTGACACACCGCACCGGTTCATCTACCTCCGCGATCGCCTCATACCGGGGCTCGAGATGGCAATCGGCACGATGAAAGTCGGCGAACGCACGGTCGCGCTCGTCCCTCCGGACCTCTGGAGTGCGGGGCGCCCGCCGATGATCCCGGCCGACTCCTATGTCGTGTTCGACATCGAGCGGTTGAAGTAGCCTGCTACTCGAGCTCCCTGTACCCGGCACGCAGATCCTCGAGGTACCGACTGAGCTCGCGCGAAGTCTCCTCGAGCGCGGAGACCGACGGCGCATCCTGGTCACTCGAGACGCTTCGCATCCGGGCAAGGTCGATCTCCATCTGCTTGAGCTGGTTCAGGCTTGACGACAGGCGAAGACGGAGCATCTCCTGCTCGTGCTTCAGCTCGGCGTACGAACGCTGCTGTTCACGGATCTGCTCTATGGAGCGGTCGTACTCGGCAATGAGCTTCACGCTCGAGGTCTCCTCCCGTTGCTTCTGCAGGGTCAGAAGATCACGCTCGAGGGCAGCGAGCGGGATGCCGCGCGCAATCTCGTCGATCTCCCGGCTCGTCTGGTCGAGCCGCCTGATCTGATCGACGTAGTCGCTGAGCACCGGTTCGAAGTCGGCGCCAAGCGGTGACCCATCCGGCAAGGCGTCGATCACGGTCACAAGACGTCGACGGATCGACTCCGCCTCCGCACTGAGCCCGTCCGCCGGAGCCGGCTGTCCGCGGCGGGCCTGACGCCCGACGGCCGCAGCCGCTCGCCCGCCGATGCGGGCCCCGAGCTCCCGCAGCCGCTTGCGCAGGCGTCGCTCGCGGGCCCGGTAGGCCGGAAAGTGGGTCAGCAGTCCGATCCCCATGAAGGCCACCGGGAAGATCGACCACATGAAACCGGGCGACGTTATCAGATTGAGCGACACGAGAAACACGCACGTCGCGACATTCGAGACGAGATGACCGCGCCACGAGCTGCGGTTCTTCGCGTACTTGCGATAGAGCCGCAGTTGCTCACGCGTGAGGCCCTCCGCCTCGTCGAGCTCCCGGCTCTCGTGCATCCTGTCGCTGACCCCCGCATAGTGGCTCGCCAGTCCGATCCCCCATGCCAGGAGGGGGATGAGGAACCAGGGAAAGCCCGCTCCAGCAACGGTCAGCCAGAGGAGGAACAGCCCCCCGTTGACCCCCAGATACGACACGAGATGGGCCCGGAAGCCTGCCTTTTCCTTGGCTGCGACGCCGGCCACATGATCCTTGTAGTCCTCAATGAGTGGATCATGGCTGGTATCGGGTGGCGGCTCCCGGAGCGCCCGGTCCCAGCCGCTTCGCGACCCACCGGCTCCTTCGTCATCAAGGTCGTCGTCACGCTCCCGTGGCCGGTCCCCACCTCCTTGCCGCGCGGCGCTTCCGCGCACATCGTCGTCGGATCGTGCGCGCGTGAGGAACCCCTTCTGCACGAGCGACTCGAGCCCACGCTCGACGGCCGGACCGCGGGCAGGAAGGCGTCCGCGTATCTCGTCGACCGAGATCCGTCGTCCGGCTCTCTTGATCTCCTGCAGTACAAGCGATTTGAGCTCGTTGAAGTCGGCGTACTCCGATGTGGCGAGGTTCTCGGCGAGAACACGTGCCGGTGAGCGGGGACGTGTGTCGGTCGGGGTGTCGGCGGCGGTCGGGGTGTCCTCGGGCGCGCGGGATCGCGCGGGGTCACCCGTCGGCCGAACGACGCCGTCCGGCTCGTCGAGCTCGTCTCCCGGCAGGCGGATTTCCGCGAGCCCGGAGACGGAGATCTCGTACGCATCGATCTCGCGGGCGACGCCTCGGAGTCGCACCTGCCCCAGGTGCGTCATCAGAAGCGGGATCTTGTCTGCCACGAGATGGTAGACATCCCGGGAGACACAGATCCGGCCCGGCCGGGCCAGGCTCTGCAGCCGGGTCACGACGGTCACGCCGTCACCAATCGCGTCATCCTCGAGGAAATGTATGTCACCCAGATGCACACCGATCCGCAGCCGAAGCGGCAGGTCGGGGGCGGCTTCATTGTGCACGCCGACGGCTTCCTGGATCTCAGCCGCGCATCTCACGGCGGCGACGGCGCTGGGAAACTCGCACAGCAGTGCATCGCCCACCGTCTTGATCACCCTGCCCCTGTACGCCTCCACGGTCTCGCGCACGAGTCTGCTCTGCGTCGCGAGAAGGTCGAGTGTGCCGGTCTCGTCACGCTCGAGCATTCGAGTGAATCCCACGATGTCGGTGAACATAACCGCCGCGAGGCGGTGACCGGTCCGCTCCATTGGTGCTCACAATAGGCTCGCGCGACCGCAGCGTCAACCCGGAAGCACCGCCGGAAGCACCGCCGGAAGCACCGCCGGCGGGGCCGCCCGGCTCTACAGGTATGGCGCGGCGAGCCGCACGATTCCGTCGCGCAGCTTGACCGGCAACGATCGGCCGTTCACCTCGGCAAGCGTGAGTCGATGGGCGCCGCCCATGCGCCGTTCGATCTCGTCGTTGAGCCGCGTTCCGAGCTCGGTGCTGTAGCACTCGATACCGAGCTCGAAGTTCAGCCGCAGACTTCTCGGGTCCCAGTTCGAGGACCCGATCAGGCTGAAGCCACCGTCCACGACCATGAGCTTGCTGTGGTCGAATGGCCCCTCGGTCATCCAGACGCGGCATCCCCATTCGAGCACCTGCCACATCTGGGCCATCGACGCCCACGCGACCATCTTCAGGTTGTTCTCACGCGGCAGAACGATATCTACGACCACACCACGCAGCGCGCAGGTGTTCAGCGCGGAGATCAGGGCACGGTCGGGGAGGAAGTACGGGGTCACGATCCGTACCGACCGCCGGGCCACGGCGAGCGCCCCCTGGAACGCCATGCTCATCCTGTCGAGGTCCTGATCCGGCCCGTCGGGCACGACCCGGGCATGCACCCCCCCGCTGCCCAGTTCCGGGCGGGGAAACCACTGGTCACCGGCAAGGAGCTCGCCGGTGGTGAAGTGCCAGTCCTCGACGAACACCGCCTGAAGTTGCCGGACGATCGGCCCGAGCAGACGAAAGTGGGTGTCGCGAGTGGGGTGCGCCGGGTTGTCGCCCAGAACATGACAGGCGCGGACGTTCATGCCCCCCGCGAAGCCGATCCGCCCGTCTATCACGAGGATCTTCCGATGGTTGCGCAGGTTAAGATAAGGGGTCCGCCAGGTGAGCAGTCCGGACATGAAGAGCGCCGTCCTCACGCCGCAGTCGGCCAGACGGCTGGTGATCGGCGGCATGGAGTAGCGAGCGCCAACCGCATCCACGAGCACACACACCTCCACACCGCGACGAACCGCTCGCACCAGCGCATCGAGGAAACGCTGCCCGGCCGCATCGTTGTCGAAGATGTACACGCACATGCTGATCGACCGCTGCGCCCGGTCAATAGCCTCGATCATGGCCGGATAGGCCTGATCGCCGTCAAAGAGCGGCTCGACCGAGTTTCCTCTCAGAAGCTGCAGTCGCGTGAGCGACCTGGCAACCTGCGCCATGTCCGAAAGATGCCTCATCTCCGACGGCAGCTCCAGGGCGAGGTCAGACGGCAGGCACTCAGACGGACCGACGTCGCGGACCAGCGCCCGCTCGTGACCCCGCTGCCCTGACACTCGTCTTCGCACCCGGTTAATGCCGAGCAGAACGTAGAGAAGAGTCCCTACGAAGGGGGCAAGCCAGATCAGCCCGACCCATGCGACCGCCGCGCGTGAATCGCGTTTGTAGAGGATCGCATGCCCGGTCGCAACCACCGACAGCGCGAACCCGACGACGGCGGTCGCAAGCGGCCAGAACGCCTCAACGAAGCCCGTAAACGAACTCATGCACTGGTACTATAACGGATCGGCGGCGATCACGCAGCCGACTGTCAGATACTCGGGAGCTCGTCGAGTGGGAGCGTCAGACGGAATCCGGTTCCCGGACCCTCGGTCTGCGTGAGGTCGGCTCGTATCTGCTGGGCGAGCAGGCGGACGATTCCAAGCCCCAGCCCGGATCGCCCGTGTTCACAGGCCCCCCGGGGACCCACGCCGTTGTCGGCGATGAGGAGCGTGCAACTGCCGGAACGGCTGCACAGCTCAATGGTGATCCTCCCGTCCTCCGAGTCCGGGAAGGCGTGCTTCATGGCGTTGGTGATGAGCTCGTTGACGATCAGGCCGATCGGTATCGCCACGTCGATTGGAACCACGACATGATCGAGCGCCACCTCCGGGTCGCACATCGCGGCGGGCCGGGGGAGCGAGGAGAACACGCTGTCAACGAGCTGCCGGAGATAGCGCGCGAGATCGATCTCGCCGTACTGCGACCGCTCGGCAAGCTGCTCGTAGACCAGCGAGATGGAGGCTATGCGCGAATGGACCTCCTGGAGCAGATGGGACTCCCGGCCGTCAACATCCGGCATGGCGAGGGAGATGAGGCTGGAGATGAGCGAGAGGGTATTCCTGATCCTGTGCTGCAGCTCCCGGTAGAGCACCTCACGACTGCGCAGCGCGCTCTGCAGCTGGTCCTCGGCCTCCCGACGCGCTTCGATCTCCGCGCGCAGGTACCCCACCGTCTCGCGGAGGAGGGTCGCATTCTCGATCCAGAGCACCACGCAGACGTTCCCCTCGTCATCCTCGATCCGTCGGCAGGTCACCCGATAGTGCGGCAGAACCGGCGATCCGTCGGCAAGGGACAGCAGACCGCGGTTGACGCTCCCGTGGAAGACCACGGGCACGCCGGTCGCCAGAAGCTGGTCCATCCTCAGCTGGTACCCGGGCCGTCCGAAGCCGGGCAGCACGGAGACAAGGCGCCTGCCGAGCACCTCCCCGGCAGACAGGCCGCTCCAGCCCGCAATGGTGTCGTTCCAGAGACGAATCGTCATCGCGGTGTCGAGAACCACGATACCTACCGGGGACGCCGCGAGCAGCGCCGGGTGGAAGGCGGCTCGGGTCCCGTAACCCACCGAAGAGGCGTCCACTACCGGCCTCCCGGGATGCCCGGCCCACGGTGAACGATCACCCGGGCAGCGGCAGCGTGCGAGGCCTCAAAGGCGATCTCGCCGCGAAGCAGAAATACCCGGGCGCCTTCGGGCGCCTCGAGCTCGTCCGCGGAGAGCAGCGTGGGCACGTCGAAGTGATAGGTCTCCGCAAGCGCCCTGCCTGCTTCGGCGACGATCGCGTTCAGCACGACGTTCCCGAGCTCCAACGACGTGTCCACCAGCAGCGACAGCACCTCGGAGTGGTCGGGCCGCGCCTCGCCGAACAGTGACTCCACCAGCCTGCCTGCGGCGGCCCGCTCGAGGATGAGCGCCGCAAGCCCGGACACGGATCCGTGGAAACGCATGCCGACGATGATCGACTCCTGCGGGCTGTATGGTTGCCCGCCTGTGTCCTCAGGGCCGGCGGACAGCTCGAGCAGCGACACCGGACGGGGGAACATCTCCCGGAAGACGACCTGCGCGCGGCGCCATCCGCTGCGCAGCGCGCCGAGCAGGATCGCGTCGCTCACCGCCGGGTTCTTGGTCGGCTCATCCCTCATCTGCCGCCACCGGAATCGAGTTGAGGGTATCCGCGATCATCTGCGCTCGTGCAGGCTTGTTGAGAAAGGCATGGATCGGGTAGCGACCGCAGGCCCGACGGGTCGCTTCCTGCGCGTCGGCCGTGAGCACCACAACCGGCACGTGATATCCACGGTGCCGCAGCTCATGGAGAAACTCCAGACCACTCATCTCCGGCATGAGGAGGTCCACGAAGACGACGTCCGGCCGCTCGTGTTCGAGGTACGCAAGCGCCTGACGCCCGCCGCCCGCCCTGCTCACCTCCCATCCCGAGGCCGCGATCAGCCGTGAGAGGATCATCTGAGCGACTCGGGAATCGTCTATGACGAGCGCGCGCCGGTGTCGAGTGTCCATCACTATCGCCATGCTACCGCCGCGCGCGGGACTCCACTATCAGCAGAGCTCGACACGATGTGTAGGAGTTCTGCCTACAGGTCGCTCGCGGCAGGCCGTGGCTGTAGTGCTGCACATCACGGGCGGCAGAGGGTATGATGGGGACGGAGGCGTCCATGACCACGAGAGAGCGAATGCTGCACCTGGCGAGCGAGGGACAACCGGCCGACGATTACCTGCCGGCGGCCTTCTTCCTGCACTTCCCGGACGACTGCCACGCGGGCCCCGCGGCGGTCGCGAAGCACGTTGAGTACTACCGAGCGACGGGGAACGACCTGATGAAGATCCAGTACGAGCACAAGTACCCCATGATCGAGGACATCCGGCGGCCCGGAGACTGGAGCCGAATGCCGTGCTACGGCGAGAGCTTCTACGAGGATCAGCTCGACGTCGTGGCCGGCATCGTGCGGGAGCTTGGGGAGGAGACGGTGATCATCGTCACGCTCTACTCGCCGTTCATGTTCGCGTCGCACGTCGTGGGCAAGGAGAGGCTCCTCGAGCACTTCGCCGAAGATCCCGGTGCGGTGGCGAAGGGACTGGGGATCATCGTGGACAGCATGGACCACCTGATTCGAGGGTGCATTGACAGGGGGGTCGACGGGTTCTACGCCTCCACCCAGGGAGGCGAGATCGGCAGGCTGGAGGCCGACGTGTTCGACGAGTACGTGAAACCGACCGACCTCGCGGTCTGGGACCTCTTGCGGGACCGCACGACCTTCAACGTGCTGCACGTCTGCGACTACGCGGCGCCCTACGCCGACTTCGACCGCTACATCGAGTATCCGGGACACGTCGTGAGCGCACCGAACGAGGTGAACGGCCGCCCGATCTCCGGGAAGGAGGTCTCCAGGCTCTTTGCGCGGCCCTTCCTGGGCGGCATGGAGCGTCTTGGGGTCATCTCCAACGGCCCGGTGGACGCCGTCCGCCGCGAGGCCGCCGCGGCGATCGAGTCGGGGCCGCGCGCGATGATCCTGGGTGCCGACTGCACGCTCGCCGCGGACACGGACTGGGCGAACATACGCGCCGCGACCGAGGTCGCCCACGCCCGGCACCGGAGGTAGCCGCGACCCGGTCGCCGCGGCTCTGCTATACTGCCGGGATGGCAAAAAAGCCCCGTACGCGCTTCGTGTGCAGTGGATGCGGTCACGAGGAGACGAAATGGCTCGGGCGGTGCCCTGCCTGCGGCGAATGGAACACGATGACCGAGCAGGCGAGCCCTGCGGCGCCTGGCGGTCCCGCCGGCCGTTCGGCGGGGGCCGGCCGCCGAACGGGAACGAGATCCGCGCCGCAGCCCATCCACGCGATCGAGGCGGACGAGACTGAGAGAACGTCCACTGGAATGGCCGAGCTTGACCGGGTCCTCGGCGGTGGGATCGTCGCCGGAGCGAGCGTGCTCGTTGGAGGCGAGCCGGGAATCGGCAAGTCGACGCTGATGCTCCAGATGGCCGCCCAGATGAGATCGCGCGCCGTGCTGTACGTCACCGGAGAGGAGTCGGTCCGGCAGATCAGGCTCCGCGCGGACCGCCTGGGTGTGTCCAATCCCGGGCTCGAGATCCTCGCCGAGCACGAGCTCGAGCGGATCACCCGACTCATCTCGCCGGGAAAGGTCGGGGACGCCGCTCCCTACCAGATCGTCGTCGTCGACTCGATCCAGACGATCGCCTCGCCGGAGGCCGGCACCATCCCGGGAACGCCCAACCAGATCAAGTACACGACCTTCGAGATCGCGGAGAGCGCGCGCGAGCACGGGATCGCGGTCTTCTTCGTGGCCCACGTGACGAAGGAGGGCAGCATCGCCGGGCCCAGGACGATCGAGCACATGGTGGATACGGTGCTCTACTTCGAGCAGAGCGACGACGACACCCGCTACCTGCGCGCGTCCAAGAACCGCTTCGGCTCGACCGACGAGATAGGGCTGTTCACGATGCAGCCGCGCGGCCTCGTCCAGATCACCGACCCCAACAACGTGTTCCTGGTCCGGCGGGCCGGGTCGCTGCCTCCGGGAGTCGTAGTGGCCCCGGTGATCGAAGGCTCGCGTGTGCTGCTCGTGGAGGTCCAGGCGCTCACGGTCCCGGCCAAGGGCGGCATCAGCCGGGTATTCAGCGACAGGCTCGACTCACGACGCGTCAGCCGCATGGCGGCGGTCCTCGAGAAGCACCTGGGTCTCCACTTCAACGATCACGACATCTACGTCAACGTGGCCGGAGGGATGCGGATCAGGGACGTGGGCGTTGAGCTGCCGCTCGCTCTCGCGCTCTACTCGGCCCGGACCGATCGGCCATTCCCCCCGGGGACGACCGTCGCCGGCGAAGTGAGCCTTGCCGGCGAGATCCGCCCCGTCGCGCAGATGGCACGGCGTGCCCGGACGGCCTCCGAGGTAGGCTTCGCCCGGTGCCTTGGTCCCGGCAGCGTGCGACAGGGTGAGAGCGGCACTCCGGTCAACTGGAAAGGCGTCGGATCGCTCGAAGAAGCGGTGCAGGCAGTGTTCGGGAGGACGTCCAATGGGTGACGGTCTGCTGCTCGTACTCTCAGTCACATTCGGAAGCCTTCTGTTGGGTCTGCTGACGCGCGAGTCCGCGCAGCGGCTATCCCGCCGTGTCGCGCGGAAACTGCCGGAGGGCTCGCGGCTCCTCAAGCTCGTTGCGATATTCGTCCTCAACCCCGTGCCCATCGCCAACTCGTTCTGGCGCCTTTCATTGGCAGGAGGACCGTTGGTAGCCTTTCCGTTTCTCGGGGTCTTCTCGATCGCCGTTGGAGGAGCGACCGCGATTGCGTTCAACCGAATCTTCAGAGTTCCGCCCAAGCGGGCGGCTTCCGTCTTCACCGCCGGCGCGTTCACGAACATTCTGAGCATCGGAGGGCTCACGGTCTTCGCGTTCTTCGGGCATGACGCATACGCGCTGGTCCCGCTGTTCAACACATTCATCGCCTTTTCCTACTACGCGGTAGGCTTTCCGCTGTCACACAAACTGAGCATGGACGATCCGGCCGAGTTCTCGTTTTCCGCGCGGCTGATAGTCGAACGCCCGTATCTGTTGACTCCCGTCATCGCGATGGCGATCGGCCTCGTCCTGAACGTGCTCGACGTTCCGCGCCCGCTCGCGATGGACACGGTCTCGGCGATCCTCATCCCGCTCGCGTCGGCGCTCATCGGGTTCTCGATCGGCCTGACCCTGTTCTGGGGCCGGATCAGGGATTATGCGAAGGAAGTCGCCCTCGTCGCGGTCATCAAGTTTCTCGTGGTCCCCGCGATCATGATACCCCTTGGGATCGCAATCGGGCTTCCGGGGCTCATGGACGGTATCGCGTTCAGGGTTCTGGTGATCCTCTCAGTCATGCCCGTTGCATTCAACGCGCTCGTTCCGCCTGTCGTCTACGGGTTCGACCTCGACCTCGCCAACTCAGCGTGGATCGTGACGACGCTGGGCCTGATTCCGATTCTTCCGATCCTCTACTTCACGCTCGTACACTGACACCCGTCTACGCAGCGCCCGGGAAGAGAAAGGGCAGCGCCACGAAGGTGCCGATCGCGCTGCCGAGCGTCGTGAAGAAGAAGACGAGCAGGATATGGCTGATCCGGTTGCGGTAGAACCCCCGCAGGCTCGTGATATCGTCCTGGAGCCGCTCGACGTCGATCACGCGGGGCTTGCGCAGCACCGCCTCCAGGAGGCCGCTCACGAACCCGACGCCGATCGTGGGGTTCATGCTCGTGAACGGCGCGGCGAGAAAACTGACGACGATGTTCACCGGGTGCGCGAGCGCGACGATCGCGCCGAGCCCGGAGAGGATCCCGTTCACGAGGAACCAGCGCAGGAGCATCTGAAAGCCCCCGTCCCATCCCGACCGGACGAATCCCCAGCCGATCAGACCGGCGACGACCACCGGGACGACCCACGGGATCGCCCGACGCACCGGACCCGGCGGGGGCACGGCATCAAGCGCTTCGAGGTCGGGCGCGGCCGTGCCCTCGTGGATGGTCGTCAGCCACCGGAGGATCCCCGGAACGTGACCGGCGCCGACGACGATGAGAATCCGCGACCCCTCGGCGGCGTAGCTCTTCGCGGCGAGGTACTGATCGCGCTCGTCGATGAGCACCTCCTTGGCCGCCGGCAGATAGGCGGCAAGCTCGTTCATCATCCCTTCGAGCGCACCCTGCTCCTTGAGCGCCTCTATCTCCTGCGGCGGCAGCTTCTCGTTGCTGAACACCGAGCTCAGGAGCGCCGCGAGCATCTTGTTCTTGCCCCAGAAACCGCTCCGTGACCAGGCACGGCGCAGGGTCGTATGGATCTGACGGTCGACGAAGCTCGTGGGGATGTCGAGCTCATGGGCCTCTTCGATCGCGGCGAGCATCTCCTCGCCCGGGTTCACGCCCAGGTCGGCGCCCATCCGACGCTGGAAGCTCGAGAGCACGAGGTTGCCGAGCAGGAGAAAGCCTTTGCGCTCGCGAATGACACGGTAGACGTCAAGGCTCTCCCAGGTGCGTTTCTCCACGAGCGACCGGTGACGCGCATCGTCGATCTCGACGCAGATCCGGTCCGGCTCGAGCTCGCGAATGGCTTGCCGCACCTCGTCCACGCTTTGTCGCGACACGTGCGCGGTGCCGAGCAGGATGAACTCCCGTTCGCCGAGGTGCAGCCGAGTCAGATTCGAGGCCGAAAGGGTCGG
This sequence comes from Spirochaetaceae bacterium, assembly GCA_007118855.1. Classification (GTDB taxonomy): domain Bacteria; phylum Spirochaetota; class Spirochaetia; order DSM-27196; family SLST01; genus SLST01. The sequence goes on from SKQU01000214.1 coordinate 23,504, forward strand.
GGTGTCGGACATCTGGTTCACGCTTTCCTTTTCGCACCGGCGTCGACGAACCGCTTGCGCAGGCCTTCCTCGCCGGGATAGAGGTCACGGGGTATGCTGCCGCCGCCCATGTGGATGTGCCCGCCTCCGGCGCCGATTCCCTCGAGCGCACGGCGGATAATGACGTCGGCCGGCCGCTCAATGTCTTCACTGCGTACCGAAATGCGGTACTCTTCGCGGTCCGGCTCTACGACGACGACGAAGTGGAGCTCGCGTAGCCCCAGGAAGAAATCGGCGACGAGCGCCATGACCTCCTGCGTGCACTCCTTGGTCACCGGCACGAAGCAGAAGTCGCCGGCCACGACGCAGGCGTTGATCGCTTCACGAAACAACCCCAGGTCCCGCAGCGACAGGCTGTTCTTCAGGAGGCGGCTTCCCATCCGCCAGTCGCCCTGGAAGAACAGATCGGAGAACGCTTCCAGATCCGGCTCGGAGACACCTCGTGTCATGAAACCCGTGTCCATCATCAGCCCGATCAGGAGCGCCGTTGCCGTCGAATGGGAGAGCTCGATGCCGGTTTCCTGGAAATAGCCGTAGACGATCGTGCAGCACGCCCCCACGCCGTCGCGGATATCGTGGAACCGGGTCGCCGGCTCCACCGGCGGGCTGTGATGGTCGATCACACCGTAGATCTCTCCGGGCAGGCCCGAGATGTTGCTGTTGCCGACAAACCCGTCCACGACGATGATCTGGGCGTCTTCGGCGATGCCGGCCTCGGATGAAGGCTCTATGGGGATCCTCAGCGTCTCGATCTCGTCGGCGAGCGAGGCACTCTGGATCGTCCCGCCGTAACTCAGCGATGCTTCCACCCCGTCATGCCGCAGGAGATAGGCGAGCGCATACGCCGCGCCCACTGCGTCGTGGTCGGGGAAATCGTGCGCCTGAATCACCACCGGGCGGTCCCTGTCGAGACCGCCAAGCAGCTCGGCGTAGCTACTCACCAGAGGGCTCCTCCATGGAACGATACGCCCGCAGACGCCACGCGGCAAGTCGTTGCTCGAGGAAACCCGGCTGCAGCCTCTCCTCGGCCTCCAGGAACGACGCCTGAGCGGTCTGCACCCTCCCGAGCAGCTCCAGCTGCGCGCCCAGGTAGAAGTACATCCTGGCCCGGAGAGTCCGGTCGGTCGACTCGCGGATCCTGCTCATGACCAGGCTCTCGTTGGCCGGCTGCACGTAGTAGCGCATCATCTCGTAGTAGAGCGAGTCTCTCGGCACGTCGTTGATGATGCCGTTCAGCAGTCCCGCCGCGTCGCGGTCGTGCCCGGCGCTCTTGAGCGAGAGCGCGCTGAGCAGCGCGAGGTCGTAGCGTCGTGGTTCGCGTCTGAAGGCCCGCCGGAGGTAGTCGGCGGCCGACTCGTACTCCCCGATCATGTAGAGCAGCACCCCATAGGGGACGAAGGCGGGTGCGTAGTCGGAGCGTCGGCTGAGCGCCTCCCGGTAGTCGGCCAGCGCCTCATCGAACATCTCGAGCGCGTCGTACGCCCCGGCCCGCAGTGCGTACCCGAGAAAGAGCTCGTCGTTCAGAGCGAGGGCCACGGTGAAGTCCTCGGCCGCCCCGGCGAACCGGCGATTCTCCATCCGGACACGCCCGCGGTCGATGTAGTGCCAGTAGTGGTCCGGCTCGAGCCGGATAGCGGCGGTGAGGTCGGAGTCGGCTCCGTCCAGGAAGTACTGGAGCGCCCGCGCACGCGCGCGATCGCTGTACGCGAACGAGTTGTCGGGGTCGATCGCGATGGCCGCGGTGAGCTGTTCCTCGGCGTCGGGGTAGCGCCGCTGTCGAAGATAGACGTTCCCAAGACCGACGCGGGCGACGAGGTTGTCCGGATCATCGCGGATGACGCGCTCGAACGTCTCGGCCGCAGCGCGGTACGAGCGCCCCTGCAGCAGCAGCTCGCCGAGCGCGGCGCGGGCCCGGGTGTGGTCCGGATCGATCTCAAGGACGCGATCGAGGAGCGCGCGCTGGCCCGCGGTATCACCGGCGGTGCCGCGTATCAGCGACAGGAGGTACATCGCCTCGGTGTTCTGCGGATCCGCGTCGAGCACCGAGGCGAGGATGTCGGCCGCATGGTCGGTTTCTCCGGCTATGAGAAAGAGGTTGGCGAGGAGCACCCGCGTCATGGGATCGTCGGGATCCTCGAGCTCGGCCTCCTCGTAGGCGGCGATCGCCGCAACGGGATCGCCCGCCTGGACCGAGAGGCTGATCGACTCGTACGCCTCCGGCACCGTCAGCACGGGCTCGGGAGGTTCGGGCGGCTCCGGCGGGTCGGGGACGATCGCCACGCCAGGTTCGGGGTCCGGCCCGGGTGGGGGACGAAGAAGCGCACATCCGGCGAGGAGTACCACCGCGAGCGCGACCGCGGTGAGCCGGAGAGGAGACAGAGTCAGTGTTCGCATCGCGGCCCGAATGATATCTGCCTTGACTGCGTTGCACAAGCGAATCGGCGTTGCTACAATCGGCCTCGCATGACACGATCTGGCAGGGCCTGGTTCCTGGTGCCGGTCATCTATACCGGCGTCATCTTCGGCCTCCTCTTCCTTCAGTTTTCCGGCGGCGAGCGATTCAGCAGATCCGTGGGGCCCCTGACGCTCCACGCGACGCGGGGAACGGCATCCGACGACGGAATCCCGGAAGTCCGTGAGCTCGCGCTCGTCTTCGACGGCCTCTCCTTCCACTTCGACGAGGAGAACGGGCTGATCGTGGAAACCGCGAGCGATCTCAGCGACAAACGAGTCAACGGGTACGAGATGCGGGACGACGGGTTCAGACTGCGGTTCGAGGGTGGATATGTGCTCTCATTCGTGATTTCGACGGATCCGACGCGCGAGCTGCAGATCCGGCTCGACATCCCCCCTGATCCCGGCGCCCTGCGCCGTGTCTCCATACCGTACAGCTTTTCGGGGGAGCCGGTGAGCGCCGGAGCACAGCCGGTGAGCTTCGCCACGATGACGGTGGAGGACCAGGACTACTACTTCACGGCACCCCCGCGAGCCGGAATCGATCTGGCAAACCGCCGCATCGTGCTGCAGCCGCAGGCCGCCGGACAGGCGATCCGGTACGTCCGGGCGGCCGAAGGAGACCCTGCGCTGGTTGCCGGATGGTTCGAGGAGGATGCCATCGCGATCTCCGACGAGCGCTTCGCCGCGACGGTCGAGCGCTTCGTCGACGCTGCGTATGAGGGCTGGTCGGCGGGCCGCTACGATCCCACTCGGGTCGCGTGGCGGGGACCGGGAGGGCTGACCCGTTTCAGTGAGGAAGCGCTGACCGCCTACCTCGCCGAGGCGTGGGCCCGCGACGACTATGACCGTGCCTTCGCGGAGATGCGTCGCGCGCAGGACCTCCACCCGGACGAGCTCACCCTGCTCTCTTCGACCTTTCTTGGCAACCTGAGAGAGGTCCGCGAAGTCTTCCTGGAGAGCGATCGACGCGAAGCGGCCGTCATCAGCGAACAGGTGGCAGCGGAGGATCTCACCGTGTTCCGCCGGGCGGGTCTCTTTCAGTTCGCGGCCGACCGCGGCGGGGAGGAGCTCTACACGCAGCTCCTGTCGCTCGCCAGCCGCATGGACCTTCGCCGGCTCGACGTCCCGAGCGCCATCGGCCTCCTTCGAAACCTCTACGTCGACCCGTTGCCTGACGGACGCGCCGGGGACCTCAGAGCGCGGGCGGCCGGGCTCATGGAATCCGCGGTGCTCAGCTCGATCGTCCGGACCGACGAAGGATTCTACGTACAGACGTCGCCCGGACAGATCGATCTCGCCCAGAGCGCGCTTGCGGGCATCGTGCTCACGGCCTACGGGAGCTCACGTTCAGACCGCACGATGACCACGGCCGGTCGCAACCTCATCACCGCCGTACTCGACCGGGCCGACGTCCACGGAATGATCCCGTCTACGCTGCTCGTGCGCGGCGAGACGGTCGAGGCCGCCGACGGTCAGTTGGCTCCCGAATCGATCTACCCGCTTCTGGTGCGCGACGGGGCCTACCCGCGACAGCGATCGCTCTACCGAGAGGCCGGCAGCGGCCACTGGATCTGGAGCAGCGTTGATGTCACGCCCATCCGCATCGACGAGAGCGAGTGGCGCTTCTCGTTGACCTATCCGCGTCTGAGAACGCACTATCTTCTCCTTCAGGGGGTTCCCGCCTTCCAACGGATGGAGCTCTTCGGCCAGACGTGGAGGGACGCACCTGACTTCGAGATCTACAGCAAGGGAAGGCACTACAATACGGAGACGAACACGCTCTTGATCAAGTACTACGACGACTCGGTCCGCCGCGAGTTCGTGATGTTCTTCTGATGTGCGCACAACCGTTGTGCGTCCCGCCGTTCCACGAGCTCGACGAACCGACCGACTTCTACCTGGTCCGCCACGGCGAGAGCGAAAGCAATGCCGGCGGCCGGATTCAGGGGCACACCGACTCGCCGCTCTCGGAGACAGGACGCGCCCACGCACAGGCCGCGGGGAGATGGTTCGCGGACCGGGGTGTGGACGCACTCCTTACCTCGCCGCTCTCGCGGGCCCTGGAAACCGCGCGCGAGATCGCGCGACACTGCGGCTGCAGCGCTCCCGAGCCGCTCGATGAGCTGATCGAGCTCGACACCGGCATCTACTCCGGGCTCGACTTCCGCAAGCTCTACGACTTTGATCCGCAACTGCACCGTGAGTTCCGGGTGCACAGCTGGGAGGTCGTCCCGAAGGCCGAGCGGATCGACTCGCTGCGTAACCGGGCCCATCGTGCATGGATGCACCTGCTCGAGCACGCCAGGCACGGCCGGCGACGCATCGTCAGCGTAACACACGGAGGGACCATCCAGTGGCTGATCAAGGCCACCGTCGGCGCGGACAACCAGAGGTGGATGCCGCTCTTCAGGGCGTCAAACTGCGGGATCTTTCTCTTCCGGGTCGAGTCGACGCTCACCCGCGACGAACGCAGAACGACGAACCCGCAACCCGGCACCGGCTTCTACGGAGTCTGGGACCTCGTGAATCGCGTTCCGTACTAATACGCGAGCGAGCGCGTCAACACACTGGTCCACCTTGAGAAGGCCTGCTCATACTCTGCCCGCACGTCCGCACCGACGTCGTCAGGGGTAGTCCGCACGGCAACTCCCAGGCCGTCGAACGCCTCCTCAGGCGAACGGTAGACGCCCGCGCCGATTCCGGCCCCTCGCGCGGCACCCTCGGCGCCGTCGGTTGCGTAGAGCTCGATCGTTGCTCCGCTGACCGCGGCAAAGGCCTCGAGGAAGATCGGGCTCTGGAACATGTTCGCATTGCCGGCCTTGATGAGATCGATCCTCATCCCCATGTCGCGCATGATCCCGAGCCCGTATCCGAGCGCGAAGACGATTCCTTCCTGGCTCGCGCGCAGGAGGTGCTCGCGGCGGTGGACGTTGAAGTTCAGCCCGTGCACCGACGCGCCCAGGTCCTGGTTCCCCAGTGTGCGTTCGGCGCCGTTGCCGAAGGGCAGCACGACGAGCCCGGCGCTTCCGACCGGAACGCTCGCGGCAAGCTCGTTCAGTCTCCCGTATTCAGTGGTGCCGAAATTGTTGTCGAGCGTATGCTGCTTCATCCACCGGTTACAGATTCCGGTCCCGTTGACGCACAGCAGCACACCGTAGCGCTTGCGGTTCGGCTGATGGTTGACGTGCACGAAGGTGTTCACCCGTGACTCCGGATCGTAGGCCGGCCGGTCGACCACGCCGTAGACGACTCCGGAGGTTCCGGCGGTCGCGGCGAGCTCGCCCGGGTTCAGTACGCCGAGCGACAGCGCATTGTTTGGCTGGTCTCCGGCACGGTAGGAGACCGCCGTACCTTGCGGCACGCCGAGCTCCTCGGCCGCGGCCGCGGTGACCTTTCCGTGGTCGCCGAAGCTCGGTCCGTGCTCCGGGAGGAGGCGCGAGTCGAATCCAAAGTAGTCCATCAGGAAGGCGGCCGGGGCTTCTTCGTCTGAGTCCCAGAGAATCGCCTCGGAAAGCCCGCTGATCGTCGTCCGCAGCTCGCCGGTCATCCGGTACGCCAGGTAGTCTCCCGGGAGCATCATCTTCGCGACCGTCTGGTAGAGCTGCGGCTCCTCGTTCTTGACCCAGGCGAGCTTTGAGGCCGTGAAGTTCCCCGGCGAGTTGAGCAGGCGCGAGAGGCATTTCTGTTCGCCGAGGTCGGCGAAGGCCTTCTCGCCGTACGGCACCGCCCGGCTGTCGCACCAGATGATCGCGGGTCGAAGCACCGCGCCGTTGCGGTCGGTGAGCACGAGCCCGTGCATCTGGTAGGAGATGCCGATCGCTTCAACGGCGTCGGCCTCCGTCGCGTGATCGCGGCGGAGCTCCGCGACGGCCCTGCACATGTGTTCCCACCAGAGGTCGGGATGCTGCTCTGCCCATCCGGGCTGTTTCGCGGTGATATCGAGCTCGGTCGCCGGCGACGTGGCGCTTGCGACCGCCCGGCCGCGATCCACCTCCAGGAGGCTGGCCTTGATCGAGCTCGATCCGACGTCGAAACCCAGGAGATAGCCGCCCATCCTACGCCTCGATCAGCTTCTGCAGCTGCGCCGCCGTGAAGCCCAGGTGCTCGGCGACATCCGCCGCCGGACCGGACTCTCCGAACCGGTTCAATGCAAAGGTGAGCTCAGTCGACGAAGCGATCCACTCCCAACCCTGGCTCACGCCCACTTCGGCGGTCACAACCTTGACGCCGGCGGGAAAGAGCCGCTCGTAGTAGGTTCGCGGCTGTTCACGCAGCCGCTCCATCGACGCAACGGACACGACCCGCACCTTCTTCGCCGAGCTCGCGGCCGCCTCGAGCGCGAGGTTGACCTCGCTCCCGCTCGCCGCGACGACGACGTCGGGCGTGCCGTCGACGTCGCGCACGATGTACGCGCCCTTGCGCATGGAGTCCTTCCAGTCCGACGGCTTGGCATAGGTCTCGAGATTCTGCCTCGTGAGCAGGAGCGCGGTGGGGCCGTCGAGTCGCTGCATCGCCATGAGCCACGCCTCGGCGGTCTCCTCCTCGTCACCGGGCCGGATGACGGTGACGTTGGGAATGCAGCGCAGCGCGGCCGCATGCTCGATCGGCTGATGCGTCGGTCCGTCCTCACCCACAAAGATCGAATCGTGCGTGAAGATGTAGACGACCGGGAGCTTCATGAGCGCGGCGAGCCGGATGGACGGGCGCATGTAGTCCGAGAACACGAGGAAGGTCGCGCAGAAGGGCCGGAACAATCCGTAGAGCGCGATTCCGTTGGTGATCGCACCCATCCCGTGCTCCCGCACGCCGAAGTTGATCGTGCGCCCGGTGGGGGTCTCGGTGCTGAAGATCCCGTACTGCGGCATCGCCGTGATATTCGATCCGGCAAGGTCGGCCGAGCCGCCCACGAGAACAGGCACCGCGTCGGCAATCGCGTTGAGCATCGCCCCGCTCGCCTTCCGCGTTGCGTTCTTCTTGCCGACTTCGCTCCCGGGCAGCTTGACCGCCTCGAGATAGTCGACCCCTCCGCGCGAGGCCGCCTCCCATTGCCGGGCGAGCTCCGGGTTCTCCGACGACCAGGCGTCGAACTCCTTCACCCAGGCCGCCCGCCCCGCGGCGAGCGACTGCGCCCGTGCGGAGAAGTGCTCGCGCGCCTTCGGATGGATGAAGAACGCCTCATCCTCGCCGAGCCCCAGATTCTTCCGTGTGGCCTTGATCTCCTCCTCACCGAGCGCGGCCCCGTGCACATCGCTCGAGCCCGCCTTGTTCGGCGAACCCTTGCCGATCACCGTGCGAAGGACGATCAGGCTCGGCCGGTTCGAGTCCGACTTCGCCTTGTCGATCGCGGCGGATATCGCCTCCGCATCGTACCCGTCGGCGTGGTCAACCTGCCATCCGTACGCCTCGTACCGCGCGCCCACGTCCTCGGTGAAGGTGATGTCGGTGCTTCCGTCGATCGAGATGTCGTTGTCGTCGTAGAAGACGATGAGCCTCCCAAGGCCGAGGTGTCCGGCGAGCGAGGACGCCTCGGAGGAGATCCCCTCCATCATGTCGCCGTCGCCGGCGAGCACGTAGGTGTAGTGGTCCACGACGGTCCGCGCCTCGGTATTGTAGGTCCCGGCGGCCATCCGCTCGGCGATCGCCATTCCGACGGCGTTCGAGATCCCCTGGCCGAGCGGCCCCGTAGTCGTCTCCACGCCCACGGTGTGGCCGTATTCGGGATGACCGGCCGTGCGGGAGCCCACCTGCCGAAAACGCTTGAGCTCGTCAAGCGGCAGATCGAACCCGGCAAGATGAAGCAACGAGTACAGGAACATCGACCCGTGCCCGGCCGAGAGCACGAAACGGTCGCGGTTGGGCCAGCCCGGGTCGGCCGGATCATAGTTCATCACCTCGCCGTAAAGCAGCGCGCCGAGCTCGGCGCAGCCCATCGGCAGGCCGGGATGGCCCGAGTTTGCCGCCTGGACGGCGTCCATTGAAAGCGATCTGACAGATAGTGCGATGGCGTCGATTGCAGCCTGATCCATGAGTTCCTCCGATTCTGGCGTTGGGAGCCATGATAGCAGGGAAGCCCGACCATTGTCACGGACTCGCGCGGCGGTACTTCCGGAGCCGGCGTGCGCCTGATAGAATGGCGATCATGCGAATTGCACTGCTTCCCGGGGACGGAATCGGCCCCGAGGTGATGGCACAAGCCGTCAAGGTCCTTGAGGCGACATCCCGGGCATTCGGTTTCACCCTGGATCTGGTGGAAGCCGACGTGGGGGGTATTGCGATCGACCGCCACGGGGCGGCGCTTCCGGAGGCGACGGTGGAAACGTGCCGCAGCGCCGAGGCGGTCCTCTTCGGATCGGTGGGTGGGCCCAAGTGGGAGTCGCTGCCGCCGCAGGAGCAGCCGGAGCGCGCCGCGCTGCTGCCGCTTCGCAGGATTTTCGGCCTGTTCGCGAACCTCCGTCCGGCGATCATCTTCCCGGAGCTCGTGGGCGCCTCACCGCTGCGACCGGAGATCATCGGCGACGGGCTCGATCTGCTGGTCGTCCGCGAGCTCACCGGCGGAATCTACTTCGGCGAGCCCAAGTTCCGCGATGCCGAGCGCGCCGGCGACACGATGGTGTACACCCGCGGCGAGATCGAGCGGATCGCGAGGGTGGGATTCGAAGCTGCCCGAACGAGGCGGAAGAAGGTCTGCTCGATCGACAAGGCAAACGTCCTGCAGACGATGGTGCTGTGGCGAGAGGTCGTGACCGCCATCGCAGCGGAGTACCCGGACGTCGAGCTTTCACACATGTACGTGGACAATGCCGCGATGCAGCTCGTCCGCAACCCGCGTCAGTTCGACGTCCTGTTGTGCGGAAACATGTTCGGCGACATTCTCTCGGACGAAGCGTCCATGATCACCGGATCGCTCGGCCTTTTGCCGAGCGCCTCGCTCGCCGAATCGCGATCCGGGACGCTCGAGACGCCCGTGTTCGGGCTCTACGAGCCGGCAGGCGGTTCGGCGCCGGACATCGCGGGCCGAGGGATCGCGAACCCGATCGCCCAGATCCTCTCGGCCGCGCTCATGCTTCGGCACAGCTACGGGCTCGAAGAGGCGTACCGCGCGATATCCAGCGCGGTCGCGCAGGCGCTCGGCGCCGGGTACCGGACGGCGGACATCGCGGAGGCCGGGCGCTCGGCCTCGCCGACCGCCGAGATGGGAACGCAGATCGCCGAGCGGGTGATCGCCTCGTAGGCGCCGCGGCGGGCGCGAAGCCCGGCGCCGGGTGTGCGGCTATCGCCGTCGCAGTTCGCGGGCGACTGCGGCGAGCGGGATCCGCTCGCTCTCGAAAAGCACGAGGAGGTGGTAGAGGAGGTCGGCCGCTTCGCTGACCATCGCCTCGTCGGTCGCCGCGAGCAGGAGCTCCACCGCCTCTTCACCAAGCTTCTTCCGGATCTTCTCCGCCCCCGAACTGAACAGGTGTGTCGTGTAGCTGCCGTCGGGTAGCTGCGCGTGCCGGTCGGCGACGAGAGCTGCAAGCTCCTCCATCACCTCGCCGAGACTGCCGTCCGCAGCGGGAGGCGTATCGGAATCCGGCGTGCACGGGCCGGCGGGCGTCTCGGACCGGCCGGGCTGCGGGACGCGGCCGGACGTCGCGGCGGCCCGGGGCTGCGCATCCGGGTCGCCGGCGAGCACGGCTTCGTACCAGCCGTTGCGGTCGCGGATCGTCACGGGAACGGTTTCGTGAAACGGCAGGAGGCGTCCGGTGCCGGGATGGAGCGCCCAGAGACGACCGTGTTCCACGGTCTTGCGATACCCCTTCTCATTCTGCTGCAGAACTTCGCGGGGTCGTCCGTCCGGCAGGCAGACGACCAGGGGACGCGGTTCGGCCATCACCACTCCATCTCGTCGGTACCGGCCGCAACCGGATCCTTGAAGATCTCGTCTATGTCGATGGTACCCTCGTAGATTGCCTTGCCCACGACGATGCCGACGACGTTTGCCTCAGCGCCGGAGCGCACCCGCTCGACGTCCTCAACCGACCCGATGCCTCCGCTGAGGATCACCGGGATGCCGGCGGCCTGCGCGACGGCGTTGGTCCGCTCGAGATCCGGGCCCTCCATCGTGCCGTCGCGGGAGATGCTCGTGTACACAATGCCGCATACACGGGCTTCCTTCGCCTTGCGGGCCAGGTCAACATCCCTGATCTGGGTTTCCTTCTCCCAGCCGGAGATGCGGACCATTCCCTCCAACGCGTCAATGCCCACGAGGAAGATCTCCCCGTAGTGCGACACCCAACCCGCGACGTTCTCCGGCCGGCGGGCAAAGGCGGTACCGACGACGAGCCGGTCGATCCCCAGGTCGAGCAGCTCCTCGATGTCCTCGTCCCGTCGTATGCCGCCGCCGAGCTGAATCGTCGCGTCGACGGCACGCCGGATCTTTCGGATCTTCTTCCGGTTGGTCCGTGGATCCCCGCGCGCGGCGTCGAGATCAACGACGTGAATGCGCCGCGCTCCGGCGTCGGCAAGCTTTCGCGCCATCACCACCGGATCACGTTCGTAGGTGGTTGCCTCCTCGTAATCGCCACGCACCAGGCGGACACATTCCCCGCCAAGGATGTCGATCGCTGGAATCACGGTCATGGCTCACTCCCAAAGATTGCTGAAGTATACGACAACCGGGCGCCCTGAGCTACGAGCCCGGCTGCGCCGTGTCGAGATGACGCCAGAACGCTGCGAGATACGCGCCAAGCCCGGGCAGCTCGAGCCCGTCGACCTCCTCCTCCTCGAGATCGAAGGCGGAGCCGAGCTCGATGATGTCCTTGTCGTCGGCAGCAGCCCACCCGAGGAGCGCCGCGCCGAAGGAGGTCGCCTCAGGCATGCCGCTGAGCCGGAAGCTCGACTCCGGAGCGATAGTGGCCAGAAGCGCGTTGTAGTCACGGTTGTTGCGGAAGCCGCCTTCGGTGTAGACGATCACTCCCGGGCCAAGCCCCACCCGCTCGAGCGCCGTGATCGTCTGGATGGCGAGCGAGAGGTTGAGCACGGCGATCGCCCGTCTCGTATTGGAAAAGAGCTCGGGCACGCGCGAGCCCGCCTGGACGTCCTCGAGCGCGAAAACCTCGTCGTGGTCGACGATACGCGCCGCTGAATCCGGGAACTGTCCGGTGCCGCGCGTGACGGCCGGAAGGATGAACTCCCGCGCGGTCTTGACTACGTCGCGGTAGATCCTGGGATCGAACTCCGGCAGGCCCTTCATGCCGAACCGTTTCCTGAGAAGCGCCGTGTAGGTCTCGAACTCGAGGCCGCCCATCAGGATCGAGGTCTTCACCGGCTGTCGGAACGCCGACATGTTGTAGAAGACCGCCTTGCCAATCTCCTCATCGGCGAAAGCGACTTCCTTCTCCGGGTGCATCGCGACGCACCAGGTTCCGGTGGAGTTCACGATGAGATTCTCGTCCGGCTTCTTGATCAGGTACGGCAGCAGCGATGAGTTCGAGTCGTGCACACCGAGCGTCACCTTCGTGGCGGGCGAGAGGCCGGTCCTTCCGGCTACCGCCGGATCGAGTCGGCCCAGGATTGTGCCCGGCTCTTCGATTGACCCGGGAAGCCTGTCGCGGATCTCCAGCGCATCGGCGACCGACGAGTAGTCGAGCGATGAGAAGTCGAAGAGATAGGTGTGACAGGCGAGGTAGGTGTAGTCGGCGCCGACCCTTCCGGTCAGGCGGAAGGCGAGGTACTGCGGATAGAAGAGCACGTGCTTCACGCGCGCCCAGGCCTCCGGACGGGTCTTCTGGAAGAAGAACACCCCCTGCGCGACATTGAGGAGCGCCGGGAGCTTGAGCGTTGCCGTGCGTCGTTGCAGCTCCTCCGGCGAGCCGGCACGCTGATAGAACTCCTCGTGGAACGCGTCCCCCGGCTCGTGAGTATAGTCGACGACGGGAATCGCGAGCTCGCCGTCGGCATCAACACAGGCGAAGGTCGCGCCATGGGTTGCGATCGAGATCAGCTCGATCCCGTAGCGCGATCCGAGCGTTGAGAGCGTATCGAGCAGCCACGACTCGATCTCGTCGGATGGCACCCAGGGGACGCCTTCCCGGTCGACCGACTCGAAGGACGTACTCTTCCCGTCAACGAGCTCGAGCGACTCATCGTAGATATGGACCCTCTTGTTGGTCTTCCCGATGTCGATGACGGCAACGTGTCTGGTCCGATTCGCGCTCATGAGTCATTGCCTCCCTGGCTGATCTTTCTGCGGTAGCGTTCGACTTCCCAGCTCTCGATGAACCGCACGAGGCGCGGTTCAAGGTGGCGTGCACCGCCGAAGGACTCAGCATAGGCGGCAATCTTCACTTCGTCGAGAAAGAGCGACAGTGCCGTGCTCGCCGCCGATGCCGACTCGGCGACGGCACACACGCCCAGGCCCCCAACGGCGATGATCCTCGGATCTGAGCCGTGGTCCTTTCGATAGGCGGCCAGCAGCGAGGTCAGAGCCGATACGGGCGAAGCGGGGGTGCCCGTGACGTAGACCGGTCGGGACCCCGCGTAGACGATGTGATCCGGCGAGAAGACCCCGTTGAGCGGCGCGAAGTCCGCGGCGGAAGCCAGGCGCCGCAGCAGCTCCGGATCGCTGTGAAACTCGACGGCGACGTCGTGATCGAACGACATCTCTATCGCCGCCCGCCACCGGTCGCGAGCCGCCTCGTCGGTCTCGAGCGGCGACAGATCGGGCTCACGCTTGAGCGCTTTGCCTACGACGCGCTTGACCTCCCGGTGCAGTGCGTCGACCTCCGATCGGCCGCTCCCCGCGATGACGAGCCCATGGTTTTCGAGCATCGCGAGCTTGGGGAAGACGCCGTGCCGCTCGGCGTGATCCTGTGCCGCCTTGTGCATATGGCTCGCGAGAACGTACCCGGGCTCGATCGCGGGGACCCAGAGCAGTCGCGTCCCGAAGAGCCTGCGGGCCGCCCGCTCACCGTCTGCGGCACAGGTGAGCCCGTTGACAAAGGCGGGATGCGTGTGAACGACCAGCGGATAGGGAAAGAGCTCGTGCATCAGTGTTTCGACGCTCGGTCGTTTGGTCTCTCCTTGGCAACGTGCGTTCATCAGATCGGCGAGCGCGGCCTCTTCGCGCACAGCGGTGTCCGCCGGGTAGGTCACGCTCCAGATCTTCTGCAGCGCGCGCCGGTCCATCCTCGCAAACCCCTCCGGTCCTATCGTCGCGAGCGGAAACCCGGACGCCTTGACATAGAGGGTCTCATCGTCCTTGTATGACGTATTCCCCCCGCCGGCGAGCACCCAGTCCTCGTCGGACCCGTATCGGCGGGAAACCTCAACCACATCGGCAATGCTCATGCCTCTCCTCCAGGTCCGTACGATAGGTCGTAGTGGAGCGTCGCGCCGGCCCGAAAGGGAACGACGCCGGCGTACTCATCCGGCACGATCCACTGCGACTCACACAGTGTGATGGTTCGCTCGTTAAGAGGCAACCGGTAGAACTCGGCGCCGGCGCGCGAGACGAACGCCTCCAGGCTTGCGGCCCGCGACGGATGCGGCGGTTGCGACCGCTGCGGCGGCTCGGTCAGCGGCACCCCGGCACGGGCGAAGAACTCCGCAAGCAATGGAAGCGCCACCGGCGCGGTATAGATGCCGGCGCAGCCGCAGTCGGACTCCTTGGACCCGCGCGGGTGGGGCGCGCTGTCCGACCCGAAGAAGACCCTCGGGTCGCCGGAGAGGACCGCCGCGCACAGGGCGTCGCGGTCGACCGGGCGTTTCGCCACCGGCTTGCAGAAGTGATGCGGGCGCAGATCGCCGCCGATCACGTCGTCGAGCGTGAGCAGGAGGTGATGGAGCGTCACGGTCGCGGCGACCCGTGGCGGCAAATCCGCGAGCGCGGCGATCGTGTCGCGACTGCTCACGTGCTCGATCACGACGCGCAGGCTCGAGAACCGCCGGACGATCCGCCGGATGGACGGCAGGTACGCGATCTCGCGGTCGAGGGAGAAGACCCCCGGCGCCTCGGCGTGGATCTCGAGCACGAGATCGAGCTCCTCCATCGTCTCGAATACGGGAAGGAGGGGCTCGAGGTCGACCACGCCGTCCTCCGAGTTGGTGGTCACCCCCTGCGGATAGAGCTTGCCGCCGATCGCGCCCGCCTCGGCGAGCTGCCTGATCTGCTCCGCCGTCAGACCCGGAACGACCTTGAACGTCAGAAGCGGTTCGAACCATCGGTCGGGCCCGACGGCCGCCTCGATATCGCGTCGGTATGCGAGCAGACGCTCGGCGGTGGTGATGGGCGGCACCGTGTTGGGCATCACGAGCGCACGAGCGAACCAGCGCGCCGTGTCGCGGACGACCCCATCAAGGAGCGGCGGCCGGCGGAAGTGGACGTGGAAGTCGTCCGGCGCCCGCAGTGGAACCAGCATGCCGAGAGTCTACCGCACTCCAGCCCGCCGGGAAAGCTCCCCCGGTGGACGGCAACCGGGACCCACGCTATCTTAGGCGAGTGAGCGCCCTCACCGACCTTCGTGCAGAGACAGCGTGGTATTACTCGTCGTTCTCCGCACTCGACCGGTACTTCAGACGCTCGCAGCAGCCGGTCGTCCACGTCACGGTCGAGGGCGATCTGGTGACGCTCGCGAAGGCGGTGCCCGAACTGGAGTTCCCCGGCGTTCGCCACGCCGACGCCGCGGCCTGGGACGGAGACACCCGCGTCTACTTCCTCTGCATCGAGCCGCAGAGCAAGCCTCCCCCGCAGTCCTTTCGTCCGCTCAACCTGATGTACGACCCGGTGCGTGAGCGCTTCATCGATCCGTACGACGACTACCGGTCGCTTCGGGGGGCGCATCTCGAACCGACGGGCGGGGCATGCGAGCCGCTGCACCGCCTCATGGACGGGGCGATCGCCCTCGCGCGCTATCCGCACACGCTGGCCTCCGACCTCGCGCCGGTACCTCACTTCCCGCAGGTCTCGCCGGAGACGCTGCGGTCGCTGCTCGCCCAGATTCTCACCGGTCCGTTCCCGGAGAAAGGGTTGCAGCTGCTCGACGGGCACGGGTTCATCGACGCGTATCTGCCGGAGCTCACGGCGATGAAGGGCACGTCGCACTCGAAGGAGCACCACCCGGAAGGAGACGTCTGGAACCACTCGCTCGAGACCTTCCGCCACCGCCGCACCCACGATCTGCGGCTCACGCTCGGACTGCTGCTCCACGACGCGGGCAAGCCGCTCGCGGTCCCGAAGGCGGGCCGACGGTTCGACGGGCACGCCGAGATCGGCGCCAAACTCGCCGGCAGGCTCCTTCGACGACTCGGATTCGACGAGCAGCTGGTCGACGACGTCCACTGGCTCGTCTCGAAACACATGTTTCCCGGGGCGCTCCACGTGCTGCCGACCTTCCGCACCGAGCGGCTCATGGCCGACGAGCGGTTTCCCGTGCTGCTCGAGCTCTACCGGTGCGACCTCGAGTCGACCTACCGCGGTCCGGAGGGCTACTACCGCGCGTGCAAGATCTACCGTGACGTCATGAGACACCGCGCCAACCCCTTCCGCAGCGCGGACGGGAAGAAGCTTGTGCGTCTCTACGTCGATTAGCCGCCGGCGTTTCGAATCCCTATCTCGTAGAGACCGCGCAGGGTCAGCCACGGCTCGAGGCGGATGACGCTCCGGCATGAGCCGGTGACCAGGGCGGCCTCGCCGCCGGTGGCAAGCGCCATGGGCTTCTGCGGCTCCATCTCCGCGGCGATGCCGGCCACCATCGAATCGACGAGCCCAGCGAAACCGTTGACGATCCCGGAACAAAGCGAGGCGGTGGTATTGGTGCCGATGTAGTGCTCCGGGGCCGAAAGATCGACCATCGGGAGGGCCGCGGTGCGGGCGACCAGGCCGTTGACGGCGGTGCTCAACCCGGGTGCGATCGCGACGCCGCGAACGCCGCCCTCGCCGTCCACCGCGGTGAAGGTCAGGGCGGTGCCGAAGTCGACGACGATCGCCGCTCCCTCGGCGAGGGTGTACCCGGCGACCGCGTTCGCGAGCAGATCGCTTCCGATCTCGGTGGGTGTGTCGGTCAGCATGCGTACCGGGAGGTTCAGGTCGGTCGAGACGATGATCGGCTTGCGCTCGAGCAGGCGCCAGACCGCCTGCTCGACGACGTGGGTCAGGTCGGGAACGACGCTCGAGATGACGGCCACGGACACGCGCGTACGGTCGACCGACTCGAGATCGAAGAGCTCGCGGAGGTGGATCAGGACTTCGTCGGAGGTGCGCTGCGTGCGGCTCGCCAGACGCCAGTGACAGACGAGCTCACGGTCGCGGTTGACCACCCCGATCGCGATATTGGTGTTGCCGACGTCGATCGCGAGTATCATCGTCTCGCCTCCTCTCCGTGGTGTTCGATCAGGTATCTCGACAGCGCGTCGGCCTGCGGCTCAATGCGAACCGCCTGCTTCGGCCGATCCATCGCCTCCGCGAGTCTGGGAGGCAGATCCGGTCGTGCCCCCGTCGCGCGCTCGACGACTTCGGCGAACTTCGCCGGATGCGCGGTCGCCAGAGTGATCACGGTCGCATCCGAAGCGCCTTCCCCCGCCAGATACCGTTCGGCGGCACAGACCCCGGCCGCGGTGTGCGGGTCGAGGAAGATACCGGAAGTCCGGTGAACGCGCCCCATCGTGCGCAGAATATCCTCGTCGCTCACAACCTCTGCGCCGATCATCGCGTGCATGTCCTGGTGATCGGCGCCGAAGATCTCGAGCATCCGCTCGAAGTTGCTCGGGTCGCCTACATCCATCGCGTTCGCCACGGTCGCCCTGCTCGGCTGCGGTCTGAACGCGCCGGACACGAGGTAGCGGGGAACCACATCGTTCACGTTGGTCGCGGCGAGGAATCCGGAGACGGGCAGGCCCCAGCGCCAGGCAAAGACTCCGGCGGTGAGATTGCCGAAGTTGCCGCTCGGGACGCAGAAGACGATGTCGCTCGCGACCGCGGACCGGAGGCGGATGAAGGCGTCGACGTAGTAGAAGGACTGGGGAATGAGTCGGCCGATGTTGATCGAGTTCGCCGAGGTCAACGGAACCCGGCCGGTGAGCTCAGCGTCGACGAATGCTGCCTTGACCATCCGCTGGCAGTCATCGAACGAACCGCTCACCTCCAGGGCCGTGACATTGTCGCCGACCGTGGTGAGCTGCTTCTCCTGAAGAGGACTGACGCGCCCGGACGGATAGAGTATGACCACGTCGATCCCGGGCCTCCCGTGAAAGGCCTGGGCCACGGCACTTCCGGTGTCGCCGGAGGTCGCGGTGAGGATGACCGCACGGCGGTTCTCGCCCGCAAGGAAATGTCCCATGACCGCCGCGAGAAACGATGCGCCGAAGTCCTTGAAGGCGCAGGAGGGCCCGTGGAAGAGCTCGAGCAGGTAAATCTGCTCGGTAAGCGATCGAAGCCGCGGAGCGAAGGGAAAGGCGCGCCGACAAACCTCGAGCGCCGTGTCGCAGTCGAACAGGTCCGGGAAGATGGCGTGAACGAGCTCCCCGGCGAGCCTGTCGTAGGAGAGCTCTTCAGGGACCCGAAGGATCAGCTCCCGCAGGTCCGGCTCGCTGTCCGGGTAGTAGAGCCCCCCGTCGGGCGCGAGCCCCGCGAAGAGCGCCTGCGGGAGATCCACGACATGCGTCCGGCTTCGCGTGCTGTGGAACCTCATTCCATTCCCCCGAAAAAAGCGTCGTGGACCGCGTTGAGCGTCCGCTCGCGGTCACACCGGTGAACGACGAAGGAGATGTTCATCTCCGAGGATCCCTGGGCGATTGCGAGGACGTTGATCCCGTTCTCGCCGAGCGTCTGGAAGAGCCGACCGGAAACACCGGGCTTTCCCCGCATCTTCTCGCCGATCACGGCCACGATCTCAAGGTCACGCTCCGCGGTGAACTGCTGGACCTTCTTCTGGTGCACCTCGGAGGCAAGCTCCTCCTCGAGCGCGCGAATCGCACGCTCGGCGTCGCGGTCCGGGATCACGAAGCAGATACTGTGCTCGGAGGAGGCCTGCGAGATCATGACGATGTTGATCCGGGCGGCAGCGAGCGAAGAGAAGATGCGCCCGGCCATTCCCGTGGAGCCGACCATGCCGCCGCCCTCGACGTTGACGAGCGCGACGTTCTCGATCGAGGCGATCCCGGTGACAAAGGCACGCGAGCTCGTGTGCGAAGCGATGAGCGTTCCCGGCAGCTCGGGCGTCAGCGTATTCCTGATCCGAAGCGGTATCCCCCGTTCGACCGCCGGAACCATCGTGTACGGGTGGATGACCTTCGCCCCGAAGTAGGAGAGCTCCATCGCCTCCTGGTAGCTGATCTCAGGCAGGACGAAGGCGCGGGGGACGAAGCGCGGATCGGCGCTGTAGACCCCGTCGACATCGGTCCAGATCTCGATCGCGGTCGCATCTGCACCGGCGCCGATGATAGACGCGGTGTAGTCGCTGCCGTTCCTTCCGAGCGTCGTCGTCACGCCCGCCGCGGTCGCCGCGATGAACCCGGTCACGACCGGCAGATCGTCTCCGTCCAGGTGCGTGCGGATGAGCTCGTAGCTCGATGCGAAGTCCACGGCGGCGCTCCCGTGAGCGGCGTCCGTGCGGATGATCTCACGCCCGTCTACATACCGGGCCGAAAGGCCTGAGCGCCGCAGCGCCGCAGCGATGATCGTCGTGCTCAGCTGTTCCCCGTACCCAGCGATCAGATCCATCGTCCGTGGCGTACACTCGCGAACGAGGAGGACACCGTGCAACAGTTCCTCGAGCTCGTCGCACAGCCGACCGACGCAGCGTGCGAGCTCGTCGTCGTCCGGACACAGCTCAGCGGCAACCTCGAGATGCCGGGTGCGGATCGCACGAGCCTGGTCGGTGAAGACCTCCAGTCCTGCGGCCGCCTGGGCGGCCGCGTCGAGCAGGCCGTCGGTAACCCCGCCCATCGCCGAGCACACGACGCAGACCCGCTCGACGCGGTGGTTGACGGTCACGATGTCCAGAACGGTGGAAATCCGACCGCCGTCGGCAAGCGAACTCCCGCCAAACTTCATTATCTTCATAGAGGTATCGCCCGTATTGGTGCGGACGCGCACTCAGAGTATGATGAAGAACGCCTGATGCGCAACACAGTACCGAGCCGCCATGTCTGCCTCCTCATCGCGACGCTGATGTGTCTCAGCGCGGCTCTACCCATGTCCGCGGAGGAAACCGACGGCCCGACGCCGGCTCTCGTCCTCGAAAGCGCATTGCGGTTTTCGCCCCGGTACACGAGCCCGGTTCTCAGACCGGACGGCCTTCCCGTTGCCATCTATGACGACTTGAACGGGAACGGGCGGCTCGACGTCGCCATTCTCACGATCGTCCAGGATCCCCGGCTGGAAGCCTATGCGGACACGCTCTCGAATCCACTGCGGATCTACGACCCGGATGCGGTAGAGCCTACCTACATACTCGAGACCTATTTCAGCGGTCAGCAGGCGATCGTGACGGTGGAGCTGGGGCGACACGACGTGTGGAGCGGGATCAGCCTGAGGCGACTGACGGCCGAACGGTATCCGGTGGCGATCGAGATCGGGTTCCGAAGCCGATCCGGGATCCGCACGGACCTCGTCGTCTACCACGCGGGAGGAACAATTTCGCGGTTTTCGCTTGACGAGAGCCGTAACCAGCGGGGGATGATCGCCGACATTGACGGGGACGGCGCGCTGGATATCGCGACCGCCCGGCGGGCGCCGGAGGCGGGACGCGGCTACGAAACATACCTGGAGCTGTACAAGCTCGAGCCCGGCGGATACAGGCGCACCGCATCGCTTCCGCTGGTGCGCTCGGTGAACGACTTCCTCGCGGCGGCCGCCCGTGAGATGGAATCCGGTTCGTGGGCAGCGGTACGGGATCGGGTTGGAGCACCGTCGCACGCGCCGCCTTCGGCCGACCGGATCGCCGCGGTTCTGGAGGCGGCGTTCGCAGGCATCCCGGACGACGAGATGGCCCAAAGCCGTTTTGACTACCCGGCGACCGGATCGGCGGTCGAGCGCGTCACCTTTCCGCGGCTTGTCGACAATCCATTCCCCGCTCCCTTTCTGGGTCGAAGCTTCAGGCTCGTCTTTCGCGTCGAATGCTCTGAGGAGGCACCCCGCTTCTTCGAGGCAATCGTGGGCCTCGCCGCGAACCCTTTCACCGGCGTACCGCTGGCTTTCTTGACAGAGCACGTTGACGGGCGGTAGCATCCGGGCGTGAACCGTTACGAGATCGAGGGCAGCTATCCCATCCGCGGCCGCATCCGCGCGAGTGGAAACAAGAATGCGGCACTCCCGTGCATCGCCGCGGCGCTCCTGACCGACGAGCCGGTCGTGCTTCGCAATATCCCGGACATTGAGGACGTCCACGTCATGCTCGAGGTGCTCTCCCAGCTTGGCGCGACGGTGGAGAAACTTCCCGGGCACGGCGAATGGCGGATCACAACCCACGACATCACGAGCTCGGAGGTCCCGCTCGAGCTCGCCCGCAAGATCCGGGCGTCGATCCTCCTTGCCGGGCCGCTTCTCGCCCGAACCGGCCGGGTCCAGCTCCCGCCGCCCGGAGGCGACGTGATCGGCCGTCGTCGTCTGGACACACACTTTCTTGCGCTGAGCGCCCTTGGCGCCCAGGTGGAGATCGACGGGGTGTTCAACCTGACCGCCAACAAGCTCGTCGGCGTCGAGATCTTCCTGGACGAGGCGTCGGTCACGGCGACCGAGAACGCGATCATGGCGGCGGTCCTTGCCGAGGGCAGGACGGTCATCCAGAACGCCGCGAGCGAGCCGCACGTGCAGGATCTGTGCCGCATGCTGAACTCGATGGGAGCGAAGATCACCGGCATCGGCTCCAACATCCTGACGATTTCGGGCGTCTCCCGGCTCCACGGAAGCGAGTACAAGATCGGGTCGGACTTCATGGAGGTAGGTTCGTTCATCGGGCTCGCCGCGGTCACCAGAGGTGACCTGATCATCGAGGACGCCACGCCGGCCAACCTGAAGATGACCCGACTCGCATTCGCCAAGCTCGGGATTCACTGGGAACGCGACGGGGAGGACATCCGCGTCCCGTCGGGACAGGCGCTTCGCGTGGTCCCGGACATGGGCGGCATGATCCCCAAGATCGACGATGCGCCATGGCCGGGATTCCCGCCGGACCTGACGAGTATCATCACGGTCGTGGCGACCCAGGTTGAGGGGACCGTGCTGATCCACGAGAAGATGTTCGACGCGCGGATGTTCTTCGTGGACAAGCTCATCGCGATGGGTGCCCGGATCGTCCTCTGTGACCCGCACCGCGCGGTCGTCAGCGGACCATCCCGGCTCTCCGGCAGCGAGATGACATCACCGGACGTGCGGGCGGGCATGGCGATGGTCATCGCGGCGATCTGCGCGGAAGGAACGAGCACGATCCACAACGTCTACCAGATCGAACGGGGATACGAGAATCTGGTGGGCCGCCTGCGCCGGCTCGGCGCGCGAATCTCCGGCGATCAGGAGTAGTCGCGAACCTTCTCGTAGGCCGCCAGGACACGCTTGAACGCCTGTTCGGTCGCCTCCCGCTGGTCCGCGGTCAGAGAGCCGGCGGTATCGGGGTGAAACTGGGCGGCAAGGCGTCGGTAGGCGGTTCGTACGAGATCCGGGCTCGCATCGCGGGGTACGCCGAGCACGAGACAGGCCTCCGGATCGAGCAGCCGTACGGTCGTGAACGTGTCCAGGATGAACCGTTCGTCGATTCCGACGCGGCGCGCGAGCCCGCGGATCTCGTCGCCCTGTGCCGGGCTCGCTCCTTCGTCCTTCACCGCGTCCCACACCGCCGCAAACAGCCGCTCCCGCTCCTGCGGCGTCGTGTGCGTGCGCACCAGGCCGGCGAAGCGCTCCGCCCCTGCCCACTCCTGCGTCGCCGCGGTGGCGATCATCCGTTCCACGAGCCGACGCGAGTAGCGGTCCGGGAAGTGCGGCCGGCACCGTTCCACCAGCAGTCCAAGCGGTTCGGACTCCGGAGCTCCGTAGCCGCCCCTGAGGCGACCGTAGAGCGCACCGGTGAGCGGCACGAAACAGGGCAGCCACGGCGGCGCGGGCATCCCTTCGAGAAACCGGAGCACGGCCCGGCTGACCCGACGCTCGACGAGCACGAGATCGCACAGCAGCCCGAGCAGCAGCCCGAAGAGGGCACCGTAGACCCCGCCGAGGGCACCAACGGCAACCCCGGCGACGGTGCCCCACCAGGTTCTCATTCCCGCGTCCCGAGCGCGAGGTAGGAGAGCGAGGCGAAGAGCAGAACAGCCTGCAGCACGATGGTCAGGGCGAGCGCTCCGCCGAAGCCGACCGCGAGAAGCAGCGTCGCGAGCACGATGCGCTGGGCGTAGACGAGGCCGAAGGAGAGCGGCACCAGGAGAAACGGGATGAGCGGGACGAGGAGCAGCGTCGGCAGCGGAGGCAGATGGAGATAACGGCTGCGGTACCGCCAGCCGAATCCCGCGAGCGCAAGCGAGAATACGAGGTAGGCGAAGGGAACGACGACGCGCATCAGGAACTCGAGCGTTATTGGTTCGCTCACCATGCCGTACCGGTCGGCCGCGGTGATCGTCCGCGAGAGCGAGGCGATATTCGCGGCCTCCGGCCGCCGCGACACATCCGCAAGCAGCACGAGCTCATCGGCACTGGGAGCGATCTCGAGCAGCCCGTGGGTAACGGAGTCGGAATCGCCGGCATGGATGGTCGGTCCCGTCCGGGTTCCGCGCGGACCGCGATCAATGACGCTCACGATGAAGTGTCCGGCGGCGTGCTTCCCGTAGTCACTCGAGGCATGCCTGAGCACGCTCCCCTCACGGTCGACTTCGATCCACTCGATCTGCTGGGCGTAGAGTCCGGAGCCGGTGGCGACGAGCTTGTCGATCGCTACGATCTCTACAGACTGTTCAACGGCCCGGTTGACGAAGACCAGACCGGGGGTACCGGGCAGACGGAGGGCGTCTACCACTTCGTCGCGGAACACCGTGAGGCCGGAGACCTGGTCCTCGGCCGCGCGAAGGTAGCGCGCCACGTCTGCATCGCGGGGATACTCCTGCGCGAGCGCAGCAAACTGGTAGTACGCCCCAACGGAGTCTCCGCGCGTCAGTGCTTCCCTCGCCCGCTGCTTGCGCCAGAACAGTATTCCCGCCTCGCTCTCGCGATCGTCGGGCGCGAGCGAGGCGAGCGATTCGAGGGACTGCGCCGCGATTCGCGCCGCCTCGTCGCCGGCCGGATCGAGCGACAGCGCCAGGCTCGCCATGTAGTGCGCCGTTGAGTAGTCGGCACGGCCCATCGCGACCACCGCCCGGTCCACCAACTCCGCAGCGGTCGCCCGTTCGGGAATCCGGAGCTCCGGCGGCGCCTCGTCTGCGGCTTCTACGGGCTCCTGCCGTCGCTGGTGCTCGCGAATCTCGATCAGCATCTGTTCGATCTGATCGCTTCGTCCAACAAGCGCGAGGTACTGGTTCAGCTGCTCCTGCGCCCGCTCATAGTCCTGCTCGGCGCGTGCGGCCTCGGCCGATTCGCGCAGCTGCAAGGCGAGCGTCGTGGTCAGCTCGAGCGAGTCGACACGCGCGACGGCGCTCGGATAACCGACCAGGTAGCCGACGGAGAACACGAGGGTCGTCGCGAGCAGCAGCGCGATCGGCTGCCCGAACCGCTCGAAGCTCGATCCTCTGCTGACGGGCGCCGACATGGGGATGAGCCAGGCGAACACAATGAGAACTGCCCACCCCTGGAAAGCGGGGGCGAGCCCCAGGAACTCCTCCCAGGTCCGGGCGACGATCCACTGCCACTGCAGTTCCGCAAGCACGGTCCTGGTGGTAAACGCGAAGACGGACATCAGGAGCAGAAAGCCAAAGGCGAGGGCGTGACAGAGCACGGAAACGACCAGGAGCTTCTTCCAGGAATCAGCCATTGCGCAACCCGCCGCGCGTCTCGCGCCGCCATTCGGCGTATGAAGGAAGAAAGACCAGGACCGCAAGCAGACCGAGCCCAATGGCCGTGAGGATGACCGCGGGCGCGATCGGCAGGATCGTTGAGTCCAGGGCGGCGATGAGCACGGGGCGCAGCGCGCCGGTCCGCGACGCCGGCACGATCCAGAGAGCGAGCCGCAGGCAGCCGAGCGCCAATGCAGCGTTGAACAGCGGCCAACGGGTCAGCCGGACCACGGTCCAGCACCCCAGAACGAAGAAGGCAAAGGCGGCGAGAGTGAGGATCGTGGGCACCGCCAACGGGCCGTCCAGGGCAAGGAGGCGAGCGGTTTCGCCGATGTCCGCTCTCAGCCGCGTCGCGTGGTGCGGAGGTCGCACCATCGAGGGGTACGAGTTGGCGATGCGCCCCTCGAGATCGATGGGAGAGCGAGGATCGCCGGGAAGCTCCAGCACTGCGGCTTGCGGCCCCGGATGACGTGCGCCGCGGACCTGGAACGCCGGCCGATCGCGCTCGTCGTGGACCACCAGCGGAACCGGGTCGGTACCCACCGCGCGCAACGGATAGAGGCGCCAGGTCTCGACCCGCACGATTCGCTGCGGCGGGAGCACGGGTGGGTTGCTCGCCGCGGGCGGAACGACGGCGAGCACGAACCCGCCGGCGAACAGAGTCAGCGTCCACAACGCGAAGAGCGCGGGCATCGTGACACGGGGAACGGCTTCGGCACGTACGGCGGCAAAGAGACTCAGAACTGCTGCGAGAAGCGTCACCGGTATCCAGGCTTGCGCGATCCCCGCGAGGAAAAGTGGCACCAGGGGCTCCGGCGCGACTGTTCGGGCGGGATCAAAGCCGGTAACATACCCGTGCGCCGCGGCGAGGGCGCCGGCGACGGCGATGATCGTGACAAACCAGATGAGGAAACGCACCAGAAGGCGCACCGCGGCTTTCACCGGGCGAATCGTAGCACGCGCCCCGGTTCAATGCAATGATTACCGATTCGGGTGAATAGGAAGGTCTGTGTCGGGTATACGAGAGGAGACCGAAGAGGCATTGGTCGCGCGCGCGAGAACCGGCGATCGAGAGGCGTTCGGGCTGCTCGTCCATGCCTATCTCCCCCGCCTCTACCGTGTTGCCTACGGCGTCGTGCGTAACGGGGAGGAGGCCGCGGACATCGCGCAGGACGCCTTCGTCCGCGCCTACCGGGCCATCCGGCGGTTCGATCCGTCACGACCGGTGTTTCCGTGGCTCTACCAGATCACGCGCAACCTCGCGCTGAACCGGATCGCGCGGGTGCGCAACCGGGAAGGGACGCTCGAAATCGACTCGCTCGTCGCCCCCGGGAAAGGGCCCGAGGATGCCGTGGAAGCAGACGACGAGTGCGCCAGGATACGCCGGGCGGTCGCGCGGCTGCCGGAGCAGCATCGACTCGTGATCGAGCTGAACCACTTTCAGGAGTGCTCCTACCGGGATATGGCGGAGATTCTCGGTATACCGGTCGGAACGGTCATGTCGCGCCTCTACCATGCGAGGAAGCGGCTGCGAACGGTTCTGGAAGAGGAGGAACACGGTGAACCCGTACGATGACGATCCGCAGGATACCCCGCTCGAAGACACGCGAGCGAAGATCCAGGCGCTCGTTGACAACGAGTTGCCCGATTCGGAGATCGAGCCGGTACTGGAGACCATCCAGGGCTCGTACGAGTACCGGGCAGAATACGCGGAGCTACTGAGACTGCGCCGTCGGCTCGCTGCCGGCCCGGCGCCACCGGTATCCGCCGACTGGCTGGCCAAAGCCGAGCGGCGCATCTCACGGCGCGTGACCCAGAGCGTCGGAGCAGTGCTCCTGGTTGGATCCTATGCCGTCCTGCTGGGGTACGCCCTGTTCACCTTCCTGCGCGACCCGGAGGTTCCCCGACTGGTCACCGTGCTCGTCGCGCTCGGCGCGCTCGGAATCGGTGCATTGCTCGTCAACGCCGTCGCGGATAGAATCCGGGAGAAGAAGACCGACCGTTATCGGGAGATCATACGATGATAATCGCGACGAGCGAGTCGATCGCCGGCAAGAGGATTTCGGCGGTCCTGGGAATGGTGCGCGGGAATACGATCCGCGCCCGGCACATCGGCAAGGACGTGGTGGCCGCCTTCAAGAATCTCGCAGGCGGGGAAATCACGGACTACACGAAGATGCTGGCTGAGAGCCGCGAGCAGGCGCTCGACCGGATGATCGAGGACGCGGAGTCGCTTGGGGCCAACGCGATCGTCGCGGTCCGTTTCACGACAAGCTCGGTCATGCAGGGCGCCGCCGAGATCCTCGTCTACGGCACCGCCGTCCGCTGCGATGACGAATAGGCCAGGTTATCCACAGCTTATCAACAGGCTCTGAGTCGGTCCGGCGGCCGACCGGACGGCCGCGTACGACGTCTCGCACAACTCAAATTCGTCCACTTGCCGCAGAAGACTGCCTATTTCCATATGAAGAAAAGAGATACGAGAAAGTCAAGAGGATTTGCGTGCATCAGGGCCTCGGATTCCACCCTTCCATCTTAAAACCTGTGTAGCTGTTCCACGAAAAAGGCCGACTTTTGCACGTATTATCCACAAGCTCGCGCACGAGAGCCGTTGACGTGCCAACTACGACATCTCAAGGCGGTAGCCGTGCCCACGATACGCCCGTATGGCCGGCGGAGAGTCCCAGGCGGCAGTCACGCTCCTGAGCCTCGCCCGCAATCGCGAGAGCTGCATATCCACGGCACGGCTCCTGCCCGCCGCGACTCCCGTCACGGCGGCAAGGGTCTCCCGGGCCACCGGCTCGTCGCCCGAACGCGCGAGAATCTCGAGAATGGCGTATTGAACCGGCGTCAGTGGTGCGGTCCGCTGCTG
>SKQU01000199.1 GCA_007118855.1 Spirochaetaceae bacterium
AGGCGGCTGCCTGCGCGAAGCACTACGCGGTGCACAGCGGCCCTGAGGGGCAGCGGCACACCTTCAACGCGGTCGTCTCAAAAAAGGAACTCTTCGAGACCTACCTGCCCGCCTTCCGCAGGCTCGTGGAAGCCGGCGTGGAGTCGGTGATGGGCGCCTACAACCGCACCAACGACGAGCCGTGCTGCGCGAGCG
This sequence comes from Spirochaetaceae bacterium, assembly GCA_007118855.1. GTDB lineage: Bacteria > Spirochaetota > Spirochaetia > DSM-27196 > SLST01 > SLST01. The sequence goes on from SKQU01000199.1 coordinate 196, forward strand.
CGCTTCTGCTCGAGGAAGTGCTTCGCGGCATGTGGGGGTTCGCCGGGCACGTCGTTTCCGACTGCGGTGCGATTGGCGATATTCACGACCACCACAAGGTGACAAAGGACGCCGAGGAGTCGGCCGCGCTCGCCGTCAGGCGCGGGTGCGACCTCAACTGCGGGTCCACCTACCAGGCGCTGCCCGCCGCGCTCCGGCAGGGACTGCTCAGCGAGGACGACGTTGACGTGAGCGTGCGCCGCCTGCTTCGCACCCGCTTCCGTCTCGGGCAGTTCGACCCGAGCGAGCGCGACCCCTTCGCCTCGATCGGAACCGACCGTATCAGGGCGCCCGAACATACGACGCTTGCCCGCGAGGCCGCCGAGAAGTCGATCGTGCTGCTGAAGAACGACGACGTGCTGCCCATCGAGCGGACCGGGCAGCCGCGCAGGATCTACCTCACCGGGCCCAACGCGGCGAGCGTGGACGTGCTGCTTGGCAACTACTTCGGGATGAGCGACTCGCTGGTCACGGTGCTCGAAGGGCTCACCGCCGCCTCCCCGGAGCACTACAAGATCGAGTACCGGATGGGCATCAGCGCGGACAAGGCGAACGCGAACCCCGTCGACTGGTCGATCCCCGGCAAGTGGGACAGCTTTGACGTCATCATCGCCGTGCTCGGGCTCGTGCCCATGCTCGAGGGCGAGGAGGGCGAGGCGATCCTCTCGACCGAACGGGGCGACCGCGTCTCCATAGGCCTGCCGGACCACCAGGTGGAATGGCTTCGCAGGCTCAAGGCGACCGGGATCCCGCTCGTCGTCGTGCTCGCCGGCGGCAGTCCCCTGGCAATTCCGGAGGTTCATGAGCTCTCCGACGCGGTACTCATGATGTGGTACCCCGGCGAGCAGGGCGGCGCGGCGCTCGCGCGAGTGCTCTACGGCGACGTCTCGCCGTCCGGGAAGCTGCCCGTCACCTTTCCGAAGTCGGTGGAGCAGCTGCCGCCCTTCGAAGAGTACGCGATGGACGGGCGGACCTACCGGTTCATGCGCGAGGAGCCGCTCTACCCCTTCGGCTTCGGGCTCACCTATACGAAGCTCATCTACAGTGACGCGACCGCGATACCCTCGTCGGTTTCCGCCGGCGAGCCGGTGCGGATCGCGGCGACCGTGACCAATACCGGCGACGTCGCGACCGCCGAAGCGGTGCAGTGCTACCTCACCGACCTCGAGGGCTCGGCCCGTACGCCGCTCGCCTCGCTCTGCGGGGTCCATCGCGTCTTCCTGCCGGCCGGCGCGAGCAGGACCGTGACCTTCGACCTGCCGCGCGAGGCGATGGCGCTCGTCCTCGACGACGGTTCGGCCGTCGTCGAGCCGGGACGCTTCCGGGTGGTCGTGGGCTCCTGCTCTCCCGGTACGCGCGGCGTCGAGCTCGGCGCGCCGGACGGTGCGGTGGTCGAGTTCGACGTGCGGTAGGCCCGCTTCGGCGGCAGGCATGCCCGCGAGCCGCCGGCTTCTCTATTTCGAAGTCGTACTCAGAATTGTGATTATGCTGTATTCGATTTCGTTCCCGTAATTGGAACGGCTTTCGACGATGACCCTGCGGCGGCAGGCTTTTACCCGTCGGTCCCGGAAGAGACTGTTACGCATGGAGTTACGCGACGAGGCGAGTGAGGCCTCAGCCTGGCACGGCGATTGCTCAGTGAACCTTCACCATCTTGCTGGAGGTCTCCATGAGGTCAAGACATTTCGCGGTCCTGGGAGTCGTACTGGCGGCCGTGCTCGCCTTCGTCGGGTGCGAGCAGCTTCTGCAGCCCGAGCAGGTCGGGTCGCTGCAGATTGCGATCGACGGGAGCGCGCATCATGCTCGAAGCATCGGGCCGGAGATCGACGTCGAGGTCGCCCGGTACGAGATCCGCGGCGAGTCGGACGCCGGCGAGACCTTTGAACGCACGACGAGCGAAGGGCAGATCGTGATCGAAGGCCTCTTGCCCGGGTACTGGCAGATCGAGGTCGACGCCTACAGCGCCGACGACGTGCACCTCTATACCGGTTCGAAGCGCGCGCTCGTGACCGGCGGCGGGACGCTCGCGATCGTGCTCTCGCTTCATTCGGTGCCGGGATTCGGGGAGTTCTTGCTTGATGTCGGCTGGCCGCAGGACGCAGTGCAGGCACCGGCGGTGGAAGCACTGCTCGTACCGATGTCGGGCCCCACGATCGGGCTCGAGCCGGCGGTCAGCGGCGACACCGCGGTGTCCGACGCCCGGGAGGTGGAGGGCGGGTACTACACGCTCGTCGTCAAGGTCCACGAGCAGGTGGACGGGAAGACCGTGCTCGTAGCAGGGGCGGCCGAGCTCGTCCAGGTCGTCGCAGGGCACCCGACGACGGCGCGGATCTCGTTCACGAATATCAACGCGCCCGGGAGCCTCGAGATCGGCATCGACGTCGCGCCGGGGTTTCGCGATTCGCTTGCCGTCGCGATCACCGGCGGTGAGGTGACGGTCGAGTACGGCACGTCGGTACCACTCGAAGGCGCCGTCTTGGGGAGTCCCGGCAACGTCGTCTACACCTGGTACGTGAACGGCAGCGCCGTGGAGACCGGCTCGGCGTCGATCACGATCGGCGGGTACGTGCCGGGCCACTACCGCGTCGATCTCATCGCGGTGACCGCCGACGGGCTCGAGGGCGGTACGGCGACGAGCTGGGTCGAGATCGCGCAACCGGCACCATGAGCGCGCTTCGACGAGTCGGCTGGGCGCTCCTGGTCGCGATCGCGCTCGGCGGCGGCTCCTGCGAGAATCCAGCGGCCGGGTTGCCTCTGAGCGTTGTCCGGGACGAGGGCGCGCGGGGTTCGACGAGCGGCCTTGCCGGGCAGACCGAGCCGGTGGCGTACCGCGTCACCGGTTCCGGCCCCGGCGGAGCGAGCTTCAGCCGCGTCGAGGCGGCCCTGCCGGTCGACGTCAGAGGGCTCGTTGCGGGCGAGTGGCGCGTATGCGTGGAGGCCATCGACGAAGCAGGCGTCGTCGTTCTCGAAGGGGAGGCTACGGCGCTCGTCGCCCCGGACGGAGAGAGCGCGGTGAGCATCACGCTTTCGCCTGTACAGCCCGGCGCCGGCTCGTTTCTGCTCGAAATGAGCTGGCCGCCCGCGCTCGTGGCCGCGCCGGGCCCGGTTGCGGTTCTGCAGCCCGACGAAGGTGATGCCGTCGAGCTCACCTGTACCGTGGAGCCGGCTGAGGGGAGCGCGGTCTGCGTCGCAAGCGCTGCTGCCCCGGGACCGTACCGCCTTGAGGCGCGCCTGCTCGACGGCGGCGAAGTGGTCGCCGGCAGAGCCGAGCTCGTCACAGTGGTCGCCGGCGGCGAGACGGGCAGGCAGATCGACTTCGACCGGTTGAACAAGCCCGGCACACGCATCCCCGTCACCGGGCCGTTCACCGTCGCGTGGGACCCCGCCCCGTCGGAGCCCGACGACCCAATCGCCTATTACCAGGTCCACGTGCACCGGCGCGACACCTTCGCGTGGGTCCACCTGGGCGACACCGAGGGGCCGCTGCCCACCTTCGATGTTACCGCGCAGATGCTCGAGCCGGGACGCTACGACTTCGCGGTCATCGCCGTCACCGACTCCGGACTCGAGTCCGACCACCACACCTCCCTCGACGACACGGCCGATCCGGCAACCGGGTGGTATGTCGACTGGGACCCCGGGGAGTGAGGCGTCGGCCCGGAGTAAGGCGTCGGCCCGGCAGCACGGCCTACAGAAAGTCGCGGATGATCTGCGCGGTGACCTGCGGGCGTTCAACGTGCGGCAGGTGCCCGGCTTCCGGGATCGCCTGCAGCGTGCTGCCCGGGATGAGCCGGTTGAACGGCGCCGAGTACCGGTAGGCGAGGACGCGGTCCTCGGCTCCCCAGATGATGAGCGTGGGCACGGCGATTCTCTCGAGGAAGGCCGGATCGTGTTCGACGCCGATCATGTTACGCGTGATGCTCGCGAGCGCTCCAACCCCGTTCGGCGTGTGGAAGGTGGCGAGCGAGATGTAGCTCACAAGGTCCTGCGGGATCAGGTCCGTGTCGTAGAAGACGTTGAAGCGCATCCCGAGCTCTACGAGCGTCTCGTTGTGGAGCTCGAGCCCATAGTCGACGAGAACGCCGGTCCGTGCGAGGAACTCCGCGATGGGCCCTGCCGCGCCCTCGATCCCGTAGGGGGCGATCAGGATGAGTCGCTCGAGGCCGGGCGGGCCTTCGGAGGCGAATCGTGAAGCGATCAGCCCGCCCATCGAATGACCGGCGAGCACGTACGAGCTGAGCCCCATCGCGCCGATGAACTCCTCGAGAAACTCGAGGTAAAACTCGAGCGTGTACTCGATCTCAGGCTTCTGTGAGTATCCGCCTCCCGGCAGATCGGGCGCGATCAGCCTGCGCTCGGGCCCAAGGTGATCCTGGATGTACGACGTCTCGAAGGCGGTGCCCGAGTAGCCGTGAAGCCAGAGGATGGGGGTCTGCGTCCCGTCCGGGTGGAAGTCGAAATAGTGAATTTCGATCCCGCCCACGGTGATCCGATGCGCGGACTCTCCCGGGTAGCTCTCCACGGCGGGCTTGACGCTCTCGCAGCCGGCCGCGAAGGTGATCACCGCCGCGCAGAGCAGTGCGCACAGGAGCACGTACGGACGGCGCGACCGGGACCGTGATTCCACTGTGTTCACAGTCAGAAGACTACCACCATCCGGCGGGAAATGGTACGGTTGTCTCATGCGAAAACTGCTCACGCTCATCGTTGTGTATCCGCTTGCGGCCGTTCTTGCGCTGACCGTGGGAGCCCGGCTTGCCGGGGCCCCGTCCGCCGGGGCGTTCTTCTCCGGCGCCGGGCCGCTCCTGGTGGTGACGGCACTCGCGGTCGGCTTCTCGCTCACCTCGTTTCTCCTGGGCGCGCTCACCTCGGACTACTCGTGGGTCGACCGGCTCTGGAGCACCGCCCCCGTGCTCTTCGCCTGGGTCTACGCGATTCGTGCGGATTTCGTCTTCCCGGTCACGCTCGCCGCGCTGCTCGTGACCGCCTGGGGGCTGCGGCTGACGTTCAACTTCGCGCGTCGCGGCGGCTACACGACGATGGAGGACTACCGCTGGCCCATCCTGCGCGAGCGAATCGGCAATCCCGTCGGCTGGCAGCTGTTCAACCTCTTGTTCATCTGCGGGTTCCAGATGCTGCTCTTTGTCCTGTTCACGCTGCCGGTCCGCGAGCTCGCGGCCGCGGGGCCCGTCTCCGCACCGGGTGCCGTCGCTTTCGCGCTCCTCTTCCTCTGCTTCCTCGCGTTCGAGACGATCGCCGACCAGCAGCAGTGGGTCTTTCAGAACATCAAGCACGGCAGGGCGCCGATGGAGGCTTCCGGGGAGGAGGACCGACGCGCTGTCGAGGCGGACATCGAGCGCGGCTACCTCACCCGCGGGCTCTTCCGCTCCAGCCGCCACCCGGCCTACTTCGGCGAGCTCGGGCTCTGGTGGGTCCTCTACCTCTTCGCCGCGGTCGCGACGAACAGCCTCTTTCACATCAGCGGCCTCGGCGTCGTCCTGCTGACCGCGCTCTTCACAGGCTCAACGGCCTTCACCGAGTCGATCTCCTCATCGCGCTACCCCTCCTACGGGGAGTACCAGAAGAGGACCTCCGCGATCGTCCCCTGGGCCCCGGCGCCCCCGGACGTCTGCGATCAGCCGGCCTCGCGCGTGTAGACGCCGTCCGCCAGGCGCAGGATCTTCCGCGGGTTTCCGCGCTTGAGCTCCGGCGGGAGCGCCGCGTCCGGGAAGCCCTGCCACGTCACCGGGCGGGCGAAGCGCAGGATCGCCGCGGTCCCCACCGAGGTGAAGTGCGGGTCCGTGGTCGCCGGGAAGGGCCCTCCGTGCGTCATCGCGGGGCACACCTCCACGCCCGTGGGGTACCCGTTGCAGATCAACCGCCCGGCCTTCTCCTCGAGCACCGCGATCAGGTCCGCGTAGTCGCGCAGGTCCTCGTCGGTCGCGTGGACCGTACAGGTCAGGTGTCCCACGAGCGTGCGTGCGATCTCGAGCATCTGCTCCCGATCGTCGGCGGCGACGAGGAGCGTGGAGGGCCCGAAGACCTCTTCCGAGAGGCTCCGTTCGGCGAGCACCGCCGCGGCGCTCGTGCGAAGGAGCGCCGCCTGTCCGGCCGCCGCCTCAGGTGAGGCGTCCGGCGACCTTTCGCGGCCCACGGCGAGCTGTTCCACCTGGCCGGTGGACTGCAGCGTCTTGAGCCCGTCGCGGTAGGCGCGCTGGATCCGGTCGTTGAGCATGATCCCCGCCTCGACTCCGGAGATCTCGCGTCCGGTCGCCTCTGCGAGCCGGTCGAAGGACTCTCCTGCCATGCCGACGACCATTCCCGGATTCGTGCAGAACTGTCCCACCCCCAGCGTAACCGAGCCGGCGAGCCCGGAGGCGATCTGTGGCGACCGCTCGCGCGCGGCGCCGGGCAGCACGAAGACCGGGTTGATGCTGCCCATCTCCGCGTAGACGGGGATGGGCTTGGGACGGGCCGCCGCCGCCTCGAAGAGCGCCCGGCCCCCCGAATTCGAGCCGGTGAACCCCACCGCCGTGATGAACTCGTTCGTGACGAGGTCGATCCCCACGCTCCTGCCCGGACCGTGGAGGAGCGAGAAGACGCCCCCGGGAAGCTTCTCGTGTCTGACGGCCGCGGCGACCGCCTGGCCCACGAGCTCCGCGGTCCCCGGGTGCGAGCTGTGCGCCTTC
>SKQU01000351.1 GCA_007118855.1 Spirochaetaceae bacterium
CCGAGCGGCTGTCCCTCTCCAGTGACGATGTCCGCTCCCAGCGACCCGGGGCTGCGGAAGATCGCGGTCGCGATCGGGTCGACGTGCAGGACGAGGAGCGCTCCACGTTCGTGCACCGCGTCGGCCAGTCCTGACAGGTCGTGCAGGCGGCCGAGGAAGTCGGGATTCGCCACGATGAGGCAGGCGGTCCTGTCGTCGATCGCGCCGGTCAGATCGTCCAGTGCCGGGCCGGCCGTCCGCAACTCGATCCCCTGCGGACGCAGGTAGGTGGAGGCGACTGCGCCGTACTCGGGGTGCAGGCCGTCTGCGAGCACGACCGAATCGCGCCCCCGCGTGGAGCGCACCGCCATGATCGCGGCCTCGGCCACCGCGGTCGCCCCATCGTAGTGTGAGGCGTTGACGACATCCATCCCCAGCAGGTCGGCGACCATGCTCTGGTACTCGAAGATCGTCTGCACGGTGCCCTGGCTCGCCTCTGCCTGGTAGGGGGTGTAGGCGGTCGCGAACTCGCCGCGACCCGAGAGGTAGGAGACGATCGACGGAATGTAGTGCTCGTAGGCGCCCGCGCCCACGAAGCTCAAGCGGGCGGGCCCACCGCCGTTCATGGCGGCAAGCTCGTCGATCTCGCGCAGGATCTCCAGCTCGCTCATCGCCGGCGGCAGGTCCAGCTTGGGAAAGCGCTTCGCCTCCGGGATGTCCGCGAACAGGTCCTCGAGGCGTTCGAACCCGAGCGCCTCCAGCATGATCCGCCGATCAGCGTCGGTATTCCCCAGAAATGCCATGGTATCGCTCCGGAAACTAGTCGTCGAGGCCTTTGGTGTACTCTTCGTACTCGCTCGCACTCATCAGCGCGTCGAGCTCGGACGAATCGCTCGGCCTGACACGGATCAGCCAGCCGGATGCGAACGGCGCGTCGTTCACGGTGGACGGCTCGTCCTCGAGCGCGCTGTTGATCTCGACGATCTCGCCGGAGATTGGCATATAGACATCGCTCGCGGCCTTCACGCTCTCAACGACGCCGAAAGGGTCACCCTTCTTCTTCGTCGCTCCCACGTCCGGAAGCTCCACGTACACGACGTCGCCAAGGCTGTCCTGGGCGTAGTCGGAGATCCCGACGACTACGAGATCGCCGTCCTTGCGCGCCCATTCGTGGGTGTCCTGGTACCTCACTTTCTCGTCGAAGGTCATGGTCCGCTCCTCATCGTCTATACGCAGGGGTATATAACGGTCGCTTCACGACGACCGCCGCTCGGGGCCGTCCCCGTATTTCAATGTCCACATCTGTCCCCACTTTGGCAAGAGCCGCCGGGACGAATACGTTGGCGCAGGAGGCGTCGACGGTAGGGCAGTACATCCCGGAGGCAACGTGCCCCACCGGCTTTCCGTCGCTCTGCACCGCGAAGCCTTCGCGCGGCACGGAGCGCTCCTTCATCCGGACTGTGGCAAGCCGACGCTCTACTCCCCGCTCGCGCTGCCGCGCGAGCGCGTCCCTCCCAATGAACTCCTTCTCCAGGTCGCAGGCCCAGGTGAGCCGTGCTTCCACCGGGCTGATCTCAGTGGAGAGCTCATGTCCGTAGAGCGGGAAGCCCGGCTCGAACCGCAGGCTGTCGCGGGCAGCCAGGCCTATCGGCCCGGCTTCCACCCCCGCCCGCTCCGCCTCCGCGAGCAGAAGCTCCCAGACCGCGAGCGCCGTCTCGTTCGGCAGGAAGAGCTCCACGCCGTCCTCACCCGTATACCCGGTCCGTCCCACGAGAACCGAAGCCCCGGCGAGCGGGAGCTCCGCCGCGGCGAACCGCCCAATCCGGCTCGCCGCGGCGTCGGTGAGGCGGTCCATCACGGACAGGGTCTTCGGGCCCTGGAAGGCGAACATGGATGTCTCGTCCGAGACGTCGGCAAACTCCACGCCGGACGAAGGCAGATGCTCGCGAAACCAGCTCGCGTCGCGCTCGCGGTTCGCCGCATTCGCCACGACGAGCCAGGAGTCAGGTAGCCTGTAGAGGAACAGGTCGTCGAGCACGCCTCCGTCGTCGCGGCAGAGCAGCGCGTAGGTAGAGCTCCACTCGGCGAGTCCTGCGAGTCTCGCGGTGACGAGTCGCTCGAGGTACTCGAGCGCGCGATCACCGGACACAGTGTACTGCGCCATGTGGCTCGTGTCGAAGAGCCCGGCGGACCGGCGCACGAGACGGTGCTCCTCGATCGCGCCGCGTCCGTAGGAGACCGGCATATCCCATCCGGCGAACCCGGTCATGCGCGCGCCGGCGGACCCGTGCCATTGATGGAGAACGGTGGTACGTGCCATCGAGGGTAGTATAGCCGGTTTCAGCTCACTCGTACAGCGATCAACTTGCGTCACGTCATGGATTTACGGCGATTCAAGGCGATGTTATCCACAGATTGCGCACAAAACCTCACGCGTAGCGAGGCGCGGGCGTGGACGCAATCAGGCGAAAACAGAGCCGCACAGGCCTGAAACCGCCTTGATTTCATTCCCGGGCGCACGAATCTCTCTGAATTCGTATGATTTCGCGCCAAAGACTCACGTTCCGTATATACGCACGGATCGAAGTCCAGAGATTGTCCACAGATTATCCACAGGCCGTGCCGGAACCGGCGTCCGCGGCCCGTCGCCCGGAGGTGGGCCCTACTCTTCGGCTCCGCGGTACATGACGCGAACCTGCTTGTAGAGGCCCTCACCCTCGCTCTTGGTGACGATTCCCGCCACGTCATTGAGCGTCGTGTGGATGAGCCGACGCTCAAACGGGTTCATCGGCTCGAGCAGTTTGCTGCGCCGCGTGCGCATCACCTGATCGCCGACCTGCTGGGCGAGCCGTATGAGACTCTCCTCACGCCGCTGGCGGTAGTTCTCCGAGTCGATGATAACCCGCATCCCGTCGTCGTCGAGCCGGCCGGCGATCACATTTGCGAGCAGCTGGATCGCGTCGAGGTTCTTGCCCTTCTTGCCGATGAGGATATTCGAGTGGGGCGAATCGAGACGGAGCCCGATCTTTCCGGGCTCCCGATACTTGACCCGCACCTCCGCGGGATATCCCATCTTCTCCGCGAGGCTGCGCACGAACTCGACAACCCCGTGCTCGACGTCGTTTTCCGGATCGTCGTTCCCGGCCGAAACGATCTCGTCGTTGAGATGAACGCGTATCCGGACCTTCTTCTGCAGGCTCAGGAAGCCGCCTTTTTCGGTCTCCAGGATCTCCACGTCGAACTCGTCACGCTCGAGCCCGAGCGCCTCGATGGCGATGTCGATCGCCTCCTTCTCCGTCTTTCCTTCGAACTCCTGATACATATCTCTCCCTCTTCTACGGGCGTTTCTTTCGTGGTGGCTTTGCGGGAGGCGGCTCGTTCTTCTTCATCTTGTTGTACCAGTACTGCTGTCCGGCGGTCAGAACGTTCTGGAAGATCCAGTAGACCAGGAGTCCGGAGGGCACGTTGTAGAGGATAAAGAAGAAGATGATCGGCAACCCGAGCTGCATGAACTTCATCTGGCCGCTCGACTGATTCGACGAGGGCGTCTGCATCAACTTGGACGAGATGAGCTGCGTCCCAACGAAGAGCAGGGGAAGGCCGCGGATCGCCGTCCACCCGATCAGCGGAATGGTGAAGTCACCAAAACCGAGCAGAACGTCCGGAGCGGAGAGATCGTCGATCCATCCCGGGATGAACATCGCGCCGCGCAGGTCGAAGTGGTTATTGAACAGACCATACATCGCGAGGAAGAAGGGGAACTGCGCAAGCATCGGCAGACACCCGCCGAGCGGGTTGACGCCTTCCTTCTTGTACAGCTTCGCCATCTCCTCGTTCTGCTTCTGCTGGTTGTCCTTGTGCTTCTCGCGGATCTCAGCCATCTTGGGCTGCACCAGCTGCATCCGCGCGTTCGACTCGTAACTCTTGCGGGTCAGCGGCCATAGCAGGAGCTTCACGAGTACCGTGAGGATGATGATCGCGATACCGTAATTCGGCACGACCTGCACGATGAGCTGGAGCACCCATTTCAGGATGTTCTCGAGCCAACCGAACAGCACCCGGGTCTCCTGGATCTCGCGGAAACTGAGCTCGCTATGCCCCCACGCATTCTGGTCGCGCGCGTCGTAGCGGTTCAGCGCGGCCGGGGTCTTGGGACCGGCGTAGTAGTAATAGGTATCAACCATCGCTGAGGCGCGGATGACCGGCCGCGAGATGTAGAGCTGGGAGCCCTCGGGTACTCCTTCGCGATCCTTGCGCGCGAGGACGGTCGTAAGGTCGGCGTTGACCTGAGGGACGGCGACGACGGCGAAGTATTTGCCCGCGACCGACGCCCAGCGCACGCGCTGGGGTATGACTTCGGCGCCGCCCTGGCTAATGCGGGTGAAGTTCTGCCGCTTTCCGTCCTGGTAGGTCATGTAGCGACGAAACTCGATCCGCTGGTCGAGCTGCTCAAAATAGGGACCGATCTGGGGGCCATAACCGATCGTGTACGCGATCCCGTCGAAGTTGAGCGGTATGAACGCTGCCGTGTCCACGTTTCGTATCTCTATCTCGTGGCGGAACATGTACTCGCCGGGCGCGTAGACGTAGCGCCGGACGATCCTGAAGTCGGAAGCGTCGCGACCCACGACCGTGAAGGTGCGGCTGAACTCGAAGGTGTTCGCGTCGACCTGCCGGAACTCGAAGCGATCGGTCACCGGCCTTGCGGTGTGGTCGCCAAAGTGGAGCGTCATGGCGGCCTGATCGTCGGTCCCCCGGAAGACCATGTTCACCGGCTCATCGCCATCCATGTGCTCGAGGAGCTCGAACGAGGTGATCGTACCCCCGGTGGGGCTCATCGTGACCCGGATGAGCTCGTTCTGATACACGCGCTCCTGAGTGCTGATTCCGGGCTGTTGCACGGCGACAACGGTGCCGGTGGGATGGACCGGTGCTTCGGGGTCCGCGATCTCGTCCGGCCCCGGCTCAAGGGGGCGGGATACCTGGGGACGGTCTGCCGGATCCGGCGGGATCGGTTCGGCAGGGGGGAACAAGATACTCTGGATCGAGAACCCGATCGTAATGACTATAACCGAAAGGACGACCGCGAGCAGCGTTCTGCGATCCATCACATCTCCTTTGAAGAACGATCGCGCAAGAGACATGCCTTCGCAAGAAGGCGGGACAACTGGTTCCGGCGCTCGGCGAAACTGTACTCACCCGGATTACAGACGACGACCAGGTCGTATCCCGATCTGATCTCCGTCTTCAGGGCCCGATACGCCTCTTTCCCGTGCCTGCGGCACAGGTTCCTTCGAACCGCGGTACCGAACCCGCGAGCGGGAACTACCGCGACTCTGTTTGCTCCGCGTTCGTTCGCAAGGTACGACAGTCGCATCCCCTGCGTACGAACGGTGCCCCCGCCGCGAAACACCCGCTGGATGTCCCGGCGAGAGCGAAGTCGCTCTTCTCTAGTAAGGCTTCTTTTCATCGGCGACGGACAGCTTGATGCGCCCCTTCGCCCTTCTCCGCTTGAGTACGCGCCTGCCGCCCTTGGTCTGCATCCGCGCGCGGAAGCCGAACTTCGAGTTTCGCTTCCTGCGGCTGGGCTGATACGTCCGTTTCATGCTATCTCCTACGGGATTCGTTGCACATCTGTCTCAAGATGGCAAGTATACGAAGCGGAAATCGCGATGTCAATTGTCGACGCCTCCGGTGTCGACGGCGCCGACTCCGGCGTCCGGGGAGAAGGGGTTGATCACGAGGACGCCGCTGGATAACGCATTGGTATCAATGAAGCGCTACCGCTCATGGAGCTGGTCCCGCGTCCAGCTGCGCTGCGGCATGGCAACCGGATTCTCATCCATCAGTCGTCGCCACTCGTCGAGAGACGAGCTTCTCTCCTGCCGCCTGCGCCTCACGAGGTCTTCGAGGTATTGACGTATGAGCTCGTTCACTGACGTACCCAGGTCCGCGGCGGCCTTTCTCGCCTCTTTGAGTAACCGTTCGTCAACTGAGAGCGTGAGGTTCACTCTTTCGCCTCTCTGCATGGTGCTCATGCAAAGATAGCGCGTAATCCGGAGAATGTCATGAAGCCTGGGGCCGTACGCGTGGCATGTGCTTCCACCACAGACGTTTGCAGCACCAGGCTTCATGACATCATTCTCGCCTCGACCACGTAGTGACGCCCCCAGAGCTCCGCCGCGATCTCCGCGGCGCCGGCGGCCTGCGCCGGTGCGAGCGAGGCGACCACGCGTTCCACGTCGCGGCGGAAGAGCGGGTACGGGTCGTCGTGCGTATTGGCGTAGACTGCCTGCGGGAAGTCGATGATCACCGGATGGGCGCCATCGTAGAGGATGTTGAAGACCGAGAGGTCGCCGTGGACGATCCCGCAGCCGAGCATCGCGTCGATCGCTTCCAGGACTTCTTCCAGCACGCGTCGCCGGTCCTCCGGGCTCAGTCGCACGTGCTTGAGCATGGGGGCGTCGTCACCGGCGGCGGTAACGTGCTCCATGACGATCCCGTGATCAATCTGCGTATACGGACGCGGGACCCGGATCCCCGCCGCGTGCAGCGTCTCGAGCACCCGGAACTCGGTCTCCACCCAGAGCTCGTCCTTGAACGCCTTCAAATGCCCCAGGTCGCGACGCTTCCAGACCTTCCCCCGCAGGTAGGTCGCGTCGTTGCGGAAATTGCGGAAGGACTGGTCCCTGTAGACCTTGAGCGCGACGTGCTCGACTCCCAGGCTCGGATGCGCGGGACAGCAGAGCACCGCAGCTTCCTTGCCGTGCTTGATGACCCGCCCCGGCGCGGTGATGTAGCCGGCGCTGATCAAGCCCGACGCGATATCGTGAAACCTGTCGTGATCAGTGTACATAGAGCTCCCCTGAGGATGCGAAATGAGATGATCGCCTCAGCAGGGGCTCGTCACGGAGACAGGCTCAGGATCGA
>SKQU01000208.1 GCA_007118855.1 Spirochaetaceae bacterium
CGCCATGCGGAGGCGGTCGCACTCGAGAAGGCAGGCGAACGGGCGCGTGGCGCGGCGCTCTACTGCAATCTCGAACCGTGCTCGTTCGACTCTCCCGTCAAGAACCAACCGCCGTGCACACGCTCGATTATCAGGTCCGGTATCCGCCGTGTCGTCGTGGGGCAGCTCGACCCGAATCCGCTCGTGCGGGGTGACGGCGTTGCGCAGCTGCGGACCGCGGGGATCAACGTGGACGTGGCCGACGATCGGCGCTGTTGGTACCTGAACGCCGCGTTCAACACGAGGATGGCGCTCGGACGGCCCTACGTCCACCTGAAGGGGGCGGTGAGCCTCGACGGACGAATCGCCGCCGCCGGCGGCGCGAGCAGGTGGATCACCGACGAGGCTGCGAGGCGTGAGGTTCACGGCCTTCGCCGGGGCGCCGACGCGGTCGCCGTAGGGGTTGGGACGGTGCTCGCCGACGATCCACTGCTCACCGCCCGGCTCGACGCGGCGGGAGACTCGGGGAAGCAGCCGGCGGCAGTCGTCTTTGACACGCATCTTCGCACACCGCCGGCATCCCGACTCGTTCGCGAACGCGCCGATTCGCTCCTCGTCCTTGGGGTCAAGCCGAGTGCAGATGAACGGTGGAAGGCCCGGGCCGATGCGCTTTCGGCATGCGGTGTCACTGTGATTGCAGTCGGCGAATTGGGGGCACGCGAGTGGGTGCCGGGCAAGCTGGTGCCGCTTGAACCGGCGCTTCGCGCTCTGCTTGGGTACGGCGTCGGCTCCATCCTCGTGGAAGGCGGTTCGGCGCTTTCGACATCGCTCGTCTCCGCGTCGCTCTACGACCGGATAACCCTCTACATCGCGCCGCTGCTCATGGGGGACGGGGTGCCCTTCGTTGGTGATCTGGGCATCGCGGATCCGGGCGCCGCCGTTCGGTTCGAGGATGCCCGATGGCGAGCCGTCGCGGATCAGCAGGTATTCGAGGCCGCGCGCGCCGGCTGGCTCGACGAGGTGCGCGGCTGTGTCCGGGCGGAGGTTCATGGTGTTCACCGGGCTGGTTGAGGAAGCGGGGCGCATTCGATCCGTCTCGCGGGCGGGTGACTACCAGCGGATGAGCGTCGAGTGCCGGATGGTGCTCGAGGATGCTGCGGTGGGTGACTCGATCAGCATCGACGGCGCCTGTCAGACGGTCGCCGCGGTCGAATCGTCGAGCTTCTCCGTCGATACGCTTGCCGAATCGCTTGCGAAGACGACGCTCGGCAGCTTCGTCGCCGGCCGACGGGTAAACCTCGAGCGTGCAGTGACGCCGCAGACGAGGCTTGGGGGGCACTTCGTCCAGGGGCACGTGGACGCGACGGCAAAGGTCGTCGCGGTCCGGGGCGGCGGAGTGAACAGGTACCTCACCGTCGATCTGCCGGACCTCCTGGAGCGCTATGTCGTCCGCGAGGGCTCAATCGCTCTCAACGGCGTGAGTCTTACGATCGCTCGCCTGGACCGGACAAAGGTGACGGTGAACATCATCCCGGTGACCTGGGAGGCAACGACGCTCTGCGATCTGCGCGAGGGATCAACCGTGAACGTGGAAGTGGATATCATCGGCCGCTACGTGGCGAAGATGCTTGGGCGTGACCCGGACCCCGAGACTGGTGCCGGATCGCTGACGCCTGAGCGGCTCGCCGCCTGGGGCTACTGACCTATGGAAGATGCAAGGGGCATATCATGACGAACGAATACGGACGGAAACGGGCCGCCGCCGTCGAGCGGGTTGAGGGGGCGCTCTGCGAGCTTGCGGCCGGGAGGCTCATACTCGTGCGCGATGATGAGTCGCGAGAGAACGAAGGCGATCTGCTCTGCGCGGCGGATACCGCAACCGGGGAGAACATCGCCTTCATGGCCGTGCACGGCCGTGGACTCGTATGCCAGGCGATTACCACGGAGACTGCCGAACAGCTCGGGCTCGGGCAGATGGCGAGGGAGAATACCGAGAGTCACGGCACCGCCTTTACGGTGAGCGTGGACGCGGTTCACGGGACGACGACCGGCATCTCCGCGCAGGATCGTGCCCGGACGATCGCCACGATCGTTGACCCGGCCGGTTCCCGGGCGGATCTGCGAAAGCCCGGTCACGTGTTCCCGATCGTCGCGAGGGACGGTGGGGTCTTCGCCCGTCCGGGTCACACGGAGGCCGCAGTGGATCTTGCGCGGCTCGCCGGCTTCAGACCGAGCGGCGTCATCTGCGAGGTGCTCAACGACGACGGCACGATGGCGAGAGGTCCCGAGCTCGAGGCGATGGCCGACCGGTTCGGCCTCGTGCTGCTCTCCATTGAGGACCTGATCCGGTACCGCGACAGCGTCGGCGACGTGGGTCTGAAGCCGGGACCGCAGGCGCGTCTACCCACCGAGTTCGGGGAGTTCACCATCACGATGTACCACAGCGACGATCCGTCGGCCGGTGAAGCAATGCTGCTCGCCTCCATGCGGGCCGGCGACGACGATCCGCTCGTGAGGGTCCACTCCGAGTGTCTCACCGGCGAGTCGCTCGGCAGCGTGCGCTGTGACTGCGGACCGCAGCTCCAGACCGCGCTGAGCCGGATCGCCCTGGAGGGCGGCTATCTGGTCTACCTTCGCCAGGAGGGGCGCGGAATCGGCCTCTACGAGAAGATCCGCGCCTACACCCTTCAGGACCAGGGCATGGACACCATTGAGGCGAACCTTGCGCTCGGGCACCAGGCCGACGGGCGCAGGTTCGGTGTTGCCGCGGCGATACTTCGCGAACGAGGGGTAAAGCGGATTCGCCTCCTCACGAACAACCCGGAGAAGGCGAGTGTCTTCGAGTACGCGGGAATCGACGTTGCCAGGCGTGAGCCGATCATCGTGGGGCAGAACGCGCACAACGAGTCGTACCTCTCCACCAAACTGCATCGCATGGGACACATGATGCAGCTTCAGCCATAGGAGGCACCATGGACGTCAGGAGTATTGAAGGGAAGCTCGATGCGGGGGAGTCCCGGGTCGGGATCGTCGTAGCGAGGTTCAACTCCTTTATCACCGAACGGCTTGCCGAAGGGGCCGTTGATTGCATCGTGCGCCACGGTGGCGCGCCTGAGCGAATTACGCTCGTGCGGGTGCCCGGAAGCTGGGAAATCCCGATCGTCGTGCAGAAGATGGCCGGGTCCGGGGCGTACGACGGCATCATCGCGCTCGGCGCCGTGATACGGGGGGCCACGCCCCACTTCGACTACGTGGCCGCCGAGGTGAGCAAGGGAGTCGCGTCTGTGGGCCTGCAGACCGGGGTACCCATCAGCTTCGGAGTTCTCACGACCGACTCCATCGAGCAGGCCGTCGAGCGAGCGGGAACCAAGGCCGGCAATAAGGGCTGGGACGCGGCGCTCGGCTTGCTCGAGATGATCGACCTGCTGTCCCAGATCGGGTGAAACCGGAACGGGCGCGGGACCGGTCCTATTTCACGGCCCCGTACATCGCGACGACCTTCTCGCCGGTGATCTCGGCGAGCAGATTGTGGATCGCGCAGAACACGTATCCGCCGCCGTCGCCGAGGGCGGCTACGGTGCGCCGCACTTCGTCTTCGATCTGGGCGACCGTCCCGAGCGGCATCGTCGACTGGGTGTTGACCCCGCCGCCCCAGAGCACCAGGTTGCCGTTCGCGCGGGCGCGCCACTCGGCGGCGCTGTGGCCTCCGGCCGGCCACTGGACCGGGTTGAGTACGTCAAAGCCGGACTCGGCGATGTCGTCGATGAGGTCGTAGACCGCGCCGCACGAGTGGAGGAAGCACTTCATCTGCGGGGCGATGCGGTGGACTGCCGCGGTAACCTTGCGGTAATAGGGCACGTAGAGTTCGCGAAAGAGCGCGGGCGGCAGGATCGTGCGGTCCTGGAGCCCCTGATCGTCGGCGTTGAGCATGAGAAGGTCCACCGACTCTGCGATCCGGGGCAGGAGCGCCTCCACGCTCTGGACCGCGGCGTCCGTGACGATCTCGTGGTAGGCGTGGACGTAGTCGGGCTCGGTGAGACAGATCATCGACCAGTGCGGGAAACCGCCGGGGTAGCCGAGCCGCGCGGAGAGCCCGGCGAACATGATCGCCCGCGAGGTCGCCGCGCGTGCCCGCTCGCAATACGCGCCGATCGCCGCGGCGCGCTCGGGCGACGGTATGGCGTCGGTCTGGCGCTCCTTCACCAGCTCGAGGTCCTGCATGGGCAGATCCGCGGAGAGATCGATGGGCTGCCCGCCGTGCGCCGCGTCAAAGACGTACGAGCCGGTGGGCATCCGCAGGTCGCGCTCGCCGTCCGGCAGGCCCGAAGACGAGGCGGTCACGGTGCCGTCGTCGTGAACCGTGAACCGATCCGGGTTCCCAACGAGCGCCTGGAGCCTGCCGCCGAAGTCGTACTCATGCCACCGTTCCGGCTCGTCGAAGGCGTTCTGGTACTCGTCCGATTCGACCGCGACCACGTCGCAGTCGAGCGCGTCGAGCACGTCGGTCTCCGGGAGCGCGAGCATCTGGCCCACGTCGTAGACGCGCGGAAGCCGCGGCGGAAGGCCGAGGGCCCGCACGAGGTCCGGGTAGGCGAAGGCGCTGATCCCCGTGGATCGCATGCCGGCGAGGTCTCGCGGAGTACGATCGGTTTCCTGGAAACGGAGCGCTGAGCGGATCCGCTCGCGCGGTGTCATTGATGCGTTCATGGCGAGCAGTGTAGCACAGAGGCGCCTGTCCGGGATCACACCCGAGCGGGACCGAGCGGTACGGAGAGGCTTCCGTATTCGAGCGTGTCAAGGTAGTCGGAGCGGGTCACGATACCCGCGAGACGCCCGGCATCCATAACGGGAAGGTGCCCTATGTTGTGGGCGAAGAAGAGCTGCTCGATCTCGTGCATCGTCGTCTGCGGCGGACACGTGATCACCGGCCGGATCATGAAGCCCTTGACCGGCACGTGCATCCGTCCCTGCTTGCGGCCCTTCATGATATCGCGCAGGGTCAGAAAGCCGACGAGCTGCCCCTCGTCGTCGAGGACGGGAGCACCGGTGTGGTTGATCCCTTCAAGGAAGACCGACGCGTCCATGAGCGACCACTCGTCGCGGATCACTTCCACCGTGCGGGTCATGATATCCGCCGCCGTCAGTGCCGGCGCCACCGAATCACGAATCCGCTGTTCGAGCATCGTTCTGGGATCGTCCTCGGGATTCCGCAGGACGGCTGAGGCCGCCTTGAAGTGGCCTCCGCCGCCGAGCCCTGCAAGGATCTCGTTCACCCGGATCCGCTCTCTGCCGCTGCGCGCGACGATGAGCGCCGACTGCTCCTCGGTGAAGAGGAAGCCCCCGAACAGCGCGTCGGTCCCCTCAACCTCAAAAACACGCTCAACCACGGCCGAGAGCCCCGCGATCTGACGATCGATCTCTATGAAGAAGATGCTGATCGCGTGTCCCTTGATCATTACCGTCTCCACGTTCGAGAGCGCAGCGTGGAAGAGCTCGATCTGCTCGGAGGCGCGCAGCGTGTTGAGAAAAGAGGTCACGAGTCGAACGGTCGCGCCCTGCGAGAGGAACCATGCGGCCACCGCGAACTCATCGCCGGTCACGTTGTCGTGCGTGAAGCTCCCGGTGTCGCCGTACATCCCCGCGAGGCCAATTGTCGCCTCGCTGTGAGTGAGCTCGATGTCCCGCTTCATCAGCTCGAGTCCCAGGATGGTCGCGGTTGCTCCGTAGTCACCGCCGTAGACAGTTGCCGTGGGAAAGTCGTTCCCCTCGTCCGGATGATGGTCGTAGATCGTGACCGGACAGCCGGGATTCGCCGGGTCGATCTGAAGCTGCCGGAAGTACTCGCCGAGCCGGCTTGCCGAACGCGTGTCGACGATGACGATGTCTGAGACGGTCTCTCCTTTCAGTTCGCGTGCCGGCAGGAACTCGAGCTCGGTTTCGTAGAGGTTGTAGAGGTGGCGCGCGACGGGGTGGATGCTCCCGCTTTTCACCGGCACGTGCTCTGGGTAGAGCCGCGTTGCGAGCACGATCGAGGCGATGCAGTCGAGGTCCATGTTCGAGTGGCCGATGATGATCTTCATGAGCTCGTGCGCCCCGGGCGACTGGTGCGCCGGCCGGTCTATTGCCGCGAGTCTTCGGCCGCGTCCTCGCCGCCGCTATTCGCGTCCGGCCGCTGCGCAGCCGGGTCGTCCTGCTTCGCGTCGCCGTCCGCCGCGCCCTCGCGTTTGCCCTTCTCGAACTCCGACTGCGCCTTCCCGATCGAGCGGAAGAACCTGGGAATTGCCGCGGACCCGAAGAGGATCAGGACCACGCCCCCTATGATGAGTATCTCCGTTGTGCCGATCACGATCCCTCCCCGGACGATCGCTCGTCCTCCTGTTCTGCCTCGCGTATGCCCCGGTCGATCTCCATCCTGAGCTTTCCGGACATCGACGTCAACCTGCCGTACAGCCTCCCGAGCTTCCTGACCGCGGCAGGGATGTCTTGCGGGCGCATGAAGACGAGCAGCACGACGACGATGCCTGCGATCTCCCACAGCCCGATTCCGAACATCACTCGCCTCCGAATCTGAAGGCCCAGGCGACCCCGATGGTGAGAAAGTAGAGCGCGATGAGCGGCGCGGCCAGGGTCACCTGCGAGATGAGATCGGGCGGGGTGAGAATCGCCGAAAGGGCGACGATGCCCACGATTACGTAGCGGCTTGCGCGCAGGAGCGCGCGCCGGGTGACCACGCCGAAGGCCATCAGCAGCGCGAGCACGATGGGGATTTCGAAGACGATGAGGGTGGCGAGCAGGAACTGGAAAAGATAGGCGACGTTTCGCTGCAGGCTGAGGATGATGCCCACACCCTCGGGTACGAAGCGCGAGGTCATGAGGAACCGAATGGAGATGGGTATCACCGCCGAATA
>SKQU01000369.1 GCA_007118855.1 Spirochaetaceae bacterium
GCACCCGCGCCGGCCCCGGCACCCGCGCCGCGACCCACCGACGCCCCCGAGGGGGCGCTTTCGGGACCGCTCGAGTGGGAGAGGGAGCCCCGCGAACGGGAGCGACCTGCCGACTCAGACGAGCTGTTCGCCCTTGAGCACACCCCTGAACCAACAGCACAGGAGCTTCCGGAGTGGGTGGTGGAGGGTGAGTTCTCGCTCCAGCCCGAGAGCGCGCTTCGCGAGGAGGAACGGCGGGCACTCGCACAGATGCGCGACACGGTTCCGGGCTTCGCTGATCGCCTGACTGACCTCGTTGAGGCGCTCGACCGTCCGCTCGCACCTCGACCGTCCGGAACCGGCGAGGGGCCGCCGACTGCCGAACCCGGCCCGTCGACCACCCCGCTCCCCGGCGGCGCGATCGAGTGGGTCGGAACGGGTGGCCGCCGTCCGTTGCGGCCACTCGAGCCTCCCGAGCTCACCGCCGCGGACTTCGGCGGTCAGGTACCTGCCCGAATCAGCTACCTTTTCGCGTTCAAGGTCAACGATCAAGGACTTGTCATCCCGGGTTCCTTGATCCTTCGACAGAGCTCCGGTTACACTCTGGCCGATCAGAAGGTGCGAATGGCCATCTCGAGCTGGATGTTCGACCCGTCGCCCGGGGCGGAGGCGGTGACGGCGATAGGCTGGTTTCACATCGAGCGCGCTGAGATACAATAGGACATGCAGATCAAAGCCGTTGCGTTCGATGTGGATGGAACGCTCTACCCAAACGCATCCATGTACCTCCGTTCCATCCCGTTCGCGCTCCGGCGGGTGCGCCTCATGTGGGCCTTCGCGCAGGTCCGTCGCGAGGTGCGTACCCTGCGGCCCGTGGACGATCCCGGCGAGACGCAGGCGCGGATGCTCGCCGAACGGCTCGGGATCACCGTGGAGTGCGCGCGCGAACGGATAGAGCGGGAGATCTACGGCCTCTGGGAGGAGGCGTTGGATCGCGTGGAGCCCTATCCGTACGTGCGCGAGTGCGTGAAGGAGCTCAAGGACTCAGGACTTGCGGTTGCGGTGAGCTCCGACTTTCCGGTGGAGCGCAAGCTCGCGCGACTCAGTCTTGACGGGCTCTTTGAGTGCCGACTCTGGACCGAGGAGTCGGGCTACCTCAAGCCGCACCCGGAGCCCTTCGTGATGCTCGCCGAATGCCTCGGGCTCGCTCCGCAGGAGATCCTGTACGTGGGAAACAGCTACGATTACGACGTCGTCGGTGCGAAGCGAGCCGGCATGCACGCCGCACACCGCGTGAGGCGACCGCCGGCGAACTCCATTGCCGATTTCTCGTTCTCGGACTTCCGCGAACTCTCGCGGTGGGTCCGCAGCGTGCTTGTCTGAACCCCTGCGCCCGGTTATGCTTGCGGGCGTGGGCGACCATTTTTCCTTCCTGCGTGAAGCGTACTTCTTCAAGGACCTTGGAGACGACGAGGTGCGGGCGATCGAGGCGCTGTGCAAGGAGGACCACTACGACCGCGGGCAGGTCATCTTTCGCGAGAACGCCCCGGCCGAGCGGTTCTTCATCGTGCTCGACGGTATGGTCGAGGTCTGGAAGGACTACGCCTCTCCGTCGCCGGACCTGCTTGCCGTTCACGGGCAGGGGCACCTGTTCGGCGAGATGGCACTGATTGATGATCTGCCGCGAAGCGCAACCGTCGTCGCGAAGACCGACACCAAAGTGCTCTATCTCTTTCGGCGCGAGTTCGACCGCGTGCTGCGGGAGCGGCCCGCGGTTGCGCTGTCGATCCTCCGGTCGCTTTCGGCGATGGTGCGCAAGAGCAATGAGAGCTTCGTGGAGGACCTGCGGCGGCGAAACGAGGAGCTCGAACAGGCCTACCGGGAGCTGCAGGTAGCACAGGATGAGCTCGTGCGCAACGAACGGCTCTCGACGCTGGGGAAGATGTCCTCGATGATCCTGCACGATATCAGGAATCCCATCTCCATCCTGCGCGGCTACGGCGAGATGATCCAGCTCGTCGCGGACGACGAAGAGAAGGTGCGGCAGTACGCGACAAGCAGCGTGCGCGAGGCCGACCGGCTGAACAGCCTTGCGAACGAGCTCCTCGATTACAGCCGGGGCGAAATACGCCTCGACGTTCGGGTCGTGCCGGTCGACCACCTCCTCACCCGACTCGCACAGAGCATAGGCGAGCGGCTCGAATCACGCGGCGTGACACTCGAGCTCAGGAACGAGGTCACCGAACCCATGCTCCTTGACGAGGAGCGCATGCTTCGCGTGCTCGTGAACCTCTGCGACAATGCCCGCAAGGCGATGTCGCGCGGTGACGAGCTTCTCGTCGCCGCGCGGATCTGCGACGCTGAGCTCGAGATCATCGTGCGCGACACGGGAGAGGGGATGACCGAGGACGTGCGCGAGCGTGTGTTCGAGCCGTTCTACTCGTCCTCTCCCGGCGGCGGAACGGGCCTGGGCATGCTCATCGTCAAGAACGTCGTGGAAGCGCACCGGGGGCGCATTTCGGTCGAGAGCGCCCCGGCCGCCGGAACGACCGTCACGCTGCGTCTGCCGACCAAGGCGTAATACCGAAGAGGGCGCACGCGTTCGCGCGGGTCACCGCCGCGATGTGCACGGCGCTGACCCCCCGCAATGCCGCAAGCGCCTCAACGACGAAGCCAAGATGTCCCGGATGGTTTGCCGTGCCGCGTACCGCCTGCGGCGAGAGATAGGGCGAGTCTGTTTCGACGAGCAACCGGTCGTCCGGCACGAGCGCCGCGGCCGCGCGGATATCCTGCGACGAACGGTAGGTGATGTTCCCCCCGAAGGAGACGTAGAGTCCCAGGTCAAGGCAGCGCGCGCAGTATTCGGCATCCTGCGAGAAACAATGCATCACCCCGCGCGGTCTTGTCCGACGAAGGAAGGCGAGCATCTGCGGCTCCGAGGCGCGGTTGTGGAGGATCAGCGGCAGGTCGTGGCCGACGGCGAGCGCCGCCTGCCGCTCGAGGACGTCAACCTGGAGCCGCACGTGTTCGGTCGAATGGTAGGAGTCCAGGCCCACCTCGCCGACCGCGACCGGCGAAGTGCGATCGGCGCTCGCGCGGGTCTCGAGCGCCGCCTCAAGGAGTGTGAGCTCGGCGTCGACCCGTCCGGGCTCGCACGAGGTGGGGTGCAGGCCCACGGTGAACGATACCAGCGGCTGGTCGCCGAAGGCGGAGACGCGACGGTCGAAGTCTGAGGGAAGAACCCCAACGTCGATGATCCCGGCGAGACCCCCGGCGCGCGCTTCGCGCAGCAGCGGGGCGGTGTCGAGACCTCTGCGAGAAAAGAGCTCAAGGTGGGCATGCGAGTCGATGCTGCCGGCTACATAGCGTGAGGCGTCCTTCATCAGCGAAAGGTAGCTCCGTTCACTCCGGCGGGTAAAGCGCGGCGGCGGGAATCAACCCCGGTGATCGTCGAGCGCCCGCTGGCTTACCCCGTAGCGCTCGGACCGTTCGATGTTCCCGATCGGCTCGACGTGCACCAGCACATCGTAGACGTTGGGCAACTCGGCTCGGATTCTCCGTTCGGTCTCGAGCGCGATCTCGTGAGCCTCCCGGACGGAGAGGCGTCCGTCGACCTCAATATCGAGGTCCACGATGTACAGCCCGCCAATCGTGCGGATCCTCGCCCGGTGCGGGTGCTCGGCCCCTTCCACCGCGGCGACCACGTCGAAGATGCGCTGGTACTCGTCTGCCTCGGCATGGCCCTCCATGAGCTCCATATTCGTCTCAATGAAGATCCGGAAGGCGACCCCCATGATCCACAGGCTGACGAGGATCGCCGTGACCGAGTCGAGGGCCGGCAGATGGAACACGTAGGTGAACACGAGCCCTGCAAGCACCGCCACCGAGATCACGATGTCGGCGCGCATGTTCTTCGCATTGGCAATCAGCATCGGACTCTCGTTCCGCCGGCCGACGCGGAACTTGTAGATGGCGAGCGCGGTCTTGCCGGCGATGCTCACGAGCGTCGCCCAGACAGCCATGCGCCCCGGCAGCGGCTGCGTCTCCCCGCGTATGAGCGCCCCCGCCGTGGAGATCGCGAGCTGGGCCCCGGCGAAGAAGATCACGAACGAGAGCGACTTCGTGGCGATCGTTTCGGCTCGCGAGTGACCGTACGGATGGTCGAGATCCGGCGGCTTCGCCGTTATCCGGGCTGCGATCAGGGTGATCGTGGAAGTCAGAACGTCAAGAGCCGAGTCGACACCGTCCGCGATCACGGCGGCGCTCGCAGAAACGAACCCTACCACGATCTTCATGGCGGCGAGCAGCCCGTTGGCCGCAATGCCTGCCCAGGAGGCGCGAACGATCGACTTCGTGCGGGCTGAGGCGGCGCTCCTCTCAGGGCTCAGCGTGGGCATACGTGCCGTGAGCCTATCCTCGCGTGGCGCGGTCGTCAAGGACGCGGGAGCGGATCCTCGGCCCGATCTTCGGTTCAGGGGTGATCGACGAGGCAATTTCTGATATCTTTGCTCATGCATGGGTGAACACGCGAAGAGGTGTTGCACTCCCGGCCGGGACGACCGGGACTCCGCCGCGGGCGAAGCGCAGCGAACCGGACCGTCTGACATCGGTGTCGGGCAGGTGAGAGACCACGACGGGCGACTCGTCAGCCTCCCGGGGGGGAGCTTTCTGATGGGAACCGAGGATGCTGAGGGGTTTCCTGCCGACGGCGAGGGGCCGGTGCGCGAGGTCACCGTCTCTGCGTTCGCGATCGACCGGTGCAGCGTGAGCAACGCCGAGTATGCGCGGTTCGTCGAGGAGACCGGATACACGACGGAGGCAGAGCGCTTCGGGTGGTCCTTCGTGTTCACCCTGTTCGTGCCCAGGCGCCTGCTTCACCGGGGCGTCGCCCGCAAGGTGCCCGGTCTCGACTGGTGGTACGCGGTCAACAAGGCGTCGTGGTTTCGCCCGGAGGGCCCCGGTTCCGGAATCGAGAATCGCCTTGATCACCCGGTCGTCCATGTGAGCTGGGCCGATGCGGTGGCGTACTGCGCGTGGTCGGGCAGGCGCCTTCCCACGGAGGCCGAATGGGAGTACGCGGCACGCGGCGGGCTCGTGCAGAGACGATACGTGTGGGGCGATGAGCTGACTCCCGGGGGGGTTCATTGCTGCAATATCTGGCAGGGGAGCTTCCCGGGGGTCAACACACGTGAGGACGGCTACGCCGGGACCGCGCCGGTCGACAGCTACGAACCGAACGGGTACGGGCTGCACAGCATGGCGGGCAACGTCTGGGAGTGGTGCGCCGACTGGTGGAGTCGGGATTACCACGTCGACGGGCCGAGACTCGACCCCGTCGGTCCTGCATCCGGCTCGGCGCGGGTGATGCGCGGCGGAAGCTACCTGTGCCACTCCTCGTACTGCAACCGCTACCGGGTCGCAGCGCGGACGTCAAATACGCCGGACAGCTCGACCGGCAACCTTGGGTTCAGAACCGCCGTGAGTCTCGATTCCGTCTGATCGCGGCCCGCCCGGCGAGGACGATTTGCGTCTTCGCGACGACGGGAGTACGATTGAGCACGGGAGGTGTCCATGATCGTTCGTATCATCACCGTACGGGTCAGGAAGGGCAGGGAACAGGATTTCGAGGCGGCCACGATCGCGAATCACGAAGGCTCTATACAGGAGTCGGGTGTCCTGCGGTTCGATGTCCTGCGCGATGGCGACTCGCCGGGAGTCTATTATCTCTACGAGGCCTACCGCGACGAGGCTGCCACCGTCGCGCACAAGAAGACCGACCACTATCAGCAGTGGAAGTCGGCCGTGGCCGAAATGCTCGAAGGCGAACGAACGTCGGTCGCCTGTTCGGTGGTCGCTCCCGCGGACCCTCAGGCGTGGTGAAGGCGATCGGCTGCGGCGAACCCTGAGAGCGCGGCGCCCTCGACGCGCGCACCGGCGAATGCGTCGCCTGCGAGCACGAGTCCCTCCGGAAGCCCGGCCGTCCATGCCCCCATCGTCAATGGCGTGGTCGGGCGGCTGTATCGCCACCGCTTGACCTCCCAGGTGGCGCAGCGGAACGCAAGGCCGTCGAGCGCGCCGAGGATCTCGGAGGCGATCGGCTCATCCTCCTCGTCGTAGTGGCGAGTGCTGAACTCCGGCGAACAGTGAACGGTGAGCGCCGGACCTTCCGGGCTCACCCCTTTGCGCCGGTTGTCGGCGATCCACTCGATCGACGGATGCGGACGGCGCAGCACCCCCGGCTCCGGCAGCTCGAGCGGTTCGGCGAGGAGTGCGAGGAGGGCCAGACACGGGTCGTACACGAGCGACTCGAGCGTCGCTCGTGCCTGCGCCTCGATCGCGACGCCGCCGGCATCGAGCAGGGCGATCGCCTGCGGGACGGGCGCGGTCACTACGGCCGTGGCGGCGTTGCAGGAGGTACCGTCGGGAGCCCTCGCCACCCAGCGCCCGTCCGGCAGGCGGCGGACCGAGGCGACGGCCATGCCCAGTCGCACCTCCGCGTCGCGGGCAAGATACTTCGGGATCGCGCTCATCGAGGGCAGGCCGCGGTAGCGCGGGTAGCCGTCGCGAGACGGCGTGTGATTCTCGCCCCCGTGCGCGGTTGCGGTCAGCAGGCTTCCGTCGCCGGTGAGCCCGTCGGCGAAGCCGCGCGACCAGAGCGTGGCGACCCCCGCGTCGGTCCACAGACCCATCTCGGCCTGGAACCGCGGCGACCTCACGGTGATGAACTGCGCGCCGTGGTCGAACGCGGCTGCGCCCATCCGACGCGTGGTCATCCTGCCGCCGACGCCGCGGCCCTTGTCGAGTACGATCACGCGCCGCCCTGCTGAGCGAAGCTCCCGTGCCGCGATGAGCCCGCTCACTCCGGC
>SKQU01000364.1 GCA_007118855.1 Spirochaetaceae bacterium
ACTTGCACGAGGTGGCGCGTTGATGCCCTTGAACGATGTGGTAGATAACTACGCGTCCACGCTGACCGCGTACATCATAGAGCTGGGGCAAGACGCGGTCGGAGGAACCCTTTTCCTGCCGTACACGATCGAGGGCCAGTTCTACGGGATGCCGCACAGCCCGGAGAACGTCTGGAACATGGACTGGATCCGGGCCGACAAGCTTGAGGAGTTGGGCTTGGACCTTCCGCGAACGCTCGACGACCTCGAGGCGATCCTTGAGGCTCATCATGAAGCGTATCCCGATCATGTCGGGCACGTCCTGAACAACGAGCTCGGCGGAATGGAGACCGTGATGAACGCGCTCGGCGCGTATCCCAAGTTCTGGATTGAACGTGACGGAGAGCTTGTATACGGAAGCATCCAGCCGGGAGTTCGTGAAGGGCTCGAGGTTCTCGCGCGCTGGTACCGAAACGGTTGGCTCGACCCTGAGTTCGTCGTGAAGGACTTCTCAAAGGCGCTTGTCGAACCGGTTGCCGATGGCCGAACGCTCTCCAAGCGCGGACCTTGGTGGCATGTGTGGTGGCCGTGGCCGGACTTCTGGGCGAACGACCCGGATGGTCAGATCATGCCGTACGGACCGCTTGAGAACGTCCACGACGAAGTCACGGCGGTCATAACGAATCCCTTCTACGGTTGGGGAACCGGGCTCCGGGCAGGCTTCGAACACCCCGAAGCGCTTATGTACCTCTTGAACGAGAAGAACGATTCGTACCACCGGAA
Source organism: Spirochaetaceae bacterium (assembly GCA_007118855.1). GTDB lineage: Bacteria > Spirochaetota > Spirochaetia > DSM-27196 > SLST01 > SLST01. The sequence goes on from SKQU01000364.1 coordinate 763, forward strand.
CGACGAAGCGATCCGCGAGGAGGTGCGGCGACGCGGCTACCAGTTCAAGTACCCGGTCACGCCGATTCAGGAACCGCTCAACCCGGATGCCCCGGACCCAATGTACTACGAGTACGAATACGAGATGCCCGGATGGGGGTTCTTCAACGACGGAATGACGCATTTCAATCGCGCAATGGGATTCTTTCTGTACGGGCTTCCGGATGTGTTGTTTCGACCGGGCGGAACGTATCCACGGATCATGGAAGCTTATAAGGCGGATGCGATCGATCAACTCCCTGCCGAGCTACGCGCGGAGTTCCGAAACCTTACGGACATAGAGCGGCGCCTTGAAGCTCACTTCAGCCAGGTGGAGACCCTTTTGGACATCCAGGACCGCGGCGCGGTGCAGTACAACGAGTACATGGGCGCACCGACCGACGGAATGGCCGAACACAAGGCTTATCTGGACCGAATAGAGGCGGAGACTTTTGTCCGGATCATCATGAATGAAGACCCGATCACTGCCTTCGACGATTTCGTGAACTCGTGGCTCGACGGCGGCGGCCGAAGGATCACGGAAGAAGTGAACGAGTGGTTTCACGCGCTTGATTAATGCAGGTAGTGCCGGTGGCGCTCGCGGCCGCCGGCCTTTGCGTCTGCGTGACTGAACGCCCGATCGAACGGGAGTAACCCCTAATGAACAACGTGTCGGACAGAATCTCAGGGAAGATCCCCAACAGGAAGCGGGCGCTTCTTGCGCCGTGGGCGCGAGTGTATCCGCTTTATGTGATGCTAATCCCGGGCATCGTGGCGATCTTCATCTTCCAGTACATACCGATGTACGGCGTGATTATAGCATTCCAGGACTTTCGGCCGGTGCACGGGTTCGTGGGTTCACGGTTCGTCGGGCTTCATTGGTTCCGGTTTGTACTCAACATGCCGGAGTTCGGAAACATCATTCGCAATACCTTTGTCATTGCCGTGGGAAAGGTGATCGCCGATCAGGTGGTCGCGATCACTTTTGCCCTTCTGCTGAACGAGGTCAGGCATTCCTTCTACAAGCGTTCGCTCCAGACCGCCGTATATCTACCGAATTTCTTGTCCTGGGTGATCATCGGCGGGATATTCATAGATATCCTTTCGACTCGCGGCCTTTTCAACGATTTCATCGCGCTTCTCGGATTTGAACGGCAGTTCTTCCTTGGGAGCAATCGATGGTTCCAAGCGACCATGATCTGGACCGATGTCTGGAAACAGTTCGGGTTCAACGCAATCTTGTACCTCGCGGCGCTCACCAATATCAACCCGGAGCTATATGAGTCCGGAATAATCGACGGCGCAAACCGGTTCAAACTGGTTCGCTACATCACCATTCCGGGTATGATGCCGACGATTATCCTTCTTGCGACGTTGAACCTCGGCCAGATCATGGAGGCCGGGTTTGAACAGATTCTGATAATGTACAATCCGGCGGTTTACAGGACCGGCGACATCATCGACACATTCGTGTACCGTGCCGGGCTTATCGACGCCCAGTTCAGTCTGGCGGCAGCGGTGGGCCTTGGCAAATCGGTCGTCGCGTTCTTCCTGATCGTGATCTCGTACAAACTCGCGTACAAATACGCAGGTTACAGGATCTTCTAGGGAGAGGCGCGATGATTGTTCGGGACAAATCGGCGGCGTCGGTCACGTTTGACATCGTGAACTACATCTTTCTTGGTCTCCTTGCCGCGACGTGTCTCATGCCGCTTCTCCACATGCTCGCGGTGAGTTTGAGCGCCCGTGCACCGGCGTCGGCCGGCCGGGTCACGTTCTGGCCGATCGGATTTCACCTTGACGCGTACAGTTACATCATCAATAGTCACCTCTTTCTCAACGCGTTCCGGGTGTCGGTTATCCGCGTCGTGGTCGGCGTCTCAATCCAGATGTCGCTCGTTGTCTTGACCGCGTACCCGTTGACGCGGGAGCCGGAGGAACTGCCCGGTCGCAACGTCATCATGTGGTATTTCTTTTTTACGATGTTGTTCGCGGGCGGGTTGATTCCCACCTTTCTGTTGGTTCGATCTCTCGGGCTGTTGGATAACTTCTTCGCGTTGATTCTTCCCGTCGCGTTGCCGGTGTATAGCATGGTGATTATGATGAACTTCTTCCGGACGTTGCCGAAGAGCCTGTACGAGTCCGCGATGATCGACGGAGCCTCGCACTGGGTGATCCTGGGGCGGATCTTTATTCCGCTTTCCAAACCGGCGGTAGCGACGCTCTCGCTCTTTTCGATGGTGTTCCACTGGAACGAGTGGTTTATGGGTTCCATTTATCTAAACGATTACTACAAGTGGCCGCTCCAGACGTACCTGCGACAGTTATTGCAGAACATCGATTTTTCCCGTATCACCCTGGCTGACTTGGACCTTCTCCGCCGTGTATCCGATCGCACATTTGTCTCCGCACAGCTCTTCGTCGCCACGATCCCGATTCTCGCGGTCTACCCCTTCCTGCAGCGCTACTTTGTCAAGGGTATCGTCCTCGGGTCGGTAAAAGAGTAGCATGTTTGGGGGCGCCAATGAGTGACGAGATTTTCACAGCAATCGGGGACACCGTCGCGGCCTTCTCACGGTACGAGATCGAGGTTCGACCCACAGACGGGCGAGTCGAGAACCCATTCATCGACCGTCGGCTCGAGGCGACGGTCAGGACGCCTGACGGCGGGCACCATGAGATCGAAGGGTTCTGCGACTCTGAGGACGGTTCGCTCTACCGCCTTCGCTACATGCCGGCGGAGGAGGGTGAGCACGTCGTTTCTGTCCGACTGGTGCGTGCGAACCCCGCCGCCTCGCACACCGGTGTTGCGAAGGAGCAGCATTGCGAGATGCGGTTCGCGGCGACGGGGAGCGACCATCCGGGAGTGTTGCGGGTGGACGACGAGCACCCGTACCACTTCCGCTACTCCCGTAGCGGAAGGCGGTACTTCTGGAACGGGACGACTGCCTACTATCTGATGGGATGGCAGGACGACGGCAGGATCGGTTCCATTCTCGAGCGTCTTGCGTCCAGGAAGATCAACCGCGTTCGCGTCCTGCTCTACGGCCGCGAGTACGACCGGCCCTGGGGACAACCGGTCGAGCAGAGCGACGCCTTCCAGCTTCTACTCGACCCGTGGCCGGCGCGCTTTCCTCTTGACGTGACGGCGCCCGAATTCGACCTTCGGCGATTCAACGTTCATTACTGGCGCAGGTTTGAACGGATGCTTGCGTCGGCGGACGCGCTCGGCATCCAGGTCTCGGTCTGTTTCTTCATAGGCGGACAGCCGCTCGCGGTTCCGTACCCGATGTGGACCGAGGACGAATACCGCTACTACCGGTATGCGTGCGCCCGGCTGTCGGCGTTCGCGAACGTCACCTGGGACCTGGGAAACGAGCACGACTTTCACCGAGGGAACGAGTTCTGGGTTCACACCATGGCAGATGAAGTGAGCCGTCGCGACCCGTATGGTCATCTGCTCGGCGCGCATAACAAGGCGTACTACGGTGGAGCGGCCGGAGGGAATCTCACCATGCAGCTCCACCAGGCCTGGGATGCCGGCCTTTCGGACCTGCTTGGCGAATGCCGGCGGAAGCAAGAGGCATCGGGCAGGATCATCCCGCAGGTGATCGAGGAGTTCGGCTACGAGGATCTGTGGGAGCGCTTCCCCGGACACCGCTCGGCGGAAACCCGGCGGCGCGTCTGCTGGGAAGTAGCGATGGCGGGCGGTTACCAGACGAACGGAGAGCGCGCAGCCGGCGGCGGTGGCTGGATCAGCGGAGCAGGCGACGACTCGACGGCGATGCTCCAACAGGTCGCGCACATGGTCGACTTCTTCACGTCGTTCGAGTGGTGGCGAACGAGTCCCGACCCGGATGCACTGCTCGCCTACGAGCCGGGCCGTCCCGAAGAGGTGCCGTACTACTACGGTGACGGCCGGCGCGCGGACGACCGTCCCGCCCAGGGTCTGAGCGATCGCCGCTCGCTCTACGTCGCGTACCTGCCCTACGGCGGCTGCGTGCGGTTACGTCTGGCCGGTGCGTCGCACTACACGGTCACCCGGTTCAATCCGCGTAGCGGCGAGCGCGAGACACTGCCGGACGCCGCCGGCGAGTGGCTCTCGCCGCGAAGCGAAGGCCCGCACGACACGGTCTACCTCCTGCAGGCGTGATTTCCGGTTGCAGCGGGAACCGGTGGCGCGCCACGGTCGTCGCGCATCGGTCTCATCCGGCTATAGTCGTCAGTACTCGTGCCACGACCTTGACCCCGCCCCACCACGCTGCTACAAGGAAGACCTGCAGGGAGGGACTATGAATACGCGAGTCCTTGGAAGGACGGGTCTGGAAGTGAGCGAGCTCGCCCTTGGCGGGCTCTTCGTATCGAGCGTCGGCTCTGAGTATGAAGGAGCGAAGCAGGCGATCGACCGGGCGCTCGAGCTCGGGATCAACTACATTGACACGGCGCCGGGGTACGCGAACAGCGAGGAGGTCCTGGGCCGGGCGCTCGAGGGCGCGGGCACGCACGCCGGCGGGCCGCTCGTGCTCTCGACGAAGCTCGGCGGACGGCCCCAACCGTTCGATCCCCGGGACAGGGATGCGCTCCTGAGATCGGTGGAGACGAGCCTCGAGCTCCTGAAGCGCGACGCGGTGGATATCCTCATGATCCACGAACCGGATCGGCCCGGACAGTACGACTGGTGGACGGACGCGGAAGCGTATGACGGGCCGGTGATGGAGGTGCTCTCCACGTTAAAGAAGCAGGGGCTTATCAAATGGACCGGCCTTGGCGGGACGACCGCCTACCAGCTCGCGCGCATCATGGAGACCGGGAAGTTCGACGTCGTGCTCACCGCCTTCAACTATAGCCTGCTTTGGCGCGAGGCGGAGCACGAGATCCTGCCCGTCGCACGCGAACAGGAGATGGGCGTCGTGATCGGGTCTCCGCTCCAGCAGGGGGCGCTCGCGAGGCGCTACGACGAGGAGATCGCCGCGAAGCCGCTCTGGCTGAGCGAGCCGCGGTGCAGGCAGTACGAGACGCTGTACCGTCTCGTCGACGAGATCGGGATGCCGCTCCCGGAGCTCGCGCTCCGCTTCGTGCTCTCGAATCCGGAGGTCTCGTGCGTGCTCACCGGTGCGCGGTCGGCCGCGGAGGTGGAGGCAAACGTTGCCGCCGCCGAGCGCGGTCCGCTTCCGGCGGACGTGCTCGCGCGGCTTGACGAGATCGCCGCGATGGTGCCGTTTCGCCCCACGCACGAACCGTTCTTCCCGCCCTTCGGCCGCGACTGGAAGGGCCCGGGGGCCGCGTCATGAGGGCGGCGGTCGTCCGGAAAGCCGGAGTGCTCGAAGTGAGCGAGATCCCGACGCCGGTTCCCGGCCCCTACGACGCGCTGTGCGAGATCACCCACGGCGCCACCTGCACCGGCACGGACCAGCACATCATCCACGGAAGATTCCCCTTCTTCCCCATCCCCATGCCCACGGTGCTCGGGCACGAGAGCGTGGGCCGCGTCGTTGAAGTTGGAGCGAAGGTCCGTAACTACCGTGTGGGCGATATGGTCAGCCGCGTGGGAACGCCTGCGGCCGCCGACGGCTCGGTGCACGCGCACTGGGGCGGGTTCGCCGAGGTCGGCATCGCGCGCGACCACTGGGCGATGTGCCGCGACGGGCTGCCGCAGAGTGAATGGAACGGGAACCGGGTGAATCAGATCATCCCGCCGGGTGTGGAGCCACGCGAGGCGACGATGATCATCACGTGGCGCGAGACGCTGAGCTACCTGCGGCGCAGCGGCTTTCGCGCCGGGATGCGGCTGCTCGTGCTCGGCAGCGGCGGGAACGGGCTCGCCTACGCCGCGCACGCCTCGCGCCTGGGGGCGAAGACGGTCGTCATGACCGGAAGCGATGCGCGGACCGCCCACGCCGCCGCGGTGGGCGCCGAAGAGCTCTTCGACTACCGCGACGAGGACCTCGTGGAGCGGATTCGCGAGCACTACCCGGACGGGTTTGATCTGGTGATCGACGCGGTGGGGCGTGAAGGCGCGCTCTCACAGGTGCTGCCGCTCGTGCCCCC
>SKQU01000336.1 GCA_007118855.1 Spirochaetaceae bacterium
GCACCGGCGGCGAGGCGCGGTAGCCTTCAAGCCCCTTGTCCTCCTTTTCGGGAGGCGGGCTCTCGCCGTCCAGCGTGTAGAGAATTCTCGGCGCGCCGTGGCGCTCCACCGCATCGAGCACCCAGCCGAGGAAGGCCCATGCTTCCCTGATCAGACCAATCCGGCGCAGCGCGTGGACCGAGAATGCGGCGTCCCTGATCCAGGAGTAGCGATAGTCCCAGTTGCGCTCTCCGCCGATACGCTCCGGAAGCGAAGAGGTCGCCGCGGCGATGATCGCGCCCGACTCCGCGTAGTCGAGCATCTTGATCGTGATCGCCGATCGGCGCACCAGCTCTTCCTGAGGGCCGGAGTACCGGAAACAGGAGAGCCAGCTCCGCCATACATCAACAGTATTGCGAATACTCTCCTCGGGCTCACAGGGGTGGTAGCGGTGAGGATGATGCCCCCAGGTGAGACGGAGATGAAACCGATCCCCGGCGGCGAGTTCGATTACTGAACGCGGCCCGTCCAGCCGCCTGGTCGCCCCCAGGTGCAGCACGAGTTCCGGTCTGGCCTCGACATGCATCACCAGGCCCGCGCTGCGGGTATCGGCCTTCACTCCTCCCCGGGGAGAAAAGTCGACGTTCAGCCGTACCGCTCCCGCCGTCACTTCGACCGAACGCAGCAGCTCGTTCCGCGCTACGGGCACCCCTTCGCCGAGATCCGCACCGCTGTGCAGCGTGAGGGCATCGGTCACTTTCACCGTTCCGGAGGCGCTCCGCATCTCGGTGACGAGGACTCCGCTGTCCGGAAGGTAGTACTGCCGGGAGTCCCGGAGCCCCTCCGGAGCGACGGTGAAAGAACCGCCCCGCTCCCGGTCGAGGATCCCGCAGAGAACCGGCTCGGAATCGAACCGGGGCAGACAGAGCCAGTCGATCCTTCCGTTCCTGCCGACGAGCGCACAGGTCCTGAGATCCCCGATCAGCCCGTACTCTTCGATGGGAAGATATCCGTCATGATACTGAATCTGTGCATAGTCCATGACGCAAACATACTCATGATCGAATGAAGACGGCCTGCACCAGACGAAGCACGGTTGTCAGTCATCAGACCTCGCTGCGTCCGGATAGGGTTCTTCGGTTGCGCCGCAGGCGCCGGGATCGTAGTCGAGGACCACGAGCAAGGGAAAGTGCTCGGAACCGATGTCGCGAAGACGTAATCCAACGGGAAGCGCAGAAGGCGGCTTCTGGTGCTAAAGGTGCTGGTAATGCCCCGGCCCACCCGTGGGTCGAGCAATCCTCCGATCCGCTTGAACAAGCGCCTGGTGTACGACCAGGCCACGTTGTTGAGATCGCCGGCGACAATGGCCGGGACGTCGCCCAGTTCCCTTATCTCCTTGGCAACCGAGAGCAATTCGGCATCCCGCATATCGGAATCTTCGCGCTCACCCTCTTCGTCCTCGTCGATGCCGCTGTCTTTCTCTTTGCCGGGCGGTCGGAGTCCGGGAGGGCGAGGATGCACGCCATAGAGGGTCACGACCGTTCCCGACCGGAGCCCGACCTGGGTGCGAATCGACGGGACCTCCGGGTCAACCAAGAACCGAATCTCTGAGTTTTCCGGCTCGAGCCTGGAATAAAGCAGCAGTCCGTAGTCATTCTCCTGAGGTTGGAATAGCGTGTGCGGGTAGCCGTCTTCCAGACCGTCGAGCCGTTCAAGCCACCACTGGGTTGTTTCGCTCAGCAGAATGATGTCGGGCTCATTGTCGCGAATGAGGTCGCGCAGCGCTGCCACTTCCCGATTGTCGTGGAGCACATTGTAGATCAAGAGCGATATGCGGTTCGAATCGTCGTCGGTACGGCTGTCCGACATTTCCCTGGGATAGAGCGCCGTGTAGGGGACGATCGAAATGAGCTGCCAGACCAGCGAGAGTCCGACCACGGCGGCAAGCGCGTATTCCCCTAGCCGCAGTTGTCCGCAGAGACGCAGCGCCGCATAGCCTGCCAACGTCAGCGCCAAGAGTGCGGCGATCTGTACGCGCGGAAAATCAAAGACACGTACCCACCAGGTGTCGCTACGAACTAGAGGGATTGCGGTAGCGTAGACCAACGCCAACGACAGCAGGCCCACAGCGACGCGGAAGAAGACATGGAGTGCGTTCCCTTCGGGCATTATTGACATGTTGCACAAGGGGCAACCAACCGAACTCCTGGAGCAGAGTAGCCCCAATGCCAAAGAATAGATCCTGCAGTTCGAGTTCGCCGCGGATCGATCACTGGTCGGTCCGCGCCGGCTCGGCCGAGGGGGTTGCGGTGAGCAGAATTGTTCCCGCGACGATGATCGCGATCCCGACCCACTGCATCGGGCGGACTGCCTCCGAGAACCCGATTACGCCTCCGACTACCGGCACCGCGATGAAGTTCACGTTAAACGCGGGTATGACATGGATCGCCTTGCCGCGCCCGTACGCGATCTGCAGCACGAAGAACGCTCCCATGGAAAGCCCGAACCAGAGAAAGAGGTACGGGTTGATCAGCCCGGCGAGTCGTCCGGGGGTCAGACTCTCGCGCAACGGGAAGTAGACCAGTGCCCCGACGTCCGCGACTATGGTCGCCGCGTTCTGGTAGAGCATGGATGCGCCCGCGAGCGCACCTCCGAATCCGCCGAGGATGATCCCTGCCCGCTCGCCGCGGCCGCCGGCCAACCATCCGAGCGTGTAGGCGACGATGAGCACGACGATGAATCCGTGCAGCGGAATCCACCGGGGCACCGAGTCGCTCTGCTCGGAGGCGAAGAGACCGATGAGAGTACTGCCTGCGACTATCGTGACGATGGCGCCGATGTCACGCCAACCGATTGACTCTCCCATGACGAAGTGCGAAAAGACCGCGAGCGTCACGAGTCCGCTGCCTGCCATCGCACCGACAAGCGAGACGGCGCCCATGGAGAGCGCGGCGAGAACCACGAACACGCCAATGAGGGTGCCGACCGTCGCACCGGTCCATAGCAGCCACCCGGCCACCGCGCGATCGTCCTTCGTCGTCAGGCCGATCTTCTGACCCGCCTGCGAGATATTCATCACCGAGTACCCCGCGAAGGCGAGAAGCAGTGCGACGAGCGTTTGCATTTGGACCTCCGGAGAGAGATTGGTTATCTGCAAAAATAGTGAAGATCAGCGTGATCGTCCCAACCTATAACGAAGAGGAGTATCTGCCGAACACCAGAATGGCCCCGAACAACACCAGGCCCCCAGTACGAGCAAAACCGTGACGTCTTGCTCGCGAAGGGCCGGAGCGTCTTCCAGTCTCTCTTTGCGTGATTCAACAGCTCGCACCCTGGAGCCGTACCGGTCGTTGCTTTCTCGAACACGGTACGGACGGTCTGATCGATGGCTCACGCACATCCCAAATGCGCGTCAACGTGTGGTACCGCACAGAACTTCATGGAGTTCCAGTTTATCGTGGCAACAGAGTAGAGAGGGGGCAGGAGATGTACGCCGTGTTTGCAGTCATCGGAGGCTGCGCATGAAGACCAACGAACTCGACCGGTTGGCGGATCCTGGCATTGACCGAGTGATGCCCCAGGAGAGACGGAGGGTCGTAGGCGAGGAGTGGAGCTCGTGGATCGACCCGAACGATGCGCACGAGTCGGTACGGCTCGACACGATCGAACCGCTTGCGAGGAACCTGCTCGTGAGGGAGAAACTCCCCCGAACGGCGAGCGAACAGCCGAAGACCTCCAACGCGAAGCTCAGGTGCTCCGACGAAGAACTGGCAGCCGTGAACGCCAGATTGCGGGCCAAGGTCGCGGATCTCACCCGGGAGAACGACGACATGAACAGCATGCTTGAGGGTACCGGGATCGCCACCGTGTTCCTTGACCGTCATCTGAGAGTCCTGCGATTCACGCCGGCAGCGAAGGAGGTTGGCTACGACCGTATGGTGGAGGTGGTGGAGGATGCCCGTTCAGTGCTCGACACGCGCCGTCCGAAGCAGGTGGATATTCAGGCGAGTGATGGACGATGGTACCGAATGGACTTTCGTGCGTACCGTACCGTCGATGACGCGATCGGGGGGGTGGCGATCAGCTTCGTCGACATAACCGAGCACCGGCGCGCCGAGCAGGAAGCCGCCAGACGGCTCGCCGAAAAAGAGACCCTGCTCAAGGAAGTGCATCACCGGGTTCGGAACAACACCTCATCGATTGTCGGGCTTCTGTCGATTCAGGCCCAGTCGATCGCCCACTCGGAAGCTCAAACCGTTCTGAAGGGCGCTATCGGTCGAGTGGAGAGCATGAACCTCCTCTACGACAAGCTGCTCGTCAGCGAGCAGTACGGAGCGAGCTCGGTGAAGGGCTATCTCGAGGACCTCGCCGATCGAGTCGTGGCCCTCTTCCCGGCACGAGCGAGCACCACTCTGGAGAAGCGCGTCGCCGACTTCGATGTGACGTCGGACGATCTCTTCCTCCTCGGGCTCATCACGAACGAATTGCTTACCAATGTCATGAAGTATGCCTTTGACGGCCATACCGGCGGACTGGTCACGCTTGACCTGGAGAGGTCCGGGAATCGCGCGACGTTGATCGTGCAGGATGACGGTGCCGGACTGCCTCCCGGGTTCGATCCCGAGTCGACCCAAGGATTCGGTCTGATTCTGGTCAGAATGCTCAGCCGGCAGCTCGGCGGGAGCTTCTCGATATCTACCCGGAACGGCACCAGGAACGTTCTGGAGTTCGCTCTCTGATGCCGCAGCCGTCACGATATCTGTCGGTCGCGACTTCGGTTACCTGCGACGACGCTGGACGAGCGAGATGATCACGAGAATGACTCCAATGACGAGCGCCACGTAGACGAAGCCACCAAGGGTAGTCGACGTGACCAGTCCGAGGAGCCAGAGCACCACCAGAACCAGCCCTATGATCAGAAGCAAATTAGCCATAACGATCTCCTCCTTTCTTGTTGTTCGAGTGCGAAACACCGTCGGCCGGCGTTCGTCTCGACGGTAGACACCGCGATTCTTCGCCACCCTGGAACAGGACGGTCAGGACAACGGCGATGGCGGCAACCGCGTTGATGATTGCCAGCAACCACATATCGACCTCCCGGTTCAGCGCCCACGGCGCACTACGCCCGGGTTCGCCCAACCACGCCGAACACCAGCAGCAGCCCGACCAGCGCCGAGGCGCCGCCACCGATGAAGTACCAGAGTGTGCCCTGCGTCAGGCGCCCTGTGAACGTTGTGCTCAGCGAGTCAGCGAGTGAGCGGGAAGCGCTCACTCCCATGATGATCACCACCACACCTATCACGATCAGAACCAAACCCACGATCCGCGAGATACTCATTGGTAATCCCCCTCTCTCTCCCGTCAACGATCAAGGGCGATGCAGCCGAAAGGTGCCGCCCTTGCCCACAGCAGCGTCGTGTCGCTTCCCTGCGGCGACGACACTCGACGCTCATTACCGTAACAATAGTGAGAACGGGACGCGACTTCTGTGCGGCAGCGCACCAAATCCCGAGGTCTTCCGGGTGAGTCAAGCAGGTAGTGGAACGGAGTGGGTAGCGGAACGAACCGACGGAGACTACGGGAGAAGCCTAGTGAACTCCCGGCGAACGACCTCGTAGCACTCGCACACACGCGCCTCGAGCCCGGGGCGATCGAGCACCGTGATCACTCCCCTGTGGTAAGATATCAGCCCTGCGTCCTGGAGTTTGCCCGCGGCGACGGTCACCCCTTCGCGTCGGACGCCGAGCATGTTCGCGATCAGCTCCTGCGTCATGCTCAGCTCGTTCGACGGCAGCCGGTCGAGGCTGAGCAGAAGCCATCTGCAGAGTTGCTGGTCCACCGAATGATGCCGATTGCACACGGCCGTCTGCGCCATCTGGGTGAGAAGCGCCATCGTGTATCGGAGTAACAGATGATGAATCGCTCCGGTCCGGTCAAACTCCTGTTTGAGCAGCGGTCCGCGGAGGCGGTACGCATGGCCCGCGCTCTGCACCACGGCCCGGTTCGGCACGGTGTCTCCGCCCATGAACAATGCGACACCGACGATGCCCTCCTTGCCGACCACGGAGATCTCGGCAGAGGCGCCGTTCTCGAGCTCGTACAGCAGGGAAACGATGGCCGTGGTGGGGAAGTAGACGTACGCCATCCGTCCCCCGGACTCGTAGAGCGCCATCCCGAGCGGCAACCATACCGGCTCCAGGTGCGGCGTGACGCGATGTCGGTCGACATCAGGAACGGCGGCGAGAAGATGATTCCAGAGCGGCGTAGGCAGGTCGGGTATCGGCGACATCGGTCGTTCCTCCTGTGCACCGTCCTGGATCGGTTGGATGAAAATTCCGCCGGATACGGCGTATAAACAGTATACACCTTTTCCCGGTGTACTGTAATGTGATCAGGGATCAGCTGCGGATCGTGGGCAGATAGTGGATCGTGAACTCGTCGCGGTGATCGTTGGTCCACCGCCGGAACGCCCTTGTGTCGTGCACCGGAAGATGGTCGAGGATCAGGCAGACCGCGCGGCCTTCCGTCGAGGCGATCAGCCGCCCGCAGAACAGCACGAGGAGGGCGACGCTCAACGCTTCTCTGTAGACGAGAAAACGAGCCGCTCGCCGGCGCATTTCTGCGGTCTTCCTGGCGTGTAGCCCCAGCGCCGCAGGTATTCCCCAGTCTACGTTTCATCCTGTCGATTGTTCGTGTGCATGGTCCGGAACTCCATTGCGGGGCAGAGAGGATGAACTAGAGCCCGGCATCCTTGCCTGCGGGTTCCAGGCTCCGGAAACCGGCCCTTCCTCTTCCCGGGAGTCGAGCCGCGTGTCCGAGCACGAGTGGATTGACCAGTCGAGATCGCGGGCAACGTTTCTGTGCCCGTTGTCAGGCATCTGGATGAGTGAATCGACGAATTGCCTTGCACCGTTCTGGCTCGTCAGCGGAAGGACGACGCCCAGAGACTTGCGGTCGTACCAGCCAAGGTGATCGGTATGGCGGATGGAGCGCGAGAGGGCGTGAACGGCATCAGCGACGAATCTGTGTGAGCTTGCCTGACCGTTCAGCTCACACAGCACGACCGAGACCTCGTGCCCCGTGCGATCTGCTCGAGCACGCTCGTAGAGAATCAGCTCGCGCAACTCGCGTTGAGAGTAGATCCCCTGCGTGCGCCTCCTCCTCTTGCCGTCTGAAAGGAACGGCCTCCAAACCGTACGTCCCTCGGTCTTCCTGACAGTGTTCTCCTGCTCTTCGCCCGGACGAGTCTCCATCGTTCCGCCGGCCGTCGCGTCACGCTTCGTGTCGCTCCTCTCCATCTCCTTGTCCATGCGAGTCCTCCTCCGAGTATCGACTGCAGGCCCACGCGGCTACTCCGCTGTTCCCGTCCTGCTGGTCGAAAAGCTATGCAGACGCCGACTCGAAGTATGTGCGCTGGATAACACAGGGATGCAGAGACACGGGAGGCTGGCGCGCCGAGTTCTTCGTGAAGACGGCAATCGATCAACGGGGCAAGAAACAGGGCCAAACCACACCCACTCCCGACTCCGGCGTAGCGTTCACCGCAAAGGTACGGTACACTGAGTCGGGGGAATCCATGAGCACGCTCGTGCTGGGAGCTCTGGCGTTCTCGGTCGTCCTGCAATTCGCCGCAGCCGTCGTCGCGCTGTTCCTCGCCCGGCTTGGCGCCTTCAGAGTCCCCGCACTGCTCATCGCGACCGCCATTCTGCTCATGGCGGTTCGTCGGGCTCTCTCATTCGGGCAGCTGGTCATTGGCTACATCTCCCCGTCGGTATCGATCGGCCCCGAGCTCATCGCGCTTGTCATCTCCATGGTCATGATTTCCGGGCTCATCATCCTGTATCGCAAGCTCAACGAGGTCCGCCACGCTCAGGACGAGACGCTCGCCGCGCTCGAGGAACGGAGGCTTCTGCTGCGTGAGTCACACCATCACGCGAAGAACGACTTCCAGCTGCTCGAGAGCCTCGTCGCGCTCGAGCGCGAGGCGTCGGACGACCCGGCCGCCCTGTCCTTCCTGCAGGATTTCGCGGCGAGAATCCGCACGATCGGTCTGCTGCACGATCGGGTCTACCACCCCGACGGCGACGGTTCCTTCCTTCTCTACCTCGACGGACTCATCCAGGGGGCCCGGAACAGCTACTTCGTGAACGGCAGGAGCATTGCCTTCGACACCGAGCTCGAGGAACTCCCGCTCTCGCGCAGCCAGCTGATCCACTGCGGCCTGATTCTCAACGAGGCAATCACGAACTCGCTGAAGTATGCGTTCGAGGATGTCGAAGAGCCCAGGATCAGCGTGGTCGCCCGCTCCGGGGAACCGACCGGCGAGGCGAAGCGGCTCCTCGAGGTGCGCGACAACGGCGTCGGCCTACCTGAGGATCGACGCAGCGGCGGCTTCGGAATGACGCTGATGGAATCGATAGCCCGGCTCGAGGGGTGGCGACTGACGATCCGCTCGGACGGCGGCACCGTCGTCAGACTGGTCTTCTGACTGAGTGAGCACGTTCGACGAGCGCGTTCTGGAGCGGTTGACCCCACCGGGAAGGCCGGATACTGTTCTGGCGAATGCTTCGCGAACGGATTCTGAAGTGGCCCAGGATTGTCGGAACGACGCTCTGGGAGGCGTACGGTGAGTGGCACCGCGACGGCGCTGCGCGACTGAGCGTCGCCTTAGCCTACTATACCGCGCTCTCGCTCGCGCCCATGTCGATCCTGCTGGTCGGTCTCGCGCGCTACGTCTTTGGCGACGCCCGGTGGGACGCCGATCTCGCCGTGCTGCTCGAGGGCGTTCTCGGACCCGAAGTCGTGACCTTCGTCCGGTCGCTCCTGTTTACCGCCGGGCGCGCCGGCACCCGGTACGCGACGACCGGCATCGGTATCTTCGCCGTTGTCTACGGCGCCTCTCGCGGGCTGATGTGCCTGCGCGGGGCGCTGAACCGGATCTTCGCCCATGGATCGGCGCAGGGCCGACGCGGGTTTCTCGCCGAGCTGCTTGCGAAAGCGCTCACCATCGCCGTGACGGTAGCGATTCTCTTCGGGATCCTGCTGCTGCTCTTCCTCAGTCCCTTCCTGGGGGCGCTTCAGGCGAACATCACCGACCTCGTCCCCGCGCTCGGCCGGTATGAGGTTGTCACGACTCACGTCTCCTCTTTCCTCATCGCGACCGTCTTCTTCATGATCCTCTACCGCGTCGTGCCGGCGCACCGCCTGCGGTGGGTCGACGTGCTCCCGGGCTCGCTCTTCACCGCGGTGCTTTTCAAGGCGGGTGACGCGATCATCCGGCTCTACCTGCGCCGGACCCTTCTGGCCTCGCTCTTCGGTGCCGCCGGATCCTTCGTGATCGTGCTGCTCTGGCTCTACTTTCTCGCCCAGATCATCTTCTACGGCGCGGAGTTCACCTACGTCTATCTGAGGCGGCTCGGCCGGATCTCCCCGCACGAGGAGGGGGCGGCAGCCGATGACGCGCTCAGGGATTCCCCGCCACGGTGAGCTCGGCGACCTGGTCGTCGCTGAGCTTCACGTCGAGCGAGGCGAGGTTCTCCCGCAGTTGCTCGAGTGTCGTGGGTGCGGTGAGCGGGATCGTCTGCGGGCTTCCGGCGAGCATCCACGCGTAGACGACCTGGTTCGCCGTCGCGCCGAGCTCGGAAGCGACGCGCCGCAGCGTCGCGAGCCGCTCGTCGGTCTCCGCTCCTGCGTACTGGGCGGGTACCTCGCGGTCGGAGCGGGTATAGGCGCCGCGCAGGAGCGGGCTGTAGGCGAGCAGCCGGAAGTCTTCGTGCTCGCGACAGTAGTCGAGCAGATCCTCGTTTGAGCTCCTCTGCGGGCCGAAGCTCGCTCCCGGCCGCGGGCGCAGGTAGGTGTGACGCTGCTGGACGCAGCAGTACGAGGCCCAGCCCCGGCTTTTGCTGAGGTCGCGTGCCTCCGCGATTCTCCACGCCAGGTAGTTCGAGCACCCGATCGCGCGCGCTGCGCCCGAGACGACGAGCTTGTTGAGCGCGCCCAGCGTTTCCTCCAGCGGATCGGTGCGGATATCCGCATGTGCGTAGTAGAGATCAACCCGGTCGGTCTGCAGCCGCTTGAGGCTTCCGGCCGACTCTTTTTCGATCGTTTCCCGCGAGAGGCTCGGGCCTATGTCGTCGCGGTTGAACCCGACCTTCGTCGCGATCACGAGCTCGTCACGGTTCCCGCGGTCGCGCATCCACTCGCCCAGGACCGTCTCACTCTCCGTTCCCACGCCACCGGCGTGCCACCTGGAGTAGTTGTTGGCGGTGTCAATGAACCTCCCGCCCGCCTCGTAGTACGCGTCGAGGATCGCGAAGCTCGTCTCGCGGTCGACCCTCGTGCCGAACTGCAGAATGCCCAGGCAGAGCTCGCTGACGTCGATGCCGCTGTGTCCGAGTGGTAGTCTCTTCATCGTGATTCTGCCTCCTCTTGATCCTTGAGCATACCATGCCGGCGGTCGCCCTGTCGCTCAGCCGCCGGCCTCGCGCGGCTTCTCGAGCCAAGAACGATCCGCCGCAGACCTGTTCCCACGGCCGTTCCGAGGGCGGCGCCCGCCGTGTTCGCGGCCATGTCGAGAAGGTCGAAATCCCTTCCGACGAAGTGCTGGATGACTTCCATGAGGATGCCGTAGGCGGCTGCAAGCACGATGACCGTCACCGACCGCCTCGCCACATTCCCGCCTCTGCGCAGCGAAAACACCGCGAAGAACGACAGCGCGGTGTAGGCCGCGAGGTGGCCCAGTTTGTCCGTCCCTCCCGGGCCGTCGATTCTGATGGGCGCGAGCGAGAGAGCCGTGACGACGGCGACCGTGACAATGAGAAGCAGCCGCGACACGGTGATGATCCGGCTCGCCGGCATGCTCATGCTTTCCGCCTGCGCTCTCCGAGTCCGGTCGCGACGAGAAAGAGCAGCGCGCAGAGCGGCAGGAGGTAGAGCGCGGCCTTGAAGGAGACGACGTCACTGACGAGGCCGAGCAGACCCGGGAAGACGATACCGCCGACCGGGATCGCGAGCTTCACCATGCCCATCGCGCTCCCGGCGATATGACGGTAGCGCAGCCCCGCGGTCGCGATCGTCAGCGGAAGCAGGGGCGCGACGCAGAGGCCCGTCACGAAGGCGAGGGCGGTCAGGAGCGCGGGAGGCAGGGGGAGCGCGAACACGAGGACGCTCCCGAGCAGGGCGCCGCAGGCTGCGACCATCGCGACTCCATAGGGCCGATTGTGCCTCGGGAGCAGCCCCATCAGCATCCGCCCGGCTGCCATTCCCAGCAGAAAAAGCGCGAGGGTGATCTGCGCCGATTCCGCGCTCATCCGTCTGACTTCAGTTGCGTACGTGGTGATGACACCGGTCGTCCCCACTCCGAGCCCGATCGCTCCGGCGCCCGCGAGAAAGAGGAGCAGAATCCCCGTGTCCGCGGTCAGCTCGCGGACGATCTGGCCTCCGCTCGCCGCGCGGTGATGACCCGGCGGACGAAGGAAGACCACCAGCGCGAGAAGCGCCGCCATCGCAACCGCGACCTGCGTGAGCGAGGCGCTCCAGTTGAGATCGAGCGCCATCAGGTACAGCGTGATGCCGACCATCCCGATCGACACGAAGAAGTGGTTCACCGTCACGTACCGGCTTTCGTTGCGCGTATGCATGTCGAGCAGCATCGCGTCGGTGACTGCCTCGACGGCACCCATGCCCCCGCCCATGATGAACATCACGCCCAGGTTGACCGCGAAGCTGTCGCTGCGGTAGAGCGCCGCGAACGAGAAACCGAGCATGGCGAGGCCCACAGCGAGGATCGTCGGCTTGGGGTGGAGATCGGACAGCGCCCCCCCTACGACCACCGCGATCCCGACGCCGACGTTCTGCGCCGCGATCAGGTAGCCGATCTGCGACGCCGAGAGCCCGACCGCCCGCGCGGTCGCCCCCACGATCGCCACCCCGATCCCGAGGAAGAACATGGAGAGAAAGGCGGATCCGGTAGCGATACCCCTGTTTGCGATGCCCATGGTCTACCGATAGCGGACGGTATAGCCGTACTGGATGGTCGTAGCGCCCGGAAGGGGGCGAAGAATCGTCGCGAAGACCTCGGTCGCCGGCGGCACCGTACGTTCTACCACTCGTCCCGCCTCCGACTCGAGCCCGCGAAGCTGGAAGCTGATCTCGACGTCGGCCTCGCGGTCGAGCCCGTTCCGGATGAAGACGAGAAAGGTCAGGTCGATCTGTTCGACCCGGACGTCTACCCGGGAGGCGGAGGTGAACCGCTCGGAGTAGCCGGCGAAGTCGGCCATCGTGATCGACGCGCCGTACACTTCCTCGAACGGCGGACCGCCGGGATGGGACGCGTAGTAGAACTGGTTCTCGCGCGGCTCAACCGGCCCGCCGTCGGTACCCAGAAACAGAAAGGGGATCGACTGCATCGTACCGTCGGGCAGGGGGATACGCACGTCAAAGTGCAGATGGGGTCCGGAGGACCGACCCGTATTCCCGCTGTACCCGATCAGGTCTCCGGCCCTCACGCGGTCGCCCGGGGCGACGACCGCTCCGTCGTAGCGCAGGTGCGCGTAGTTCGCGAAGCTGCCGTCGTCGTGCATAACGAGAACGTAGTTCGCCTCGCCGCTGTAGCTTCTCGCCGGCCCTCCCACGCGGGAGTCTTCCTTGACTTCCGCGACTATCCCGTCGCGGGCGGCGAAGACCTGCGTGCCTTCGGGCATCTCGAAGTCGACCGCGTACTCGTTCTCCCCGTAGTGCGAGAAGGCGCCACGGAATCCCTGTGAGAGCCGACGCTTCTCCCCGTGAGCGTACGGCATCAGGTAGAGATGATCGTCGTCGTGGTCGACGGTATACGGATTGCCGCGAGCGTAGCGGTACGAAAGGGTGTACCCCACACGGCCGCTCGTGTTCGTCGGTCGCAGGCGGAACAGTTCCACCCCCGTCGCTCCGGGGGCGAGCTCGATTCCGAACGGCGTCGGCGCGTCGGGCTCCATGTTGATGAGTCGCGCCAGGTCGACGTTGAGGTAGACCGGGATGATGTGAGCGCTCGACGCCCGGATGACCACCGATCCGTCCTCCCGCTGCTCACCGGTCACGACGACCTGGTCCTCCTGCGCCCCCGAGATCTGCGGTACGGCGATGAGAAGCAGTGCGCATATCGCGATCACGAGCCGGCCGGCACCTTGTGTCATCAGGAGCAGAAGGTACCGCGCCGCCGACGCCGCGCCAAGTCTCCGCCCTTCGCGGCCGCGGTGCGCGCGGCGCCACG
Source organism: Spirochaetaceae bacterium (assembly GCA_007118855.1). GTDB lineage: Bacteria > Spirochaetota > Spirochaetia > DSM-27196 > SLST01 > SLST01. The sequence goes on from SKQU01000336.1 coordinate 13,229, forward strand.
AATCCTGCCTTTACAGGCCGAACCCCTCCGCGGATAATGCCGGGAGGGGTTTCCGTGGCACATATCGTTGTTCCTGAAGCAGAAGCGATCCTCGACCGGGAGTATCCTGTGCTCGACAAGGGGTTCGTTCGGCTCGTCGACTATCTCGGCGGCGACCAGCGCATCGTGCAGTCGGCACGCGTATCCTACGGCGAGGGAACGAAGAGCTATCGTCAGGACGCCGGCTTGATCGACTACCTCCTCCGAAACGATCACACTTCGCCGTTCGAGCAGGTGGTGCTGACCTTTCATACGAAGATGCCGGTCTTCGTTGCCCGGCAGTGGGTCCGACACCGGACCGCACGCCTCAACGAGATCAGCGGCCGGTACAGTGTCATGAAGGACGAGTTCTACGTGCCCGCAGGCGAGGACATCGCACTGCAGAGCACGGACAACAAGCAGGGGCGATCGGACGAGAGCATACCTCCTGAGCGCCGGGAGTCCGTGCGCGACCAGTTCCGCTGCGGGCAGGCCGACGCGTATGCCGCCTACAGCCGCCTGCTCGACGACGGCATCGCGCGCGAGCTCGCGCGGATCAACCTTCCCCTGAGCCTCTATACCGAGTGGTACTGGCAGATAGACCTGCACAATCTCTTTCACTTCCTCAAACTGCGCATGGATCCGCACGCCCAGAGGGAGATCCGGCTCTACGCGCAGACGATGTTCAGGATCGCGAAGACCGTCTGCCCCGCCGCCTGCGCCTCCTTCGAACGGCACGTGCTCGGTTCGCTGCACTTCTGCGCCGAAGAGCTCGCCGCGCTTCGCCTGCTGCTCGAACACGATTCGGAAGCCGGCGGGCAGGCCAAACCCCGAGCCGACGCGGCGGTTCGCGCCGCCGCGGCAGCCAGGGAGGCGGGTCTTTCGGGGAGGGCCGCCGAGCGGTTCGTCGCCAAGCTCTCCGGCGGGCGGCAGTGATCGTCAGATCGGCACGTTGGGGCGTACTGCTGCTCGCGGCCTCGGCGGCGCTCCTCGCCGGTGCGGGAGCGGCTGCGGTCACCGTCGGACCGCTTCCCCCTCCGGGGCTTGCCGGGATCATTCTGCCGCTCGCCGGTCTGCTGCTCGGGGTACTCGTGCTCTTCGCCGGGCACGTCTCCTACCCGCGCGTACAGAACCTGCGGGTCTACCTCGCAGGCTACTCGATCGGCCTGCAGAGCATTCTCTACGTCGTGTTCGTCGGCCTTGCGCGGTACTACATCGACGCGATTCCAACCGTGCCCCGAGGATACCGCGAAGTCGTCTATCTGCTGGGCATCCTCCTTGCCGGCGCCTGTACGCTGCTTCCCGCCTTTCCGACCTACCGGAGCACCCGGATTCTTACCCTGGTGCTCGTGGGGCTCCAGGCCACGCTGCTCACCGCGGTACGGTTTCTCCCGGCGAGCTTCGGTTTCCTGGAGCGGCTCGAGCCGGATCGACTGCTCTCGCCGCCTGCGATCGCGGCCGTGGGGCTTGCGACGGCCGTCGTTCTGGTGAACGCCCTGCTGCGGCCGCAGACCTTCTATCTTCGCGGTGCTTTCTCCGGGATCGCGCTCCTCGCCGCCGGCGCATGGGTGCTGCCTTCGCTGCTGACCGCGGTCGGCTACGGACCGGTGTCGCCCGACTTCGTGGCGCTCCTCTACGTTTCGTGCGCGCCGTTCTTCCTCGCGGGATCGATCCTCGCGCACATTCTCGCGCGGATGGAGCACCGGGTCTCGTATGACCCGCTGCTGCAGATCTACAACCGCGAGTTCTGCAACCGGATCCTCGCCGAGCAGTCGAGTATCAACACGCGACCTCCCCTGTGCGTCATGATGATCGACATCGATCACTTCAAGCAGGTGAACGACACCTGGGGGCATCAGGCCGGCGACCGCATCCTGTTCAACGTCGCTCAGACGGTCCAGAAGTCGGTTGTGCCGGAGGGCGTCGTCTGCCGCTACGGCGGCGAGGAGCTCATCGTCTTCATTCCCGGGCGTACGGGGCGCGATATCGTTCCGCTCGCGCAGCGGCTGCGTGCAAGCGTCGAAGGCATGGAGACGTCCCTGCGTTCCAAGCGCATCAGCGTCACCGTATCCATAGGGATCTCCGACCGACGCTCGGCGCGCCATTCACTGAGGCAGGTGGTCCGCGCGGCGGACAAGGCGCTCTACATCGCGAAGGAGAACGGCAGGAACCAGATCCGCTTCGTGCGCATCAAGGAAGCCGCCCGCTGAACGCGTACAGCAGAACCGCCGTCACCGCGGCGAAGAGGGTGCTCGCAAGGTTCACCGCGTCGTTATCCACGATTGCGATCCCCCTGGTCCGCGTGTTCGGGCCTTGCTCCCCTCGGCGCCGTTCGGTCGCCCGGCCGGACCCGTCGCGGTACTGCGCCTGAACCGTCGCGCCGAGCAGGCTGTCCACCGTCGTCCCGACCATGCCGGCCGCAAAGACGATCCCGAGCGCGGGCAGAAGAGCGACCCTTGCCTCGACGGCCGCGAAGAAGGCGGCTATCAGGAGGCTCCCGGCCGCCGCTGCTGCGGTTCCGAGCCAGGACACGCCGCCGGAGGTCCCGCGGTCGAGCCGGCGCCACGTGAGAACCGAGCGCGGCGAGCGCGCGCTCAGCACGCCGAGCTCGCTTGCCCACGTGTCCGCGGTTGCCGCAGCGAGCGCAGCGGCGCTCGCCACCGCGAAGGAGGTCTGGCCCGTGATCCGCAGCAGGAGCGCCGCCGTTGCGGCGACGCCGCCGTTCGCGATGACCTGCACGTAGTCGCGTCGGCTTCCCCGCTCGTGCATCCATCCGAGCGACGGGCGCCTGCGTGACCCCGCTCTGCCCGCGATGGATGAGCTCATGAAGAAGAGCATCAGCATGACCCAGTAGAGCGGGCCGCCGCCGACGAATATGAGCATGCCCACAAGCGCTCCGGCCACCGCCCCTGAGCCTGTCACCGATCTCCGCTGGAACGCCGCGTACCCGGCGCCCACGTTGAGCATCACGGCAGCGGCCGTGAGAAGCACGGCGCTCATATCAGGTACACGAAGAGCAGGGTCGCGACAGGGACGGTGAGATTGTCGAGGCCGTACGGCGTGACGAGCTCCACGACGGTCGCGACCAGGGCGATCGAAAACGCGGTGAGCAGCACGCCTCCGGGGAGCAGTCCGGATGCGGGGGTCGCGAAGAGTGACGTGAACACGAGGGCGACCGCGGCGGAGGCTGCGAACATCGCGCACGACCCGGCGATGCTCTTTGAGTTGCCGAACACCCGCAGCGTTGCCGTCCGCTGCATCTCGCCGACGAGCGAGGCGAGCCCGTCGCCCCATCCGAGGACGAGGATCGCGAGTCCGCCCATCCAGACCGGCACCGGGCCGCCCCAGGTCAGCAGCACGCAGACGAGCAGCGCCACGGGGAAGTAGATGGTGCCGAGGTTGCGGCTGCGCTCCTCGTGTTCCATCGCCGGGAAGAGCCGCAGGAGGTAGCTCGCGAGGTTGATGAAGATGAAGGCCACCGGTCCGACGATCGCGAACTGCCATCGGTCGAAGAAGATCATCGCGAGGATCCACCAGTGCGATACCCCGATATGTACGACCTTGCGCGTCACCGACGCCGAGAGCCTGCCGGTTCGAAGGAGCAGCTGCGCAATACCGATGAAGCCGAAGACGTAGCCGAACGAGACGAGAATGCCCCACCAGTTCATCCGCTTAGCATCGACGCGCGGCGCCGGTCTGTCAACCTTGAATAAACGCGCACGATGCCGTAGTGTCTGGATATGCCGAATAGCGAGGGTCAGAAACGCCTGGCTGTCCTCATCGACGCCGACAATACGCAGCCGGCGATCATAGATAGTCTCCTCGAGGAGATCGCGAACTACGGGATCGCCACCGTCAAGCGTATCTACGGCGACTGGACCAGCACGCACCTCAAGGGCTGGAAGGAAGTGCTGCTCGAGCACGCCATTCAGCCGATCCAGCAGTTCGCCTACACCCGCGGGAAGAACGCGACCGACAGTGCGATGATCATAGACGCGATGGACCTCCTCTATACGGAGACGATGGACGGCTTCTGCATCGTTTCAAGCGACAGCGACTTCACCCGTCTGTCCGCGCGAGTACGGGAAGCGGGTCTCATCGTCTATGGATTCGGCGAGCAGAAGACTCCCAAGGCATTCGTGGGTGCGTGCGACCGCTTCATCTTCACCGAGATCCTCCGCAAGGAGGACGAAAAAGAAGACGGTGGTGGCACTCCGCGCAAGAGCGTCCGTGAGCTGAAGAGCGACTCGCGGCTCGTCAACCTCCTGCGGAATGCCACCGAGGACTCCGCCGACGAGACGGGGTGGGCGAACCTCGGCACGGTGGGCCAGAACGTCGCGAACAAGGCGCCCGAGTTCGACCCGCGAAACTACGGGTACAAGAAGCTCGGAGAGCTCATCCGGGCGGTCGATCTGTTCACGATCGACGAAAGGTCGAGCGAGAACTCTCCGGCCAAGCAGATCTACATCCGCGACAAGCGCAGGAAATGAAACGCTTCGCGACGAAACCGCTCGACGTTCTCGCTCTGCTGATCTCGGTGGCGATGGTGGCGGGCGCCGCGGTCTTTGCCTACGGAAACGGCGCCGCGCCCGGCGGGGTGAGTATCCAGAGCGACGACGGTACCTTCCTCTATCCGCTCGACCAGGCGCGGCGGGTGGCGGTGCAGGGACCGCTCGGCGAGACCTTCGTCCAGATTGGCGACGGGCACGTGCACGTGGACGAGAGTCCCTGCCGTGACAAGATCTGCATCGCCGCGGGGGCGCTTCGCATGACCGGCCAGTGGACCGCGTGCCTGCCGAACCGGGTGTTCGTCAGGGTCGAGGGCGGCGAGGTCGAGGACGGGGTTGATGCCCAGACGTTCTAGGCTGTGCGTCCGCGCGCGCGCGACGGCCGTTGCGCTGGCAACCGGTCTTCTGTTGGGTTGCGGGCCCCCGGAGACCGACCCGGATGCGCTGCGTCGCGCGGACGGCGCGCCGCTCTACCGCGACGGCGTCTACGCCGCGAGTTTCTCGCACACCGGCGCCGACGGATGGCGGGCGTTTCTGCAGGTCCGCGTCCGAGCCGGGTTGATCGCTGAAGTCTGCTTTGACGCGGTCAACGCAGAACGGGTTCGGCTCACCAATCACGAAGCGTACACCGAACAGTACCGGCTGGATACCGGCGTCGATCTGGTTGCATACCTGGACGACCTCGCGGGACAGCTCCTGGCGACGCAAAGCTCCGGTCCACGGATCAGCCCGCGGTCGGTCGGGTGGGCCGCCCGTTTTGAGACGCTTTCTCGCATGACGCTCGCCTCCGCGCGCAGAGGTGTGACCGTCGACGCGGCGGGGATGGAGTATGCGGCGACCGCGGGGCCCTACCTGGCCTCCGACGAGCCGGACGCGCTCGGATGGCGGGCTGAGCTCGTGCTCGTCTATGACGCCGGTGGGGTGGTCGCCGGCGCGTTCCGCGAGGTCCGTCGCGAGCTCGACGGCACCATACGGCTCAAACGCGATGATCGGGCCTACCAGCAGCGGTTCGAGGCGGCGTCAGGGGTCACCACGGACGCAGTGACTGCGACGCTGATGGAGCAGTTGCTCGCCTCGCAATCTCACGGGATCGACGGCGTGGCCGGCGCAACGCGAACCAGCCGCCGATTCGTGGAGCTGGCCGCGAGGATCGACTCGCGACGGCAGGCGGCGCCCCTTCCCGGCAACCTGTGCCGGTGACGAAACCAGCGGAACGGCATTTACCAAATTCGATAGATAAGGTACCATTTCGGTCACGCAATTGCAGGTGGCATGAATGAGGAGCATATATGTCTGAGAAGACCAGGATCGCCGTCCTTGGCGGCGGCTACGGCGGCGTAGAGGCGGCCAAGAAGTTCCACAAGCACTTCAAGAAGAACGACGATGTTGAGGTGTTCCTGATCGACCGCAATCCGTACCACACGCTCATGACCGAGCTGCACGAGATTGCCGGTTCACGCACCGAACCCGAAGCGGTACAGGTCAGTTTCCGCAAGATATTTGCCGGCACAACTGTGACGGTGCATGTCGACGAGATCTCGTCGATCGACTTCGAGCACAACGTAATGAAGTCGGAGACCGCGACCTACGAGTACGACTACCTCGTCATCGGCACCGGCGGTCGGCCCGAGTTCTTCGGGACGCCGGGGGTTCAGCAGCACAGCTTCACGCTGTGGTCGCTCGAGGATGCGATCCGGATACGCACGCACGTTGAGGAGCGGTTTCGCGAGGCGGCGAAGGAGCCGGACGAGACGACCAGGAAGCGGATGCTCCACTTCGTCATCGCAGGCGGCGGGTTCACCGGAATCGAGCTGGCCGGTGAGCTCTGCGAGCGGCGCGACGTGCTCTGCCCCAAGTACCACATAGATCCGGATGAAGTGACGGTCACCGTCGTGGAGATGCAGGACTCCATCCTGCCGATCTTCCCGGAGAAGCCCGTCAACAAGGCGATGAAGTACCTGAAGAAGATCCGCTGTGACGTGCTGCTGAACACCAGGATCGTCGGCGCGGACGAAGGCGTGGTGCAGCTCGCCGACGGAGGCGAGCTGCACACCGATACATTCGTGTGGACGGCCGGTATCCAGGGTTCCGAGTTCACCGCGAAGATTCCGCTCACGAAGGGTAAGCACTCCGGCAACGAGTGCTCGGCCTCGTTCGACGAGGGAATCCACGGCATGGCCGGCTGTCACTTCGACGACGAGGACCGCTACACCGTTGGTGAGCGCGGACGAATCCTCGTGAACCAGCACATGCAGTCGGTCGACTACCGAAACGTCTACCTCGTGGGCGACATGATCTGGTACCTCGAAGACGAGAAGGTCGTGCCGCAGATCGTGGAAACTGCGCTGCAGACCGCGGAAACCGCCGCGGAGAACGTCATCGCGGACATCGAGAACACGGAGAAGAAGAAATTCAAGTCGAACTATCACGGCTTCATGGTCTCGATCGGCGGGCGGTACGGTGTGGCGCACGTCATGGGGATGTCGCTCTCCGGCATCTTCGCGATGGCGGTCAAGCACCTGATCAACCTGCATTACCTCTTCGGGCTCGCCGGGCTCAACGCGGTCTGGGAGTATCTCCAGGAGGAGTTCTTCAAGATAAAGGACGAGCGCTCGATCCTTCACGGGCATCTGGCCTGGAGGATTCCCTCCTACTGGGCGATCCCGCTACGGCTCTTCGTGGGGTATAAGTGGCTGGACACGGGTATCTACAAGGTATCCACCGGCTGGCTCAACCCCGGGCCCGACGGCGTTTTCAAGCCCTCGCCGAACAACATCTTCCTGCCGGGACTCACCGATGAGGTGAGCGCCGCGACGAGCGCAACACCGGGCGGGATGGGGCAGACCGGGTACTGGCAGAAGTCGATTCTCGACGACGCGATCGGTATCTATGAGTGGTTCGCCGAGACCATCCTCAGCCTCCACCCGATCATCGCCTACGGGGCGCAGGCCGGTGCGGTCATCGCCCAGGTGCTGATCGGCATCTGTCTGATATCGGGGACCTTCACCTTTCTCGCCGCCGGGGCGTCCCTCGTCATGTGCGTCTTCTTCATCGTGGCCGGATGGGGCAATGTCGAGCTGTGGTGGTACATGTCCGCCGCGATCGTCATGCTCGGCGGTGCCGGTCGTGGATTCGGGTTTGACCACTACGTGATGCCGGCGGCCAAGCGGTGGTGGCAGAAGCGGACCCTGGCGAAGAAGACCTTCCTCTACGTCGGAGAGCCTCGACCGTAATCGTGGGCACTGCGCCGTTCACCAGCCCCGCCTCCGGGCGGGGCGCCGCACAGTACCGGCATCCCATCTGGAGCGGAATCCCCGAGTTGGAGGACGATCTCGCGCGCGTGCGGCAGATCGCGGTTGCCGAGGCCGCCTCCGCCGGCGGCGCGATGGGCGACGCGCTCAGCGGATACGTGGGACGGCCGGGGAAGATGCTTCGTCCCGGATTCGTGCTCATTGGGGCGTGGGCCGGGCAGCAGGAGGCGGGCGCGCCTGCCTCCGAACGCATCGTCCGGATCGCCGCCGCGATCGAAACGCTGCACCTGGCCACCCTGATCCACGACGACGTGATCGACGACGCGGACCGCCGCCGCGGGGAGCCATCGCTCCATGCGCAGCATGGTCGCAAGCATGCCGTGCTGATGGGCGACTATCTGCTCTCACGGTGCTTCTCCATGATCGGCGAGGGGACCTCGCGCGAGAATGCGCTGCGGCTCGCGAGAGCCACGGGGCATCTGGTCCGGAGCGAGATCAACCAGACCTGCCATCCGGATGCCGAGCGGTTCAGCCGGCGCGCGTATCTGCGGCGCATCGCCGGGAAGACCGCGATGCTGTTCGGCCTGAGTCTGGTGACCGGCGCGGCCGAGAACAAGGCGCGACCGAAGCAGATCGTGCTCCTGTCGCGCACAGGGTATTGCGTCGGTATGTCCTTTCAGATTATCGACGACATACTCGACCTCACCTCGCGCTCACACGCTCTGGGTAAGCCGGTCGCCTCCGACCTGCGGAGCGGCGTCTACACTCTCCCGGTGATAGAGGCGGTCGCGGGTGATCCGGAGGTGCGTCCGCTCGTCGCCCCGCCGCCTGCCGGCTCCGCGGCGCTGGCCGCCGCGGTCGACGCGGTCGAACGGGCAGGCGGAATCGCCGGCGCACGTGCGCTCGCCCGCAGCTATACGCAGCGGGCCCACCGCGAGATCCTGAAGCTTGCGGACGACAGACAGCGGGAAGCGCTCGGTCTCGTTGCCGAGCGGCTGCTCGACCGCGAGTACTGAGGGGCAATCCTCATGCCTGATACCCCTTCCCTACGAGGAAAGCCTCGAAGCTCTCGTCGCGGCTGGCCTTCGGCTTGACGAGCCGTCCGGCTGAGAACCGACGTCGGATTTCATGGAGGAGCCGCTGCTCCTCGCCTCCCTGGAAGAGCTTCGCGACGAGGTTCCCGTCCGGCGCGAGCGCCCGGTCGCAGAGCGAGAGTACCTGTTCCACGAGAGCCGCCGAGCGCACCGTGTCCAGGGTGCGGTTTCCGCTCGTCCGGGGGGCGGCGTCGCTCACGATCGCGTCGTACGGCCCAAGCTCGACGATCCGCGCGATCACCTGCTCGTCGCAGATGTCCCCGGTGATCGTCTCTACGTTCTTCGTCCCTTCGATCGCCGGCAGCTCGGCAAGGTCGACCGCGACCACCAGTCCCCCGCTGCCGACGATTTTCGCGGCGAACTGCGACCAGCTGCCTGGAGCAGCGCCCACGTCCAGCACGCGCATCCCGGGTCGCATCAGGGTGAGGCGACGCTGCAGCTCCTCGAGCTTGTAGACCGACCGCGCAGGATATCCTTCGCGACGCGCCTGCTTCGAGTAAGAGTCGGGCCGGTCGCGCCGGGCCACTACAGCTCCAGCATGTGGGTGAAGACGCGGTCCTGCGCCCCGGGCAGATTCTCGTGGCCGAAGTCGGGATAGATGACCATGGCCCTGGGCGCGGAGATCGCGTTGTACGCGGCGAACTGGGTGGAGGGCGGACAGATCTGATCCATCAGCCCCGTCAGCATCAGGGTGTCCGCCCTGATCCGGGAGCTCAGGTTGTGTATGTCGATGTAGCCGAGTCGCTCGAAGATCGCCGTCTCGCGCTCGTGCGCGGGGTCGTGGCGACGGAAGTGATCCTGCAGCTCCTGGTAGGCGCCCTTCGCAAGGTCCATCTCCCAGACGCGGCGGTAGTCGGAGAGGAAGGGGTAGATGGAGACCGCCCGTCTGATCCGCGGCTCGAGCGCGGCGCAGGCGAGGGAGAGCCCTCCGCCCTGCGAGGCGCCGGTGGCGCCGACGCGATCCGGATCGACGCCGTCCGAGTCCATGACGATCCGGGCGAGCCGGACCGTGTCGAGGAAGATCTGCCGGAAGAGCAGCTTGTCCTCGTGGTCGTCGAGGCCGCGGACGATGTGTCCGTGATGGGTGTTTCCGCGCACGCCGCCGGTGTCTTCGCTGCGGCCGCCCTGCCCGCGGCAGTCGAGCGCCGCCGAGACGAAGCCGGCACCGGCCCACCCGAGGTACCCGGCCCAGTCGCCTGCGCTGCCGGTGTACCCGTGAAAGTGCACGACCGCCGGTCCGGCCGCTCGGGCGCCGTGAGGGCGCACGAGCTTGGCGTGGACGCGGGCGCCGCCGGTCCCCGTGAAGAAGAGGTCGAAACACTCGGCGTGCGGAGCCGAGAAGCCCGCCGGCTCCATGCTCACCTCCGGCGGCGTCGCGTCGAGCTCGTCGAGCGCGCGCTGCCAGTACTCGTCGAAGTCGGCCGGGCGCGGGTTCGTTCCCGCATACGTCTGCAGCTTCTCAAGCGGCATGTCTATGAGCATCGCTTCGTCTCCATCGTCGGTCTGTCTGCGACCCATCATAGTTGCACCCCGTGCGTCTGAGAAGGGTGCTTGACCCCTTGAAGCCGTCATCTTAGCTTCAAAGGGTGGAAAAGCTCCCGTTCTTTCAGCGACCTTTCCGGTTCCAGTATTACAACGCGGCCTTCATCCTGATAGGCGTGAACGTCGCCGTGCACCTGTTCATCTCCGTCGCGCCCGGTATCCTCCAGCGCATGGCGCTGATTCCCGCCCTCGTCATCGTCGAGAACTGGATCTGGACCCCCTTCACCTACATGTTCGTCCACGGGGGGATGTGGCACCTGCTGTTCAACATGCTCGGGCTCTTCTTCTTCGGGGTGCAGCTCGAGCGAAGAATCGGCTCGAACGAGTTTCTGCTCTTCTACCTTCTGAGCGGCACGCTCGCGGGGCTGCTCTCCTTCCTCGTATACGTCCTGACCGGGACCTACAACATCGCGTTGATCGGCGCCTCCGGTGCGGTGTTCGCCGTGCTGCTCGCCTTTGCGACCTACTATCCCAGCGCGACAATCTTCCTGTTCGGCATCATCCCGATTCGCGCTCCGGTGCTCGTGATCGGGTACGCCGGGCTCGAGCTGTTCAACATGTTCACCCGCACGCGCGGCAATGTCGCGCACATGACGCACCTGCTCGGTTTCGCGGTTGCATTCGTCTACCTCGTGCTCCGGCTGCGCATCAACCCGATTACCGTTTTCAGGAACAGCAGCCGATACTAGAACCGTGCCGAGCCGTCGTCGACTCCCGTCGCTCGTTCTGATCGCCTCGCTCCTGCTGTCGGCGGTCTGCGCCGAGTCCGGCGCTCAGACATGGTCGACCTCGCGCGACGATCCCGTTCTCGTCATAGAGGTGTGGACCGAGCTCGACCCGCTCGTGGCCGACGGAGGGCTTCGTCCCGTGCCTCGTGAGGTTGCCGTCGAGCGGTTGCTCGACGAGGCGGTGTTCATCCTCTCAGGGATGATCTACGGATTCCGGTTCGTCTACGTTCCGCGCGACCCCACGCGGCGGGTCGACGAGCAGTTCGATCTCACGCCCTACGCGACCATCGTCCGGGGCGACCCCCGGCTCGACGTCCTGCAGACCTGGGTATCCGACGACCGGCTCTACGCCAGGATCTCCTACACCGTCGACGAGCAACAGCGCGCCTGGTACCGGGGCTGGAGGAGCGCGGCGAACGCCTCCGCGACGGGCGTGGGGACGGCCGGTTTCTTCGAGGGGCCGGCGGTCAAGCACGAGACGGCGCGTGACGCGATTCGTGGAGCGATTCACAGCCACGTGCGATCGCTCGAGCTCAACCGGCCGCGGCGGATTGAGGGCGCGGTTCTGATCGCCGAGGGTCCGATCTCCGGGATTCGAAGCGGGCACTACGAGACGCGGCTCTCCGTGCTGTTGCAGGTCGACGAGATCACCCGGTACGGGCACTACTGACGGCGGAGCTCAGGAGAGAAGCAGCGTCACGAAGAGCGATACTCCGCCGCCCAGGACCATACCGGCGATGATCTGCGGCAGTGAGTGGCCGACCATCTCGGAGATGGGCTGCTCGCCGGTCGGCTCGAGGATCCTCTCATTGATGATCCTCGCGTGATGCTGCACGTGGCCGCGCAGCCGGTAGGCGTCGTAGATGACGATCGCGCTGAAGACGGCCGCGACCGCGAAGAGGTCTGAGGCGAATCCGTTGCGAACTCCGATCGCGACCGAGAGCGCCGCGACGAATGCGGCGTGCGCGCTCGGGATGCCTCCCGCCGAGACGAAGTACGACGGGGTGAAGCGTCGGTCCCGGATCGAGTAGAAGACTGTCTTGAGCAGCTGACTGAAGAGCTGAACACCGAGCGCGGTCGCGAAGACCTGAGGGAACCATTCCATTCCTGCATCTTAGCGTGAACCGATGCGTTTGTTCAGATCGCAACTATTCGATACTTTTACGCTATGCCACTGAACCAGAACGACCAGAATGGTCGTGAGCCGGGGGGGGATCCGAACTCGCGCCCCCCCTTCAACTGGCGGTTGCTCATTCCGCTGGTGCTCATCTTCTTTCTCCTCCCGATGCTGATCAACGTCTTCCAGACCGGTGCGCGCGGTGAGGAGATCAGCTATACCCGCTTCAGACAGCTCGTGGAGCAGAGGCAGGTTCGCTCGGTCACGATCCAGGGCGACCGGATCACGGGCACAGCCGCCGACCAGCCGGTGCCGACGGGCATCGGCGGCAGGACCGGCTACATCACCTATGTGCCCCGGTTCGGCGACCCTGAGCTTCTCCCGCTGCTGCGTGAGAACAACGTGGAAATCGTCACCCGTCCGGCCGACCAGCCGGGCTTCTTCGCGATTCTCATCAGCATTCTCCCCTACATCTTTCTCGTGTGGATCTTCTTTGCGCTCTTCCGCAATATCCGCGGTCAGGGCCGCGGGATCTTTCAGGTGGGCGAGAACAAGGCGAAGCTCTACGACCAGACGAAGGAGAAGACGACCTTCGCCGATGTGGCCGGCCTCGAGGGCGCGAAGGAAGAGGTGATGGAGATCGTCGACTTCCTCAAAGACCCGAACCGGTACCTCGAGCTCGGCGCCCGCTCTCCCAAAGGTATCCTGCTCGTGGGCCCGCCGGGAACCGGGAAGACGCTGATCGCCCGCGCGATCGCCGGCGAGGCAGGCGTGCCCTTCTTCAGCATGAGCGGGTCCGACTTCATGGAGATGTTCGTGGGCGTGGGCGCATCCCGCGTTCGTAACCTGTTCAAGGACGCGAAGAAGAAGGCCCCGAGCATCATCTTCATCGACGAGCTCGACTCGATCGGCCGTCATCGCGGCGCCGGACTCGGTGGGGGTCACGATGAGCGCGAACAGACCCTCAACCAGATGCTGAGCGAGCTCGACGGGTTCGAGCAGAACGAGAGCACGGTCGTTGTGGCTGCGACAAACCGCCCCGATATCCTCGACCCCGCGCTCCTGCGCCCGGGCCGGTTCGACCGCCAGATCACCATCCCCATGCCGGCGAAGGAGGAGCGCGCCGACATCCTGCGGGTTCACGCGCAGAAGAAGCCGATGGATCCGGCGGTCGATCTGGACCGGGTGGCGAACCAGACGATCGGTTTCAGCGGCGCAGAGCTTCAGAACCTCCTGAACGAGGCTGCGCTGCAGGCTGCCCGCCGGCGCTCCAAAGTCATCCAGGAGCAGGATATCGACATGGCGCGCGACCGCCTCCTGATGGGGCTCGAACGCAAGTCCATCAAGATGAACCAGCGCGAACGGAAGATCACCGCCTACCACGAGTCGGGACACGCGATCACCGCGGCGCTCCTGCCGTATATGGACCCGGTCACGAAGGTCAGTATCGTCCCTCGTGGCCAGGCGCTCGGCGTCACGCAGATCGAGCAGGCCGAGGAGCGGTACAACTACAGCCGCGAGTACCTCGAGAACATGCTCTGCATGATGCTCGGCGGGCGCGCGTCCGAGATGCTCGTCTTTGAGTCCATGACCAGCGGCGCGGCGGACGACCTGAAGCGCTCGGCCGAGATGGCGAGACAGATGGTCGCGATGTGGGGGATGAGCGACAAGCTCGCCCACATCGCCCTGGGTGAGGGCGACCGGAACGTCTTCCTCGGCGAGCAGCTGAGCCGGCAGCGCAGTTACAGCGAAGAGACCGCGCGCGAGATCGACGAGGAGATCAAGACCATTCTGCGAAACGCTTTTTCGAGGGCGCAGAAGCTTCTGACCGAAAACCGCCACGCCCTCGACACCCTCGCCTCCATGCTGCTCGAGCAGGAGCAGGTGAGCGGTGAGAAGGTCAAGGAGCTCGTAGGCGTATCGGATGGGGAGAGCAAGGATGATTGAGCCGACTGTTGAGAACGTGATCATCGTAGGGTCAGGCCCAGCGGCGCACGCCGCCGCGATCTACACCGGCAGGGCCGAGCTCACGCCCCTGCTCTTCGAGGGGTTCATGGCCGCGGGTGTCGCGGCGGGGGGCCAGCTGACCACGACGACCGAGGTGGAAAACTACCCCGGTTTCCCCGAGGGTATATCCGGACCCGAGCTCATGGACCGCATGCGCTCCCAGTCGGCTTCGTGCGGCGCCCGGATCAAGACCGAGACCGTGGAACGGGTGGATCTCTCGGCCACTCCGTTCGTCGTGTATACCGCAGGCGCTGAGTACCGTGCCCGGGCGCTCATTATCGCGACCGGCGCGACCGCGAAGCGGCTCGCCCTGCCCGGTGAAGAGCGCTACTGGCAGAAGGGGATCTCGGCCTGCGCCGTGTGCGACGGCGCGCTGCCGATCTTCCGGAACAAGCCGCTCATCGTCATAGGCGGCGGCGACTCCGCCTGCGAGGAGGCGAGCTACCTCAGCAAGTACGCGTCATCGGTGACGATGCTCGTGCGCCGCGACGTCTTTCGCGCGTCGAAGGCGATGCAGCACCGCGTGTTCAACGATCCAAAGATTACGGTGCTGTGGAACACCGAGGCAGAGGAGGCGATCGGGGAGGCTGCGCTCACCGGGGTGCGCGTGCGGAACAACAAAACGGGCGAGGAGCAGGTGCTCGAGGCGAACGGGCTCTTCTACGCGGTTGGCCACACGCCCAATACCGGGTTCCTCGAGTCACAGCTCACGACCGACGAGACCGGCTACCTGATCACGGAACCCGACTCCACCCGCACGAGCGTGCCGGGAGTCTTCGGCTGCGGAGACGTCAAGGACAGGGTCTTTCGTCAGGCGGTCACCGCCGCGGGCTCCGGCTGTATGGCGGCGCTCGAGGCCGAACACTACCTCGTCGACCTGAAGTCCATTCAACGTGACACGGTCTCGCAGATCGAGGGCAAGACGTAGCGCATGGCACTGCTGTCGCTCCTCGTACCCGAAGGCGGTGAGCGGATCGATCGCAACGCGCTGAGCGCGGAGGCCGTCCACGACCTTGGGCTCTCCGAGCTTGCGCGCGGTATGTCCCACCAGGGCATCAGTGAGTCCGCGATGCTTCGTCTACTCTGCGAGCTGCCCCAGACCCCGCAGGAGATACGCTACCGTCAGGAGACGGTCCGCTGTCTCTGGGACGACCCGCAGCTGTGTGACGAGATGGACGAGCTCGTGCGGACGATGCAGGAGCTCACCGTCTTCTCGCACAGCGGGCGAGAGACCGAGCGGCCGCTGCTGGAGGCGGTGTGGCGGCTTGGCGAGCTCGAGCTCTACGTCGAGCTCGTGCGCCGTATGATCGATGTGCTCGAGCGCCTCGGGCGACGGTCGGCGGGGCTCGAGCGGTTGCTCGCAGAGCTTCGCGGCCGGCGTGAGGATCCGGCTTTCGAGGAGCTCCACAGAGAATTGCCCCGGTTGCGGTCGGGCATCAAGCTCCATCAGAGCGTCACGATCGGGGTCAACCTCGACGACAGACTGCGCCCCGTTCAGGCCGCCTTGCTCGCGGTCAACGACAAGCGCTTCCGGCAGAGCCACTTCCTCGGCGGCTTCTTCGGCAAGGCGATGGGCGATCCGTATCTGACCCGCACGACGCTCGCGAGGACTCCCGGTCCGGACCCGGGGCTCGGCGAGAGTGTCGAGCGGTTGCCGCTTGCTCCCCTGTTCGAGGAGATCGACACGGTCCTGAAGTCGATGCTGCGGCCGCTCGTGCGGAAGCTTCGGGAATACGTCGGTGTGAACACGGACATCTTCCGCCGGCTCTTTCCGGAGATCGCCGGCTTCGTTGGTGCGGTCCGGTATCTGCGCAAGCTTGCCGACGCCGGTTACCCGGTCAGCTTTCCCTCGATCGTCGAGCCGCAGACGCGCGTCACGTGCTATGCCGGGCTCTACAATGCCCGACTCGCCTCACACTGGCTCAGTCGTTCCGGCGTCGGGCGTATGGTCGGGAATGACGTGGCGCTTGACGAGGCGGCGCGGTTGTTCGTGCTGACCGGACCGAACGGCGGCGGGAAGACGACCTTCACGCAGGCGATAGGGATCGCGACGGTGTTCGGGCAAGCCGGTCTGCCGGTTCCCGCCGAGAGCGCCGAGATCGCGCCGGTTGACGCGATCTACACGCACTTCCCCACTGAAGAGGAGTTCGACGACGAGCTCGGGCGGTTCGAGGATGAGGCACAGAGGATATCCACGCTGTTCGACCGGGTGACGCCTCACAGCCTCGTGCTGATGAATGAGCCGCTGTCGAGCACCGCCCCCCGCGAGGCAGAGCGAATAGCCGAATCGGTGCTGTGCGGTCTGAGCATGGCCGGGGTGCGTGGCGTTGTCACGACGCACCTCCACGAGCTCGCTCGGGGCGCGGACCGGATCAATGCCGAACCAGCCGCGCGGAGCAGAGTCGGCACGCTGAACGCCGGCGTACGCGTGTGTGGCGGCCGGGCGATCCGGACCTACGAGATCACCTCCGGCCCCCCGTCGGGGTCGAGCTTCGCCGACGATGTGGCCCGCAGATACCGGATAGACGCGGACTCGATTGGCCGCCGGATTCGTGACACGACCTGATCTCGCGGGCACCTCGGCCTACGACTTCGCGCGGCTCGTGAGCACGCTCAAGAGCGCGAAGTCCGCCGTGCGCTCCCCGGTGTCCACCGACTTCACTTTCACGCGAACGCGATCTCCGAGCCGGTAGACTGTTCCGCTCTTCGACCCCACGAGCCGGTACGCGGCGCGGTCGAGCTCGAACCGTTCCTTCCCCAGCGTCGAGATGTGAACCAGCCCCTCGATCAGGTAGCGTTCGATCTCCACGAAGAGCCCGATCGAAGCAACGCCGGAGACTACTCCGTCGTACTCCCGGCCGATCTTCGTCGTGAGGAACTCGAGTGCCTTGAGGCGGCTGTATTCCCGCTCCGCGTCCGTGGCGAGGCGCTCGCGCTCGCTCGCGTGCGTGCACGTCCTGTCGAGAAACCGCTTGAGCCCGTCCGCATCTGTCCGCCCTTTCCGGCGGCGCCGGCCCCGGCCACTCCCGTCGCGTGCCCGTGCGGCATCGGCAAGCGAGCGCTTCAGCAGGCGATGGACGAGGAGATCCGGATACCGGCGAATGGGCGAGGTGAAGTGCGTGTAGGCGGCCATAGCGAGTCCGAAGTGACCGCGGTTCTCCGTGGAGTAGACCGCCTTCTTCAGCGCTTTCATTGCGACTGCCTCGATGAGGTCGCGAAACTCGAAGTTCTCAATGAAGGAAAGAATCCGGCGGTAATCCTTCGCTTCCACCTCACCGTCGGTCCTGTACGGAACACCAAGGTCCCGCAGCGTCGTGACCAGCGAATCGATATCGCTCTCCCGCGGCCGGTCGTGCACGCGATACACCCCGGGAACGGTGGTCTGTGACTCCAGGTGCTCGGCGACCAGCCGGTTGGCGAGCAGCATGCACTCCTCGACCATCCGGTTCGCGTCGAGTCGCTCGCTCGGGCGCACCGAGACGGGTACCCCATCCTCGTCGAGCCTGATCTGGGGAGTCGGGAGGTCCAGGTCGACGCTTCCTGCCTCCTCGCGTCGGCGACGCAGGGTCTGCGTGAGCAGGTGCAACAGATGGATCTCTCCGGCAAGTGGATCATCGCCCCCGCGGATGATGTCCTCGGCCTCCCGATAGGTGAACCGACGCCGGCTCCTGATGATCGACTCGCACATGTCTACACCATGTACCGTACCGCGCCCGTCGAGCGTGGCGATCACGCTCATCGCCAGTCGCGGCTCTCCGGGCACGAGGCTGCAGACTCCGTTCGACAGCGCCTCAGGCAGCATGGGAAGCACGGTATCGACGAGGTAGACCGACGTGCCGCGGCGCCACGCCTCCTCGTCGACCGGATCGTCCGGCTCGACGAACGAGCTCACGTCCGCGATGTGGACGCCGAGCTCGAGCAGTCCGCTGTCGAGCTGGCGGATGGACATGGCGTCGTCAAAGTCCTTGGCCGTATCCGGGTCGATCGTGAAACAGACGAGGTTGCGCAGGTCGCGACGGTCGTGGGCGAGGCGATCGGCCTTCGGCATGCTGAGCTGCGCTGCGTGCTTCCGGACCGGCTCGGGAAAGTCGAGCGGGAAATTCCGCGAGAGGGCGATGAGTCTGAGCTCGAGGTCGTCGTCACCCCGCTGTGCGACGAGCTCGAGCGGTCGACCGATCGGGTGCCCGGCGTCGGTCGGCCAATCGACGAAGGCCGCGCTCACCACGTCGCCGTCGTTGAGCTTCCGGTTCTGCATGGCCTTCCTGATCTCGGAGTCGGGAAGCACCAGTGCCTTCGGCGACCGGTTCGCCTGTGGGTAGAGCCGGACCTCGCGGCCGTGTCGACGGATCCGACCGACGATCGGGTCATCGTTGCGGCGCAGTACCTTGACGATCCGTCCGGCAGGCTTGTCCTTCGCGGAATCCGGGAAGATCTCCACCTCCACCTCGTCTCCGGAGAGCGCATGATCAAGGTGGTCGAAGGGAACGAGGACGCTTGGCCCGCCGGTACTTCCGGCAGGCCCGGCGGTACTTCCGGCGACGAATCCGAACCCGCGTGCAGTCAGTGTCAATCGGCCTTTCATCGTTTCACAGTAGACCTTTGGTCTCGCCCTGTCCATCGACGGGACCGGCAGACAGGCGCCCGCGGCCGCGTCAGGAAATGGCTCAAGACGAGACGCCGGGATTTCGACATATTAAGAGTACGAGTAGAAGGGAGGCTCTATGAAGCGGGCTGTGGTGATCATTGCGTGTCTGCTCCTGACGACGATCGCATTTTCCCAGGAGGTAGACCTTCCCGGCATCTGGCACCTCTACCGGGTGGATACCATCGGATCATATTCACTCAACGAGTTTCGCACCGGCGCGCCAACACGCAGCTTCATAGACGCGACCCTTGAGCTGGATGCCGACGGTATGGTCACCTCGGACTCTCCCGCGCTCAGGTTCATCTCGTGGCGCATAGAGGAGAACGGTTTCCTCGCGTTCCAGACGCCGTCGGGAAACGCCTTCTACCGGATTCGCGACCTCACGCCGGACGTGCTCTTTCTGGTGAGCGTCGTGGTCACCGAGCGCAACGCGATCGTCACGCAGATCGAGGCCAACCAGAACGCGAACCTGCTGCTCGTCCGCGATAACTAGGCAGGCTCGCCACCGCCGCCGGCCCCGGGCTGCCCCGACTTTTTCGTTTCCAGCGAGTCACGTGAACCTGCCGTGCGGTCGGCCGCCTCCATCATGTCGTACGCGACGGCGCGGTCGCGGCCGGTCTCTTTTGCGTGGTAGAGCGCGACGTCCGCCCGCTGGATGATCTGCTCGATCGAGAGGCGTTCGGGCGCAGTTTCGTCGTCCGCCGCGTTGGCGAGTGACGCGATCCCGATGCTCGCGGTGACGGCACGCTCGACCCCCGGGAAGTCGGTCGCCGCGATCGCGAGGCGAAGGCGCTCGGTGACCTCGCGTCCCTTTTCGAGACCGGTCTCGATGAGCAAGGCGCAGAACTCCTCTCCGCCGAATCTGCCCACCATGTCGGTCGAACGCAGGCTGTCCCGCATGATCGCTCCGAGGGTGCGGATCACCTGGTCGCCCACCGGGTGCCCGTAGGTGTCGTTGATCGACTTGAAGTGGTCGAGGTCCAGGATCAGGCAGCATAAGGGCTTGCCCGTGTGAAACGCGTGGTCCATGACCTGTTCGGCCGACTCCATGAAGGCGCGCCTGGTCAGGACTCCGCTCAGCTGGTCGATCTCAGCCCTTTGCTGCATGCGGCTGTAGAGGCGAGCGTTCGACAAGGCGAGCGAGAGGTAGTCCGCCATCGACATCGCGATCCGGACATCCTCCTTCGCGAAGCCGGCTGATGCGCGTGCGAGCGCGAGGACGCCGACGGTTGCACCTCGCGCGACCAGCGGCACGTAAAGCTTGTATCGGGTCGGCTGGTCAGGTTCCTCCGCCGACTCCGGAAGCCGTGACTTCACCACCTTCAGAAAGGTCTTCAGCCTTCTGCGCGCGAACTCCCTGAAGCTCTCCTCCGTCACGTCGGAGGCGCCTCCCACGAAGCGCAGCTCCCGGTCCTCGAGCTCGCATACCATTGCCGTGTCGAGCGGCACGAGTGACTGGAGCTGCTCGATGACCGATCGCACGGCGGTAGGGGCGTCCAGGCTCGCGACCACGACCGCGCCGGCGCCGCGCAGCGCCTCCGCCTCGCTCGCGCGTTCCTCGGCGAGCCGGTAGGCCCGTTGGAGCTCCTCGCGAAGGTTGTGGAGACTGGTGACGTCCTCGTTGTGGCCCACGAAGGTCAGCGGGGTGCCGTTGCGCTCGCGCCGTTCCACCGCGCCGGCCGAGATGAACCAACGGTACTCGCCGTCGCCGTCCTCGACGCGAAACTCACACTTGAAGGCCGGCGTCTCGCCGCGGAAGTGCCTGAGGAGCGCTTCGCGGGCATGGTCTCGATCCAGCGGGTGCACGCGCTCGAGCCAGCGGTTCTCCCTCATGTCCTCAAAGCTGTGGCCGAGGTGCATCCATCTCGAGTCGGCGAAGCCGCTTCGCCCCATCAGGTCGACGTAGAATACGCCGAGGCGGCTCAACACTTCCTTGCGCAGGCTTACCGTTTCGAACTCTGAGGTACTCACCGTTCGCCCCCTTATCATTTGTAAACGAACATCGGATCTCTGTCACCCTGATTGCGGGTTTGTCCGAAGGCGTTTACACTATGGCAAAAGATCAAGGAGCGCTCATGTCAGAACAGGCGAAACGTCCACTCTCCTATGGAATGATCGGCGGCGGGCCGGGTGCGTTTATCGGGGATGTCCACCGGCGGGCGATCGCGCTCGACCTCGACAGCAGACTCGTGGCCGGCGTCTTCTCCCGGGACCGTGAGGCCAGCCTGCAGACCGCCCGAGAGCTCTTTCTCGACGAGTCGCGCGTCTACCCCGACTACGCCACGATGGCGCGGAAGGAAGCCGCTCGCGACGACGGCATCGACTTCGTGGTCATCGTGACCCCGAACGTCTCGCACTTCGAGATCGCGAAGGCCTTTCTCGAGGCCGGGATCCACGTGGTGTGCGACAAGCCGCTGACGACCGAGCTCGACGACGCGCAGGCGCTCGGCCGGCTCGTCGCCGAACGCGATCTTCTGTTCGCGGTGACCTATACCTATACCGGCTATCCGGCCGTCAAGAAGGCCCGCGAGCTGGTGCGCTCGGGCGCGCTCGGCAGGATCAGATTCGTCAATGCCGAGTACCCCCAGGAATGGCTTGCCACGAGAGCGGAGGCCGACAACCGACAGGCGAGCTGGCGCACCGACCCGACGCAGTCCGGCAAGTCGAACTGCGTCGGGGACATCGGCACCCATGTGGAGAACATGGTGAGTTACGTGACGGGGCTCGAGATCGCCTCGCTTTCGGCGCGCCTCGACTCGTTCGTTGAGGGCAGGGCGCTCGACGACAATGCGACGATCATGGTGAACTACTCCGGCGGCGCGACCGGCCTCTACTGGACCAGCCAGGTGGCCGTCGGCGCCGACAACGCCCTGCGTATCCGGGTCTTCGGTGAGAAGGGGTCGATCGACTTCCGCCAGGAGGACCCCAACTACCTGCGCTATACCCCGATCGATTCCCCGGCTCAGATACTCAGCAGGGGGAGGGACGACCTGGGCGAGCGGGGCCAGTCGCTCGTGCGAATCCCCTCCGGTCATCCGGAAGGCTACTTCGAGGCGTTTGCGAATATCTACAGGACCTTCACCGGCGCTCTGCGAAAGCGACTCGCCGGAGAGCCGCTCAGCGACGCCGACCGGGATTTCCCGAACGTGGACGACGGCATCCAGGGCGTTCGGTTCGTCACGCGAGCCGTGGAGAGCTCGGCGAGCAAGGGCGCATGGGTCGAATACTAGGAGGACATATGGCACGGCCGGTAACACTCTTCACCGGGCAGTGGGCGGACCTTCCGTTCACCGAGATCTGCAGGATGGCGGGCTCGTGGGGCTTCGACGGGCTCGAGCTGTGCACCTGGGGAGACCATTTCGACGTCCATCAGGCGGCGAAGGATTCCTCGTACGTCGATCGGCACAGGGAGACGCTCAGCACGAACGGGCTCGGATGCTGGTCGATCGGGTCGCACATCGTCGGTCAGCTCGTTGGCGACAACCCGGACCCGCGCAACGACACCTTTGCGCCCGAGCGGCTCGCCGGCAAGCCGGACGATATCCGCAGGTGGGCGGTCGACGAGATGATCGCGACCGCAGCCGGAGCGAAGGCGCTTGGTATCGACGTCGTGACCGGCTTCATGGGCTCGCCGATCTGGGCATGGTGGTACAGCTTCCCGCCCACGACCGAGCAGCAGGTGGCCGACGGGTACGGAAGGATCGTCGAGCTCTGGAGCCCCATCTTCGACGCCTTCGACGAGCACGGGATCCGGTTCGCCCTCGAGGTCCATCCGGGCGAGATCGCCTACGATCTCTACACGATGCAGCGGCTGCTCAGGGAGTTCAACGACCGGAAGACACTGGGGGTCAACTTTGACCCTTCGCATCTCATCTGGCAGGGCGTCAAGCCGGAGCTCTTCTACCGCGATCTCGCCGACCGCATCTACCACGTTCACATGAAGGACTCCAAGGTCATGCTGGACGGTCGGGCGAGCATTCTCGGGTCTCATCTGCCGTTCGGCGACCTGCGGCGCGGCTGGAACTTCGTGTCGCTCGGACACGGCAGCATCGACTTCGACGCAATCATTCGCGAGGTGAACGCCGCAGGCTACATGGGTCCGCTCTCGATTGAGTGGGAGGACAACGGCATGGATCGCGAGTTTGGAGCGCAGGAGGCGCTCGCCTTCGTGAAGAAGGTGAACTTCGGCGCCTCCACCGTGGCGTTTGACCGGAGTATGGAAAAGTAGGTACGATAGATCAGGCGGGCGGGCTGGGCCCGCCCCGATTTTTGCGTGCTGAGATCACTCAAGAAGACAGGTACCGCAATGGTTACTCTCCGCTCTCTCGGTCGTCTCCTGTGTTCGCTGGCCCTCGCGGCGCCACTGGCGCTTTCCTCATGCTTTCTGCTCCCGCGGGAGGAGGAGATACTCGCGCCTCCGCTCGCCGAGCCGCCGCAGATCACCTACCGCACCCACGCCGTCGCGCGCGGGGACCTCAGGAACACGATTCGCGCCTTTGGGAGCTTCGTCTCCGCTTCGGCTTCCGACGTCTTCTTCGAGCGGCGCGGCGGCCGCCTGCGTGAGCTGCACGTGAAGATTGGTGACGAGGTGAGCGCGGGTCAGCTGCTCGCCGAGCTCTACACCGACGACCTCGACGCGGACATCGTGCAGTCGCGCCTCAACCTCGAACGCGCCGAGCTCGCGCTGCGGCGCGCCACCGAACAGGCCGACGACCGCTTCACCCTCGAGTTCGCCAGGGCCGATCGTGACCTGGCGGTCCTGCGGCTCGAGGAGCTCGAAGCGGATCTCGCGCGCGAGCTCGAGCTGGCCGAGGTAACCGGTGGCGCGGGCGAGACGGTGCGGCGCCTGCGGCAGCGGGTCGCCGAGCAGGGGATCGCGGTGCGCAAGGCCGTGCTGACCGTGCAGCGGATCGAGGAGAGCGAAAATCCGATCGCCGTGCAGATGGCCCGAGTTGACGTGGAGGCGGCCAGGGTGCATCTGCAGCGGCTCATCGATCAGCGCGACACGATGAGACTGTACGCGCCCATCGACGGTGTGGTGACCTGGATCAACCGCCAGGTGCGCGAAGGAGAGCACGTGCCCACCTTCCTCGACGTTCTGCGGATCGCCGACCCGACCGATCTCGTGTTCGAGTACCAGGGGCGGGACGCGGGGAGGTTCGAGATAGGCATGGACTGTGTCGTCTCCGTTCGCGACGCCGAGTATCCCGGCACCGTTGTGCTGACTCCGCGAAGCGTTCCCTTCGAGCAGATAGAGCAGTTCCGCGACACCGTGCGGATCGTGGTGGAGGAGCCCATCCCTGACATGCGCATCGGCATGAGCGCGACCGCCCAGCTCGTGCTCGCCGAACGCAACGATGTCCTCGTGCTGCCGAGCCGTGCCGTGCAGCGCTACGCGACGCGCCGGTACGTGCACGTGCTCGCCGACGGCGTGCGGGTCGAGCGCGACGTCGAGGTGGGGCTCGAGACACCCACGGAGGTCGAGATCGTGCGAGGGCTTGAAGAGGGCGAAGAAGTGGTGTTGAGGTAACCGTGCTGCTCTTCGTGCTCCGCAAGATGGCCGCCAACAAGTGGATGGTCGCAAGCCTGCTCGTCGGCGTGATACTCGCGGTCGCCATGGTCACGACCATACCCATCTACAGCCGCGGGATCCTGACCCGGCTGCTGCTCCGTGACCTGCAGCAGTACCAGGAGCGCACCGGCGTCTATCCCGGGATGGTCGAGCTCAGCGGCTACCTCGTCGTGGATCCGGAGGTGACCTCCCCGCTCGAGGCCTTCGACGAGCTCGCCGCGGCCGTCGACACCGAGGTGCGCCGCGGGGTCGTCGTACCCGTCCAGACCACCTCCTCGCGTATTCAGCAGAACTTCCTGCGGCTCGGCGATGTCGATCGCCCGGATGACGAGCTGGTCGCGGCGTCGATGGCGTCCATAGGAGGACTCTTTGAACGTGTCCGTCCGGTTGTCGGGGAGATGCCGTCCGGGGGACCGGAGGCGAGCCTGTCCGACTCTATCCCGGTCCTCGACGCGGTGATCACCCGGGAGACGGCCGTGTCCGGTCGGCTTACCTACGGGAGGACCTACGACCTGTACGCGCAGCGCGGTGATCACCTGCTGCCGTTCCGGATCCGCGTGGCGGCGGTCGTAGAGGCCGCGGATCACAGCGACGTGTACTGGACGTTCGGGCTGCACCGGCTCACCAACATTTTTCTGCTGCGTCCGGACGACTTCAGACGCGTGATCGCGACCGACAATCCTACCCGGAACCTCGAGATATCGTGGGCATACACCTGGGACTACCAGTCGCTGACGAGCGAGGACGCTGCCCCCATGGTGGCCTTCGTCAACCACTACTCGCGCCTCGCCCGGCGTGTGGGGCTGACCGTGAGGCTCCCGGTGCTGCGGATCCTGGAGAACTACACGGCGCGTCAGCGCGCGCTGACCATGACGCTCTGGGTGCTGCAGGTGCCCCTGCTGCTGATGCTCGCCTTCTACCTCTTCATGGTCTCCCAGATACTCATAGACCATGAGCGGAACGAGATCGCGCTCATGAAGAGCCGCGGAGCCCGTGTGGGGCAGGTGTTCGCCGTCTACGCCGTGCTCGGCCTTTTCCTCAGCATCGCGGGAGTTATCGCGGGCCCCTTTCTGGGGCTCCTGATCTGTCAGATCCTCGGGGCCTCCGCCGGCTTCCTGGAGTTCGTGCAGCGCCGGGCCTTGCGACTGGAGATCACGCCGCGTACCTATCTGTACGCCTTCGCCGCGTCCGCGGTAGCGCTCCTGACGATTCTCATCCCGGCGCTGCAGGCGTCGCGCACCACCATCGTGTACCACAAGCAGCGGCTCGCTCGCGGACGAAGCCGCCCGCTGTGGAGCCGGCTCTTTCTTGACGTCATCCTGCTCGGGGTCGCGGCGTACGGGCTGTACCGGTACCGTGTGCATGCGGATATCGTGGAGCTCGCCGGCCTGGATCCCACCGAGATGGCGCTCGATCCGGTGTTGCTGTTCATGTCCACGATGTTCGTGATAGGTCTGGGATTGCTCTTCCTCCGAGTCTACCCCTTGCTCGTCAGGATCCTCTTCCGGATCGGCGCGCGACGCTGGTCTCCCGCGCTCTTCGCCTCGCTGATCCAGGTGGGCCGCGGATCAGGCAAGGACCAGTTTCTCATGCTCTTCCTGATTCTCAGCATCTCGATCGGCG
Source organism: Spirochaetaceae bacterium (assembly GCA_007118855.1). GTDB lineage: Bacteria > Spirochaetota > Spirochaetia > DSM-27196 > SLST01 > SLST01. The sequence goes on from SKQU01000336.1 coordinate 39,334, forward strand.
TCTACAACGCCGATGCCGCCCGAACGATCAACCAGAACGTCGAAGAGCGCATCTACTACAATGCCGGATCTGATATCGTGATCCGGGAGGAGTGGCACCGCCTCTCGGATGCCGGAGGTATCATCACGGACGACGATCTCTTCGGCGCGCCGGGTGACGGCGGCGGGGGCGTTGGCAGCGTTGGAGGAGGCGGCGAGGCCGGCCGCTACCTTGAGCCTTCCTTCAGGCGGTTCGAGGAGCTTCCCGGCGTCGCCCATGCCACTCCGGTCTTCTACGAGGCGAACGCAAGCGGACGGAAGCTGGTTGGGGACTCCTTCCGCGGGGCGGCGCTGTTCGGCATCCGGCCGACTGAGTTCGCCTCCGTGGCCTGGTTCCGGCACGACCTGCTTCCTTCGCACTGGTACAACTACCTGAACCTGCTCTCCGCAAGCCCGGCGGCGGCGCTCGTATCGCGATCGCTCGCCGAGGACGCGGGTCTCGAGCTCGGTGATCCCATCTACATCACCTGGCGGGACCAGCCGTCGACGCTCTACTACGTGTACGGCATGGTCGACTATTGGCCGGGGTACAATCCGTTCACGACCCGTTTCGGAACCGGCGCCCGTCACCTCATCGTGGTGAACCTGAACTACCTGCAGGCGACAACGGCGCTCGAGCCGTACGAGGTATGGCTCAGACTCGAGCCGGACACCGAGACCGCCGCGTTCTACCAGTCTGTCGCCGACAGCCGGATCAACCCGATGCGGTTCATCGACGCACGCCAGCAGATCATCCGCGAACGCAACGACCCCATGCTGCAGGGAACCAACGGCACGCTCTCCCTGGGCTTTCTGGTGAGTCTGGGCGTGTGCTTCGTCGGCTTTCTGCTCTACTGGATCTTCTCCATCCGCGAGCGAACACTCCAGTTCGGATTGTTCCGTGCGATGGGTATGAGCAAGGCCGGTATCGTCACGATGCTCGGACTCGAGCAGCTGTTCATATCCGGAGCGGCGGTCATGGCCGGGTTCGGCATCGGTCGGCTCGCGAGCTACCTCTTCGTCCCGCTCCTCCAGATCGTGCGGAGCCCGGAGGAGATGGTGCCCCCGCTGCGGATCATCTCGCTCGCGCTCGATCAGCTGCGGATCGCCGGCTTCGTGACGCTGATGCTCTTCCTGGGCTTCGCGATCCTTTCGGTCTTTCTCGCGCGTATACGCATTCATCAGGCTGTCAAGCTGGGGGAGGAATGAGCTCACCGGACCGCTCGATCCGCATTGAAGGCCTCTCCCGCACCTTTCGCGTCGGATCGACCGCGGTGCATGCCGTGCGTGAGGTGTCGCTGACGATCCCGGAGGGGAAGTTGACGGTCATCCGGGGAAGGTCGGGATCCGGCAAGACGACGCTGCTGAACGTGCTCGGGCTCCTCGACCGGCCGACCGCCGGGTCGCTTCGCTACGGCGCCACGGACGTCCTTCGGATGTCGGATCACGAACGCGACCGGTTCCGGCGCAGCGAGATAGGATTCGTCTACCAGACGATCGCGCTCGTTGCCCTGATGACCGCCTGGGAGAACATCGATTTCCGCATGCGCGTGGCGAAGGCGTCGGTCGAAGACCGGCAGGCGCGAGTTCCCGAATGTCTGCATCTGGTGGGACTCTCCGAGCGCGCCTCGCACCGGCCCTTCGAGATGTCCGGCGGGGAGCAACAGCGCGTCGCGATCGCGCGCGCGATTGCGCATCGCCCGCGGGTGATCTACGCTGATGAGCCGACCGCCGAGCTCGACACCATCACCGGCATTCACGTGGTGGCGATCTTCCGGCGGCTGATTGAGGAGGAGGGGATCACCGTCGTCATGACGACTCACGATCCGGCCATGATGGAGCTCGCGGATCACGTCGTGGAGATGGAGAACGGGTACGTCCTGGAGCATGCCGATGATACAGTGTGAGAACCTCGTCAAGATCTACAAGACACTCGATACCGAGGTCCTCGCGCTGCAGGGGCTCGACCTGAACGTGCCCAGGGGCGAGCTCATGGCGATCATCGGCAACAGCGGCAGCGGCAAGAGCACGCTCCTGAACATCCTTGGCGGGCTCGATGTCCCGTCGGCCGGAAAGGCCGTCGTCAACGACATGGACATTCTGAAGCTCGACGATGCGGGGCTGGTCTCATACCGACGCGACACCATCGGCTTCGTCTGGCAGAACTCGGCCCGTAATCTGATCCCCTATCTGACGGCCGTGGAGAACGTCGAGATGCCCATGCAGATCGCGGGCAAGCGCAGGCGGGTCTGGGCCCGCGAGCTGCTCGACATGGTCGGGCTCTCGCACCGGGAGAAGAGCCGGCTCAATCAGCTTTCGGGCGGTGAGCAGCAGCGAGTCGCCATCGCGATCGCGCTCGCCAACAATCCCCCCCTTCTGCTGGCCGACGAGCCGACAGGGGCAGTCGACACGGAGACGACCGAGAAGATCATGCGCGTCTTTCAGCGCTTCAGCCAGGAACTCGGCGTCACCGTCGTCATCGTGACCCACGATCGGCAGCTCTCGAAGGCGGTCGACCGGGTGGTGGCCATCCGTGACGGCAAGACGTCGAGTGAGTTCCTTCGCCGGCACTCGTACCGGGAGGTTTTTGAGCACGACAGAGAGCAGGAGAGCGAGGAGCTTTTCCCCCAGTCCGACGAGACTCACGAGGAGTTCGTCCTCGTTGACAAGGTCGGCCGTCTTCAGCTTCCAAGGCACGACATGGAGCGGCTCGGGATCCGGCCCAACAGCCGGGTCTCAGTCAAAGAGGAGAACGGCCGGCTGGTAATCGCTCCCTTTGGCGAGCCGGGTGACGAGGTCTGACGCTGTGGAAGGGGACGCCTCAATGCATGGTGAGACGACACTGCTCGACGAGCTGGGGATTGCTCACGCCGTGCTGCGACTCGTGCGCGACGGTGCCGGCGAGGTGCGACGGGCCTCGCTTCTCGCGTGCAGCCGGGCCTTCTCGGACCAGACGTCCCTCACGACGCACACGGGAGACCGGTTCCTGCGCGAGGCGTTCGGAGTGGGCGCTCGCACCGCGCTCGCGCAGTTCGTTGATGCCGCCCGCGGCGCCACGCACGTGCTGTCGCATTACTACACGTCGTCGAACCGCTGGTTCGCCTGTTACTGCCGTCCATCCGGCGACGACTGTCTGACTGTCGTGCTCATTGACGTCACCGGCTATCGTTCGGATTCTGCGCTCGGTCTCCAGCGCGAGCAGGCGTACCGCTCCTTCATTGAGCACCTGCCCATGATCGCCATCCTGCGAGTAACCGCGCCGCAGCCGGTGTCGTTGTTCTCCGCCGGCTCGTTTCGCGAGATCACCGGGTACGGACCGGAGAAGGGATCGTCCCCTGAGTCGTGGCTCGAGATCGTCCATCCCGACGACCGCGAAAATGTGCGCCGGGAGGCCCTCATGCTCGTATCCGAACCGCAGCACGAGTCGGAGATGGAGTACCGCATTGTTCGGCGAGACGGCAACGTCCGATGGGTGCGGAGCTACGAGCGGCAGTTCACCTCGGACGACGGGACAATGCAGATCGTCCAGGGGCTGATCCTTGATGTCACCGACCGCAAGCGGAAGGAGGAGGAGCTTCGCGAGGCGAACGACCGCATCCAGGAGCAGAATCAGCTGCTCGGACGCCTCGCGCGCACCGACGCTCTGACGGGACTGCTCAACCGCCGAGCCATGCAGGAGCAGCTCGAGCGGGAGCTCCGGCTCCTGAGCCGCGGGCGCGCCGGTTTCAGCATCCTGCTCGTCGATCTCGACGACTTCAAGGGAGTCAACGACCGCTACGGTCACCGTGCCGGCGACCGGGTGCTCATACACCTGGCCGAGACGCTCGAGCGCCATCTGCGCGGGAGCGACGTCCGTTCCCGATGGGGAGGTGAAGAGTTCATGGTGCTCTTCACCGAAACGAGCGGCGAAGCGGCGCTCAACGTGGCCGACAAGCTGCGCATCTGGTTCGCCGAGCACCCGACCGAGGTCGACGGGCAGACGCTTCCGGTGACCTTCACCGGCGGGCTCGTCGAGGCAACCGCGAAGGACACCGTTGACGCGCTGTTCGCCCGGGCGGACGCCGCACTCTACCAGGGCAAGAACGCCGGCCGGAACCGGATCGTCGGGATTCTGACAACGGGAGCGACGATCGAAGCGCCCGATCCTGCTCGAGGACGGCGCCGACCGGTTTGACACCGGTTCGTCGGCCCGATACCTTTGTGGTTTCCGTTACCAGGCTACCCGGCTTCACCTCGGGTCCGGTGCGACAGACAATCAAGGCGGAGTCATGCATTCCAGGAAGGCGTTCACGGATCGGCTGGGGGTGTTTACCATACGGTTTCGGGTTCTCGTCCCCGTCGTTTTTCTCGTGCTCGTGGTGGCGGCCGTCAGCGTTGCCGGAAGGATCTCGATCGTTTTCCAGGCGACCGACATCCTCAATCCGGAAAACCCGGCGGCGCAAGAGTTCACCGACATAACCGATACCTTCGGTTCTACGGCCACCGTCGTCGTCGCGATCGAAGGGCCGGACGTATCGCAGATGCAGCGGGCCGGGCACGAGATGAGCGCCCGGATCCGCTCGGATGAACGGATGATGCGATACCTGCGCTCGGTCGACGGGGGGGTGCCGCTGGACTACCTGCTCGATTGGGGCATGGTGCTGCTCCCCGCCGATCAGATCCAGGATCTCGAGCGTCTGCTCTCACAGGACGGACTGGTTCCGTTCCTGACCGAGCTCAATGATACGTTCGAGGAGGAGATGTTCGCCGGCACTCTCGAGGTCGAAGCCGGGAACACCGCCGAGTGGCTGGGAGTCGAAGTCCTTGGACGTGTGGAGGCATTCGTCACGACACTCACCTCCGCGCTGAGACCCCTCGAGGCGGACGAACCGGTGCAGCCCGACGCCGGTCGCTCGCTTGTGGAAGCCGCTGTCGTCGGCGACCGGTTCACCTTCACGCCGGAGAAGGACCTCCTGCTCTTCTACCTCCAGCCGTCGTTTCCCGTTGACGACATTGACGCCACCCGGGAGATAACCGGAGCGCTCGAGCAGCTCGCCTCCGAGATCGAGGCCCAGTTTCCCGGGGTCCAGGTAGGACTCGGCGGAGGCGTCCCGCAGAACCGGATCCAGTACGACGCACTGCGCCATGACATGACGTTTCCCACCGTGATCGCACTGGTGCTCATCGTCGTCCTCTTCCTCCTCTCCTTCGAACGCGTCCGCAATATCATGCTCGGTGTCGTGGCGCTGATCGTTGGCATCGTGCTGACCGTGGGCGTGCTCGCGCTCACCGTCGGACAGATCAGCATCGTCACGTCGGTATTTGCGGTCATCCTCGTCGGGCTCGGCGTCGACTTCGGCATTCACCTGGTCACGAACTTCGACGACTTCCGGTCTCGTGGAGAATCCGCGCCCGACGCAGTTCGCCACGCCATGAGGTCGAGCGGCGGACCGATCATCCTGGGCGGGCTGACGACCGCCGCGGTCTTCTTCGCGGTGATGACGTCGCGGTCGCCGGCCATTCGGGAGTTCGGATTCATCGGCGGTATCGGGCTCCTGCTGACGCTTGCCTCCATGATGCTCCTGCTGCCGACGCTGCTCATCAACTTCGGTACCGGCCCGCAGGTGAAGCCGAGCAGGATGCACATCATCCGCTACGACTTTCTCAGGCGCATCGGTCGCACGGTCGCCCGGGTCAGGGTAGCCGTGATCGCCGTTGTCGTGGCCGCAACCGTCGTGCTCGCGCTGCTCATCCCGACGGGACGGGTCTCCTACGACATCTTTGCGATGGGTCCCGAGTCGGGGCCCGTCATGGATACCCAGCGCAAGATCATCAGCCGCATGGGTGTCTCCCCCTTCGTGGCCCTCGCGATGGCCGACTCGCTGTCCCAGACGGCCAGACTCAGCGAACAGCTGCGCCGCGACGAATACGTCGCGACCGTTGCATCGGCGGCGGATTTCCTGCCGCCTGAGGACGAGGTTGAGGAACGTCTCGCGGCGATCCGCGCGGCGGCTTCCAGCGACGCACCCGCGGGATCCGGTGGCTCACCGTCGGCCTCCGGCGCGCCGCCCCCCGGAGGCGACACCGCGCGGGACGTCCGGGCGCTCGCGGAGGAGATTCAAAGACTCGAGTGGAACGTGATCGAGGCGGCGGACCTGTCCGCGGCGATCTTCGGGCCGGCCAACCGGATCATACGCCGACGCGACTCGATGATCCGGGAGATCGTGGGTGCGGAGGTGGGTGAGCCCGGTCGGGAAGTCTTCCAGGAGCTGATCGGGATCCTCGAGTCGGATCCCGATGCCGCGGCTGAAAGGATCTCACAGGTCGACTCCCTGTTCGTCGCGGCGCTTGCTGATCAACTCGACCGGATGCGCGTCGATCGGGCCCCTACCGTTGACGACATCCCCCCGGACCTGAGGGCCCGCTTCGTGGATCCCACCGGGTCGAAGTTCCTGCTCCAGATCATCCCCACGGCCGCCGTCCAGGACAGCGACGAGGCGGTGCTCGACTTCGACCGCCGGATGCGCGAGGTCGACCCGGGGATCACCGGGACGCTGCGGATCTATGTGTCGCTCGTGGAAGAGATCTTCACCGACGGGTGGATCGCCGCGCTCTACGGTGCCGCGACCGTGTTCGTGCTGATGCTCCTGATCTTCCGCAGTGTGCGTCGCGTGGCGCTCGCCTTCGGCGTCGTCGTGGTGTCGATCGTCTGGATGTTCGGGCTGCTGGCCGCCTTCCGCGTGCCGCTCGTGATGACCGGCGCACTGGCGCTGCCGCTGATCATCGGAATCGGGATGGCGTATGTCCTGCACATCCTGCACCGCTACGAGCACGAACGTGGTAGTATTGAAGACACGTTGCGGTACTCGGGCAAGGCGGTGTTTCTCTCATCGGCCACCACGGGAATCGGGTTTGGATCAATAGGGGTCTTTGGGACGATCGGGCTGGCCTCCGGACTCGGGTACCTGTTGCTCGTGGGGATCACCTGCTGTCTGCTCGCGTCCATGGTGGCCCTTCCGGCCCTGCTCGCGACGATAAGCCCGCAGCACCGTACTGAGAGCAGATCAAAGGAGCTATGACGATGAATGGACGTCCACTGAGGGTCATCGCGATGCTCCTGGCGCTGGCCGTGACCGGCCCGCACCTCCTCCACGCCGACGAGTCCGCGCTGGACATCATCACGAGGGTCGACACCGACCGCCAGCCGCGAACGACGCGCAGCGAGATGACGCTGCGGGTATACGCTGATGCGCAGAGCGACCGTGTCTCGCGCGAATTCCGGCTGCTCACGATGACGCGCAATGACCAGGAATCGTACACCGAGTTCCTCTCACCCGCGAACATCGCGGGGATCCGTCTCCTGCAGACCGCGGACACGATGCTGGTCTTCTTCCCTTCCACCGGCCGGGTTCGCCGGATCACCGGACGGGCCCGCACCGGTTCCGTCGGTGGGGTGGGAGGCGACTTCACCTACGAGGACATAGACGCCGCGCCGCTCGGGGAGCGTTTCACCGGCTTCCAGCTCATTGACGAGAGCGCGACGAAGTGGACGATCTGTGCGGTTCCAGTGGCCGAGGGGAGCGCGTACGACCGGGTCGTGCTCCACATCGACAAGAACCGGGCCGCTGTCGCGCAGATCGACTATTACGCAGGCGGTGAACAGGTGAAGCGGATGGAGACGACCGGCTTCACCTCGGTCGTAGGTCGCAGCGTGCCCACCGAGTTCTCCATGGTCAACCTGAAGGCGGACTCGCGGTCCGTTCTGCGGATCGACGACCTGGAGTGGAATATCTTCCTGCGCGACCGGCACTTCGATCCGGACCGGTTCCATCGCTGAGGGGACGATTGACATCCCGCAAGGGCCGTATTTTAATGACTATGCAGTTCATGATTGACCAGGCTCCAGGCCATGCCGGAGGAGCCGAAGGCGGTGCTCCATGCTTCATGCGTTCTCCTACGTAGCGCCGCGGTCGCTGGATGAGCTCTTGGCCTTTCTCTCCAGCCACGGCGACGACACGCGGGTCTTCTCCGGAGGGACCGACCTGTTCGTGAATATCCGCTCCGGGCTCGTCTCGCCCCAATACGTCGCGGACCTCAAGACGGTTCCCGGGCTCCGGGAGATCTCATTCACCGGGCAGGAAGGGCTCTCCATAGGCGCGTGCGCGACGGTGAACGAGCTCCTCGCCCACGAGACGGTGTGCGAGCGGTACCCGGTGCTGAGGATCGCCGGCGAAGAGCTCGCGACCCTTCAGCTCCGTAACCGCGCGACCGTCGTGGGGAATATCGTCACCGCTTCCCCCTGCGGCGACATGACCTCGCCCCTGCTCTGTCTGGGGACCGACGTCGTGCTCGTCTCCGCTCGAGGCGAGCGGCGAATCCCGCTCGGGGAGTTCATCACGGGGGTGAAGACGACGCAGATCGCCGCGGACGAGATCGTCAGCCGGCTCATCGTGTCGACCGACCGGATCGACGCGTCCGGCGGCTACCGGAAGCTCAAGCGCATCAAGGGGCACGATCTGGGTGTCGTGGCCGTTGCGCTTGTTCGCGCCGCCAACACGATGCTGGTCGCGATCAGCTCGGCAGCACCCACTCCGGTGCTCCTCCCGGAGTTCGACGCGCGTACGCCGGTCGCGGAGATCCAGAAGTCGGCCCAGGCGGCGATCAGCCCCATAGACGACGTGCGGTGCACCAGCGAGTATCGCCGGTTCATGGTCGACGTCTACATCCGCAGGTTGATGGAGGAGGTGCCGGCATGATACGCATCACGGTCACGATCAACGGAGAACGCTACGAGCGCGAGGTCGCCGAGCACCGCACGCTGCTCCACTTCCTGCGAAACGATCTGGGGCTGACCGGCACGAAGGAGGGATGCGGAGCGGGCGAATGCGGGGCGTGTACGATCATCATGGACGGCCGCGCGGTCAACTCGTGTCTCGTCCTCGCGGCGGAGGCCGACGGGGCCGAGCTCGAGACGATCGAGGGCGCGGCCGCCGGCGGCGAGCTCTCCGCGATACAGCAGGCCTTTCACGACAACCATGCGGTGCAGTGCGGCTTCTGCACGCCCGGGATGGTGATGTCCGCGACCGATCTGCTGCGGCGCAACCCGAACCCCAGCCGGGAGGAGATCATCGACGGGATCGAGGGCAATTTCTGCCGCTGCACCGGGTACCAGCAGATCATCGAGGCGATTGAGGCGGCCGCCCGCGCGGCCGGGGCCGCTGCCGGAAAGGGATCCGACCATGCTTGAGAATACCCCTGTTGCAGAGCTGCAGAACGTCGGCAGGAAGACCGACCGCATTGACTCCATCGTGAAGCTCACCGGCGAGGCCACCTACGTCAGCGACATGACGCTCCCGGGGATGCTCTACAGCCGCGTGAAGACGAGCCCGCACGCGCGCGCGCGAATCGTCTCGATCGACACGAGCCGGGCGCAGGCGCTCTCCGGCGTGCGCGCGGTCGTCACCGGGGAAGAGCTCGACTACCGGCTCGGTCTCTACGTCGTGGACAAGGCGATCCTCGCGAAGGGCGAGGTGCGTCACTTCGGCGAGGCGGTCGCGGCGGTTGCCGCGGACACCCTCGAGATCGCGCAGCGCGCGGTCGAGCTCATCGCCGTCGAGTACGAGGAGCTCGAACCGGTGCTCCACCCGCTCGAGGCGCTCAAGGAGGACGCGCCCCTCGTTCACCCGAAGCTCGGCGAGTACTCGTACATGGAGGCGGCCTTCACGCCGAAGCCGGGCACGAACGTCGCCAACCACACGAAGCTGCGCAAAGGCGATACGGAGCAGGCCTTCGAGACCTGCGAGTGGACTATCGAGCGCACCTACACCAACCCGTCGGTCCAGCACGTGCCCATGGAGACCCACGTCGCGATCGTTCAGTGGGGGCACGACGACGAGGTGTCGATCTGGTCGTCGGCGCAGTCGCCCTTCACCCTGCGGAACCTCTTCTGCACCGCCTTCGGGCTCTCGCACCGCAAAGTGCGCGTGCAGGTGCCCTACGTGGGAGGCGGATTCGGGGGCAAGGCCGGGATCGGGATCGAACCGCTCGTTGCCGTGCTCTCGCGAAAGGCGGGCGGGCGACCGGTCAAGCTCACCGCGACCCGTGAGGAGGAGTTCAGTCTGCTCCCGTGCCGCAGCCAGCTCACCTACCGGATCAAGACCGGCGTTTCAAGGGACGGGAAGATCCAGGCGCAGGAGCTCACCATGTACTGGGACTCCGGCGCCTACGCCGACTACGCGGTGAACGTCACCCGGGCCTCCGGGTATTCGGCCGGCGGTCCCTACGACATCCCCAACGCGAAGGTGGATGCCTACACGATCTACACGAACAAGCCCTTCGGGACCGCCTACCGCGGCTTCGGCCACGTCGAGTTCTTCTGGGGGCTCGAGCGGCACATGGATCTCGTGGCGGAGGCGATCGGGATGGAGCCGCTGGAGTTCCGACTCCTGAACGCGCTGAAGCCCGGGTCGACCACGCTGACCGGCGAGAAGATCACCGCGAACACCGGCAATATCGCGAAGTGCCTCCAGACGGCTGCCGAGGCCATCGGCTACCGGACGCTCACGACCGACGAGAAGGCGCGCGAGAAGGCGACGGGGCTGAAGATCGGCAAGGCGGTCGTCGGCCTGCACAAGGCGCCTGCGATGCCGCCCTTCACGGCGACGACGGTGATCCTCAAGATGAACGAGGACGCAACGGTGACCGCGAACCTCTCGCTCGTCGACTACGGGCAGGGTACCTACACGTCGATCGCGCAGATCATCGCCGAGCGCCTCGGCTTTCCTCTCGAGCGCGTGAAGATCGCCTTCGAATCGGACACCGATCGTGATCCGTACGACTGGCAGACGGTCGCCTCCAAGGGGCTCCTGCTCAGCGGGAATGCGGCAATCCTCGCGGCCGAGGATCTGCTGAAGAACGCCTACGAGGTCGCCGCCC
>SKQU01000337.1 GCA_007118855.1 Spirochaetaceae bacterium
CGCGCAGACGGGCGAGCCGCCGGCCGCAGGCGCGACGCGTGAGGGCGCGACCGCCGCACACGCGACGGTCAACGCCGCGGGCGGGCACCAGCCGTCTTCGGCCGCGGCGGTCGCCGGCGACGCCGCCGGTGGTGCGGGGGAACCTTCGCGTCGGCCTCCCCTCACAGGATTCGCTCCCGGCACGGTGACCGACAGGCTCGTGAGCACGATCGACCTTGGTCCCACGGTGCTCGCGCTCGCCGGGGTCTGCGTTCCGGCAACCATGCACGGCAGACCGTTCCTCGGACCGGCCGCCGCGGTCGAGCGCGACTACGTCTACATGTCGCGCGATCGCTACGACACCTCCTACGACATGATCCGGGCCGCCCGCGATCGGCGCTACAAGTACATCCGCCACTACTACCCCGGTGAACCGTATCTCCTGTGGATCCCCTACCGCAACGAGCACCCGATCACCCGCGCCCTCTGGGACGGGTACCGGGAAGGGTCGCTCACCGACGACCAGGTTGCCCTGTTCACCCCTCGTCCGGCCGAGGAGCTCTACGACACGGCGAGCGACCCGTACGAGCTGCGTAACCTCGCGGATGACCCGGGCTACCGGGACGTGCTCGGCCGGTTTCGCGAGGCGACCGACGAGTGGCGCGCCCGCGTGGGTGACATGGGCGAAATCTCTGAGAGCGAGATGGTCCGACGCTGGTACCCGAACGGCGTACAGCCCACGACGGCAGACCCGATCTGCGTGCCGATCGCCTCGGGTGAGTACGGACAGCGCGCCGTGGAGGAAGCCGAGCTCACCGGGCCGGCTCTCCTGCAGCTGCAGTGCGCCACACAGGGCGCCTCCATCGCCTACCGCCTTGACGGAGACCCGCCGGACCGGTGGCGCCTCTACACCGGCCCCATCCGCCTTGAAGAGGGCACCACGACGGTCCGCGCCCGGGCCCACCGGATAGGGTACCGCGAGAGCGCTACGACCGCCGCGACGATCACGGTTCGCTGAGGGGCACGTTGCGTGGCGTGCGCGCCCCGGTCGCTCCGCGCGCGGCCGGTCTACTCAAGAAGACAGAAGACCACGCACGACGGCGCGTCGGCCTGCACTCCCTTGCCGCTCCAGGTTCCCTTCCCGCTCTTCGGGTCGATCCGGAAGGAAGCGACCTGATTGCTCTGCTGGTTCGCGACCAGACACCACGCGCCCGAAGGGTCGATCCGGAAGTGGCGCGGCGTGCGGCCCGCCGCGTCGAACCAGCCCGCGGGCTCGAGTGTGCCGCTCGACCCGTCGCGGCTGAAGACCGCGATCGTGTCGTGACCCCGGTTTGAAGCGTAGACGAACTCGCCCCCCGGGTGAACCTGGATCTCCGCGGCCGAGCTCTCACCGTCGAAACCGTCGGGGAGCATGGATACCGCCTGCAGCTCGGAGAGACTGCCGTCCCGCGGCGTATACGAGTAGGTAACGACCGTACTCGAGAGCTCGTTGACCAGGTAGGCGAACCGGCCGTCGGGCGAGAAGTCGAGGTGCCGCGGTCCCGACCCCGGCCTCACCTCTGCCGCGACCGCTGCGTCGGTGCGCCCGGCCGCGAGGGCTTCTGTGGCATAACGCATCACCGAGTCCGTACCCAGGTCGCAGACGTAGAGATACCGTCGGTCCGGCGAGAAGGTGGTGGCGTGCGGATGCGGCTCGCTCTGCCGGCTCTTCACGACGCTCGACCCCTCGTGGCGCCCGCACGCGACCTGCTCGCCGAGCTCGCCTTCCTCTGAAAGCCGAATCACGATGAAGCTCTCACCCCCGTAATTGGCGGCGGCGAGGAGCCCAGCCTGCGCGTCGACATCAATATGGCAGGGCCCGGCGCCGCAGCTCTCGACCGTCCCCATGAGCGAGAGGCTCTCCCCCTTCACCCGGTACGCGGCGATCTTCCCCGATTCACCGCCGCCGTACCCCGACTCCACCGTCGCGTACACGACGGAGAACCGCGGCACCCAGGCGAGAAACGAGGCGTTCTCCGGCGTCTCCACCGACGCGACGACTTCAATCGAGCCGTCCTCCTCGTCGAGCCGCGCGAGCGACAATACCGTGCTGTACCCGCCCATCAAGAAGTCCATTCTTCCTCCTATTCGGCCCCGGCGCCGCGCCCGAGGGCATCGAGCTTCGCCCGAACGCCTTCCGGAATCTGGACGCGCATTGCGGCAATATTCTCCTCCAGGTGCTCGCGGCTCGACGCCTTCGGGATCGCCACGACCCCGGGCCGGTTGATGACCCACGCGATGGCAAGCTGAGCCGGCGTACACCCCACCTCGGCCGCGGCATCGAGCACCACCGGCGAGGTGGTCTGATCGGCGAGAAGCCGACGCTCTACCGGCCGGTACGCGACGATCGTCACCCCGTGCTCCGCGCATACCTGCCGCATGCGGGCGTCCACCTGCCCGTGGTGGAGCAGACTGTAGCGCACCTGGTTCGCCGCGATGGGATGGCGGCTGAGCCGTATCGCGTCAAGAAGCTGGTCCGCGGAGAAGTTGCTCACGGCGATCGCACGCGCAAGCCCGGCGTCGACCGCGTCATCGAGCCCCGCGATGTACTCTTCCATGGGGATCGCTTCCCAGGGCGCGTGGACGTAGAGCAGATCGATCGCGTCGATTCGCAGCTTGCGAAGGCTCTCCTCGGCCGCGCGCGGCACCGCGTGCCGCAGGCTGTGGCTTCGCCACACCTTCGTCGCGATGAAGAGCTCTTCCCGCTCGAGCCCCGCAATCGCCTCCCCCACGATCTCCTCGGTGTGCCCCGCTCCGTAGAGCTGCGCCGTATCGATGTGGTTCTGCCCGAGCGCGACGGCCGCGCGGATCGCCTCGATCTCCCGGTCGTCGGAGCGGTAATCGGCGTAGATCTCGTCGTCGGGCAGCCGGTCGCCCCCCATCCCCCAGGTCCCGATCCCGATCGGATGGACCGTGCGGCTCCCGATGCGCCACGCGCCCATAGCCTACGCCGCCGAGACGGGGACGAGCACCGTCACGCCCCATTCGGAGGGCGGCAGCACGATGAGCCGGTCTCGCATCGTCACGCTGCGCCGCGACAGGAGGTCGATCACTCCGCCCTGCAGCGCCGCGGCGAGCTTCGCGTCGCTCACCTCGATCGTGAGCGCACGGTGCGGCTCCTCGGCGATGACGTAGACCACCGGCGTCTTCCCGGCGTACCCGATCCGCAGATGCGCGAGCGGCGCATCGCTCTGTGCTTCCACGATCCGCGCGACACGGTCGACTCCCGCGCTCTCGACGATGTCGGATACGAAGCGCTCGTACTCGCCTGCGGCCGCGGTCCAGGAGCTCTCCGCATCGCGTGCGCCGGCGTAGTACGCCTCAGCGCAGTACAGGCCCACGGCGATCACCCTGCCCTTCCCGTACCCGATCTCCTGCGAGAGCGAGCCGTTCTCGTAGGGCGTCGCCCACTGCGTCGCCGGCAGAAAGCGGGTCTCGCCGCCGGCGGCGATCGGTACGACGTCGGCCGGCAGCGGCCTGCGCCCCACCTCTGTGATCCCGAACTTCGTCGCGAGGAAGCGATCCTCGGGATAGCGATAGATGCCGTTCCCGCCGAAGGCGCCGGCTTCGCTCTCAACCACGAGTGTGCCCCCGGCCTCCACGTATGCGGCGAGCGCGTCTGCGGCCGGAGCGTCCACGACGATTCCCCGCGGCATGAAGAGCACCTTGAGCCCTTTGAGCGCGTCGAGGTGATCCTCCTCGACGATCGTGTACGGAAGGCTCGAGCGGACGCAGACGCGTGCTACTCCCTGCAGCGCCCGCATCGGCCGGGACGCGTTCCCGTCCTCGCACCAGCTGTGGAAGTAGGTGCGCGGGCTGAACCAGATGCCGATCTGCGCTCGAGGCAACCGGTAGGCCGAGAGAATCGGGTCGTATCCGGTGAGCGCCGTCCCCGTGCGGGCAAGCGCCTCAACGCGCTCCTCCGCCCGGCCGTCGGCGCCGATGATGCCGAACCCGCCCGACTCCCGCCCGAAGATCTCGTCTCTCCAGCACCAGAAGAGCACGGTGTCCGCGCCCGCCGCGAGTCCGCTCCAGATCCACCGCTGCTGCGCTGCGGCACTCACCGCGTGCTGGGGGTTGAACCCGTCGGCCGAGCGCCCGCCCTGCAGCTCGCTCAGCCAGAGCGCCTTGCCGTTGGCCTCCGCGGCGGCGCGCACGAAGTCGATGCGCGCCATGAAATCGGCGTGGTCGATGTGTTCCCAGACCGGGAAGCTCGAGGTGCCCACCCCGTCGATCTCCTCGGCGAATCCCCAGTCGTTCCCGCGGTGGAGCGCCGTGGACGGGTTCTCGCCCTCGTACGAGTCGCTCCCGTGGAGCACCGTCGGTCTGCCGCCGTGGACGGTCACCGGTTTGCCGGGATTGGCCGCCTTCACGATCCGGTAGCGCTCCTTCGCGTGCTCGACGCTTCGGTGCATCAGAAACTCTTCGAAGGCCATCATCTCGGTGTAGACTCGGCCGGGCCTCTTCCCGGGGAAGACCTCGTCCCAGGCGCCATAGCGCCGTTCCCAGGCGCGGTTCAGCCCGTCGAGATCGCCGTACTTCGCCTCGAGCCACTCGTGAAACCCGCGCACCGTGTGCTCGCAGTAGCAGACCAGGCCGTCGGCATGGACGTTCCAGCGCAGCTCGTTCCAGACGTCCCATCCGGAAACGTTGGGTATGCCGGCGTAGCGCTCGGCGGTCGTCTTCAGAAATGCGCGCATGCGCTCGGCAACGCCGGGATGGTCCATGCAGCCGCCCGGCGTTATGCCGTAGTGAATCTCGCGTCGGTTCGTGGAGATCACCTTCGCTCCCCTATTGGTGATCATCTCGCTGTCCGGCACCTCGCGGTGGATCCAGTACGGGTGAACGGCGGCGATCGTGCTCAACACGACCCGCAGATCGTTCCTGCCGGCGAGCTCGACGAGCCGATCGTAGTCGTCGTAGCGAAACGTCCCGGGCACCGCCTCTATCCAGCCCCACACGAGCCAGAGCTGCACCGTGTTGAGCCCGGCCTCTCTCATCGCGGCCAGGTCCGCCTCCCAGTGATCCGAGCGTGGAAAGGGCGGTCTGTAGTACTGCGCACCGAGCGTGATCGCCATAGGGCCTCCTCTCTCGTCTGACATTTTTGTCTATCACGAGACGCGAGGTGAGTCAAAGGGGCGCGGCTACTCGCCAGACCCCCCACGCGCGGCGAATCTCTGGCTATTCGGCGGGGCGACTGCCGAACTCAACCCGGGCGACGAGCACTTCGTCGGTGATGTCGTTCACCGGAAGGTCCTTCAGGCGCAGGCACGGGCGCTTCTTCCATCGCCACGGGATGACGTCAACGGCCCAGTCGAGCAGCCGCCCGTCATTGAGCAGCACGACGGACTCCGGTTCGTGATCCAGACCGTCGAGCACGATCCCGCCGGTGTGAAGGGCCGCCGGCGCGTGCACGTAGAAGGTGTTGTCCCGCCTGGTCAGGAGCACGTCGTCGTAACGGAACAGATGCGTCTCCGTGGTCTCGAGCATATGCGAGGCCGGGACCGTGCCCCGGAAGCTCTCTGAGACCTTCGCATACCAGCGGCCTATCCGCTCGAGACCGTCCACGCACTGCGGCGGCAGCGTGCCGTCGGCCTCTGGGCCGACGTTCAGCAGATAGTTGCCGCCCATCGCGAGGATCCGGTCGATGCTCTGCATGAGGAAGAGGTGGGAATAGTAGTCCTCATCCGCTCGGTACCCCCAGCTCTCGCGACCCATCGACTGGCACGCCTCAGTGGGCGTGGAGAACTCGCGGCCCGGGGGCACGTGGCGTTCGGGGGTCGAGTAGTCGCCCGGACCCGGGCCGCGGTCGTTGATGAGCGCCTGCGGCTGAAGCTCGCGGATCATGTCGTTGATGAGCGGGTCGTGGAGCTCCGCGACGTTCACGTCCCAGAAGAACGCGTGAACCGGGCCGTACCCGGTGAGCAGCTCACGCACCTGCCGCCGCACGAACTCCAGATAGGCGGCGGCATCCGGCTCGTCGCCCGGGCGGGGACCGAACATCTCGTGATGACGGCCCTGATTCGGGTAGTTGCGATGGTGCCAGTCGGGAAGCGAGTAGTAGAGGCAGAGCAGGATCCCCCGGCGATCGCACGCTTCGGCGAGCATCGCGAGCACGTCCCTGCCGTAGGGGGTGTTCATCACATTGTAGTCGGTCTCCTGCGTGTCCCACATGCAGAACCCGTCGTGATGCTTCGTCGTGAAGCACAGGTACTCCATCCCTGCCGACTCGGCAGCGTCGAGCCATCGCTGCGGGTCATAGGCGGTCGGGTTGAACTGTGCGGTGAGTTTCTCGTACTCCCTGCGGGTGATCTCGCCGCGCCACAGTATCTGCTCGTGCCAGGCCGGCAGCGCGTAGAGCCCCCAGTGGACGAACATGCCGAATCGCTTCTCAAAGAACCAGTCCCTGCCGTCGCCGAACCGCGGTATCATCTCCTGCCTCCTCACGAGCGGGCCTCCCCACGAGCGGACGAGCCCCGCAGTGATTCTACCGGCAGACGCGTGCAGAGGGGAAGCGAGGGAGCCCTACCACAGCACCCCTTCCGGCAGGGGAACGCGGAGCACGACGCGGAAGAGGAGCACGAAGCCGGTGACGAGCACGACGCCAAGGGCGACGCTCTTCCAGACGACCGTGGCCCGCTCGGTCGACCGGAGAATGACCACCAGCGACACGAAGGCGATCACGCTCGATGTCCAGACGCCGA
>SKQU01000006.1 GCA_007118855.1 Spirochaetaceae bacterium
TCACGCTTGATCCGGCGCTGAAGGAGACACCGCTGGTCGCGAGGATGCGGGAGATGCTCGGTCTGGTGCGCGACGCCTACGGCACGAACGTGGACGTGGAGTTCACGGCGAACGTTGATCCCGACTGGGGCTTCACGATCAACGTTCTGCAGTGCCGGCCGCTGCAGGTGCGCGGTGTGCTCGCTGAAGCGGAGCCGCTTCCGGAAGCGTCGGACGATCACCTGATCATGCGGTCCTCCGGTGGCGTGATCGGGCACTCACGCACCATCGACATCAGGACTGTGCTGTACGTGGTGCCGGGACGCTACACCGGGCTGCCGGAGGCGAAGCGGTATGCGCTGGCACGCGTCATCGGGCGTATCGTAGAGCGGGGAGAGGGACCGATCATGCTGATCGGGCCGGGAAGATGGGGTACGAGCACTCCGTCATTGGGTGTTCCGGTATCGTTCTCGGAGATCAGTCCGGTATCCGTTCTGTGGGAGGTCGACGTGCTGCACGAAGGGCTCGTGCCCGAACTCTCGCTCGGCACCCACTTCTTCAACGATCTCGTGGAACAGAACATCCTCTATGTCGGGCACTTCGCGGGCAATCCGCACAACGCCCTGAATGACGGGTATCTGCGGGCCGATCCGGGAGCGCTCGCGCGTCTTCTCCCCCAAGGCGATGAGTGGAGGGATGTGCTCTTCATCCGCGACCGGGCGAAGACGCCGGACGGCCCGGCGCTCCGACTCTACGCGAATGCGATCGATCAGATCGCGGTGCTCTACACGACGCCCTGATCGAGCATCGCGTCGGCCACCTTCACGAATCCGGCGATATTCGCTCCTGCGACGTAGTTGCCCTTCATGCCGAACCGCTCGGCGGCGCCGTACGCGGCTTCGTGGATCTGTTTCATGATCTGGTGCAGCCGCGCGTCGACCTCCTCGGCCGTCCATGTCAGACGCATGGCGTTCTGACTCATCTCGAGTCCGGAGGTGGCCACGCCGCCGGCGTTTGCCGCCTTGCCCGGACCGTAGAGCACGCCGGCGTCCTGGAGAAGGTCGACCGCCTCCGGTGTGCACGGCATGTTGGCCCCTTCCGCCACCACCCGGCACCCGTTGTCGACGAGCCCGCGCGCGTCCTCCACCTCGAGCTCGTTCTGCGTTGCGCTCGGAAAGGCCGCATCGCACGGTACCGACCAGGGGCGCCTGTCGGTGATGTACTCCACCCTGAACTCGTCCGCGTATTCCTTGATCCGCCCGCGTCGAACGTTCTTGACCTCCATCGCGTAGGCGAGTTTGTCCTCGTTGATGCCGTTCGGGTCGTACACGAACCCGTTCGAGTCCGAGAGCGTGACCGGCTTCGCGCCCAGCTCCAACAGCTTGCGGACGGTATACTGCGCGACGTTCCCGGAGCCGGACACGACGCAGGTCTTGCCTTCCAGCGTCTCGCCGCGGACCGCCAGCATCTCCTGCGCGAAGTAGACGGTACCGTACCCGGTCGCTTCCGGGCGGATGAGTGAGCCGCCCCAGTCGAGCGCCTTGCCGGTAAGCACGCCGGAGAACTCGTTTGCGATCCGCTTGTACTGGCCGAAGAGGTACCCGATTTCCCGTGCGCCGACCCCAATGTCGCCGGCCGGGACGTCGGTGTCCTTGCCGATGTGGCGATAGATCTCAGTCATGAACGACTGACAGAAGCGCATGACCTCTGTGTCACTCTTGCCCTTGGGGTCGAAGTCGCTGCCTCCCTTGCCCCCGCCCATGGAGAGGGTGGTGAGCGAGTTCTTGAAGACCTGCTCGAATCCAAGGAACTTGAGGATGCTCAGATTGACCGTCGGATGGAACCGCAGCCCGCCCTTGTAGGGTCCGAGCGCACTGTTGAACTGCACCCGGAAACCGCGGTTCACCTCTACCTCGCCGCGGTCGTTGACCCACGGGACGCGGAAAATCAGTACTCGTTCCGGCTCGACGAGCCGCTCGAGTATCCGCTCTTCCTCGTACTCGGGCCTCTGGTCCAGTACCGGCCCGATCGTCGTGAGGAACTCTTCCACAGCCTGGAGGAACTCCGGCTCGCCCGGATTCTTCTTGCGCGCGAGCGCAAGCACATCGTCACCGTACCCCATCTGTTCTCCTTTCGGTTGAGTCGCGGCACAGTATACACGGTCGCCGGTGGACGTGCAGCTACCGGTCGTCTCCGGCTTACTTCGGGTTCTTCCTGTGCCACCGGATGAACCGCACCAGACCGGCCGTCAGAAAGCCGATGCCCATGATCGCTCCGACGCCGAACCCGATGATGCCGAAGATCGGAATGCCTGCGATCTGCGGTTGGATATCCGCGAGGACGACCAGCGCGGAACTGATCAGAAGGGCAGAGAGGACGAGACCGAAGGTTGTTCGAAAGCCTATGCGGTCGGCGGTTTCGGTGAGCGACTCGGCCTGCGGCATCTCCATTGTGAGTGTCCTGTCCCGAAGGAACCGTCTCGCTCCCTGGAGGACGTCCGGAAGCGCAATCAGCGCATCGCCCCAGTCGACCGCGGCGTTCAGGACTCTGCTTGCCGCCCTCTGGGACCCGAGCTGGTTGGCCCAGATGCGCGGCGAGAACTTCCTGAGATAGGTGAGCAGCTGGAAGTTCGGGTCGAGCCCGGTGGCGATCGTCTGCATGCTTCCGAGCACCTTCGCGACGTAGATCAGCCGCGCCGGGAGCTTGATTCCGAACCGCAGGACGATCTGCAGAAGCTGCATGAAGGCCGCCGGGATGTCGATGTACTCGATCGGGCGATCAAGGTGCGCATCAATGTAGTCGTGAACGACGGCCTCGAACCGCTCCTCGTTGACCCGTCCTTCGGCGTGTCCGAGTCGCAGGAGCGACCTTGCCACCAGGCTCGGGTCGAGCCGTGCGAGCCCGACGATCAGGAGGTTGAGGTTGTCCTGCTCATAGGGGCGAAGCGAGTAGACCATCCCGTAGTCGATGAAGCAGATGACGTTGCCCTCGAGGACGAGGAAGTTGCCGGGGTGGGGGTCGGCATGGAAGTAGCCGTTCAGAAAGAGCTGAGACATGATGAAGTCCGCGGTCCGCAGGTTGATGAGCTCCCTGTCGTAGCGACCCGATCCGTCTTCTATGACCTCTGAGACCTTCTTCCCGTGGATGAACTCCTGGACGATAACGTCTCTTGTGGTATACTCGTCGTAGACGTAGGGAACGACGACGGTGTCGTCGTCCGCGTAGTCGGCGGCGAAGCGCTTGCCGCTGAGGAGCTCCTCGACGAAGTTGATCTCCCTGGTGATCTGCGTCTCGAACTCGTCGATGATCTCCGTGGCGGACAGCACGTCGAAGGCGTGCGTGTAGTTGTCGAGGAAGGCGGCGAACTGACGCATGATCTCGAGATCAGCGCGTATCTGCTCTTCGATCCCGGGCCGCTTGACCTTGACCGCTACTGCCTTTCCGGTGGGAAGGATCGCGCGATGCACCTGAGCGAGGGAGGCTGCTCCCTCCGGGCTGTCATAGAAAGCGAGGAAGATCCGCTCGACCGGCTTGCCAAGACTCTCCTCAATGATCCGCCGAGCGTCCTCGGCGGGGAACGGGGGAACGTCGTCCTGGAGCTTTCGCATCTCTATGAGGACGCTCTCAGGTACGATGTCGCCACGGTCGCTGAGGATCTGACCGAGTTTGATGAATGTTGGTCCGAGCTCTTCGAGGGCACGGCGCAAGCGCTCGCCGAAGCTCTCCCGGACGAGCCGCGGCGGCCGGAGACGGCCGCCGCTGCGGGTGAAGGGAATAGACAGGCGACGCAGCACCGGACGCTTGCTGACGAACTCCGCCAGTCCGTACTTCGCCAGTACGGCGATGATCTCACCGTAGCGAGATACGACCTGCCCTCTCCGTGGCCTGCGCGTGAGGATACGGCTACCCTGTCTACTTGTTTGTCAGCTTCTTCTCCAGGTCGTCGAGCTTCTTGGAAATCTTGTCAATGTCCGACTTCTTGGGAACGCCGGCCTCGTCCAGATACGACTCGAGCCGTTTCTCGATGATCTCGTCAAGCCGCGACTTCGTCTCCTCGGACTCCTTGACCAGATCCTCCAGGAAGCGCTTGCCCTCCTCCTCGCTCATCTTGTACTCGCGGGAGATTCGCTTCGCAAACTCCTCCACGTTCTCCTTGGCTCGCAGTGCAAGCCCAAGGCCCGCGTACAGTCCTTCCTGAAAAAAGTTTCTCTGTTGTGCCATAACAACTCCTTCCTACTCTAAGGATAAATGTACAGACGATGGGCGTGGATCGTCCAGCCTCGTCGGCCGTCCGCTGTGGTTGTACCTTAGGAACTATGTATACCCCTACAGGAAGTACGGTATGGAATGCACGCAAACTCCTGCTCACGACCATGCTCGTCGCGGTCACCGCGCTTGTCTCGCCGTTCGCGACCGAAGCCGGCGATTGCACGCCTGTGCCGGATGCGAAGGACGCCTGGCAGCTCGAAACGCGTGATCTCGAAGCCCTCTCTGAACAGATCAACAGCCCGCAGACGGTGCAGTTCGACACCGGCAGGCCATCGCAAGGCGAGGGCGCGTACGAGAGCGTAGCCCACATGCACGTCATATTCGACGTGGACGCTCGCGTTCTCGCGCAAGCCCTCAGGGATGTGGAGCGCCAACCGCGGTTCATGCCTCGGCTCACCAGGGCCGAGGTCATCTGCCGGGAGCTGGAGGCCGAAGGGTTTCTCAGGGTGGAGCAGGAGCTGTCGTTCCGCGTCCTGATATTCCGGCGCGACTACCGCTACGTGATCGACTACTTCATCGAGGACGACGGAGAGGAGTCCGGTGCTTTCCGCGTGTGGTGGGTGCTGTCCGACCCGGGTGACGGGCAGATCATCAGAAACTCCGGCAGCTGGTACGTGAGCGCCGTGGAGATCAACGGCGCGCAGCACAGCTACGTCGCGTACGCCGTTCATACCGTGTTTGCTCGCCGTCAGGCGGGTCTGCGAACCGCGTTGCGGCGCTTTGGCGAGCGCGACGTGCGGAATGCCATGGAGGCGCTCTACGAAGAGGCCGTTCGTCGGGAACTCTGAGAGTGAGCAGGTCATGGAAGGAGAACTGACGGAGTCGAAGCTGCGCCAGGCCCTGGGCAGGTTCTTCCACCGCGAGGTTGACCGCAGGTACGACCCGCAGCGACTGCAGTCCTTGCTCCGGGGCGTCCGGAATGGGTTGCTCGACTGTGTGAGGGAGGAAGACCTCGAACCCGTGAAGCACTTCTTCAAAGCCGTGATGTACCCGGTAGGCGATGATCGCCGGCATCAGGACAGGCACATAGAGGCGGTAACGAAGATGCTGAGCAGCTCATCGCACGTCATGTCTATCCTTCTGCGCCTGCCCGGCCTGATACTGCGCCACGGATCACGAATCGCCGGGGTCAGCCGTGCCGGGCTGCAGGTGATCACTGCATACCAGCGTGCCCGGAAGATCGAGGATCGTGTGATTGACGAAGTCACCTCGCTGCGCGAGAGGGACGGCGCGTGCGCCGGCAACGAAAACGGCCTGAGCGACGAGGTACTCCGACACGGATACGCACGGGTAGAGGATCACGAGATCCGGGAGATGGTTCTGCTCATCGAGCGGATCGTGCGTCTTGGGGCGGACCGCAGGCTCGTGGCCGCGACGCTGGACGTGGTGGAGTCGCTTGGGGATCAGTGTGACGATCCTTCTGAGGCGGCCGCGCTCGAGTACGTACGTTCGGTTGCGCTCGATGTGCAGGTGCTCTCCCGGACGTACTCGCGTGAGAGGATCGACCAGATCCTCGAGCTCGCCCGTACCGTCGAGCTTCACTACTTCCGCAGCCTTCAGGCTGAGTCGCGGTCGACCTGAGGCGCCCGGCTCCTGTCCCGCCGTTCCAGGATCTTCCGCCGCACGCAAGGGATCCAGGCCGGATCGCGAGGGAAGACCCTGAAATCCTGCAATGGAGCCAGCGCGCTGTCGTCCGGGTCTACTCCGAGCGTCTGCAGCAGCGTGTAGTCCTGGAGCGATTCCGCGAAGACCTCCCAGCGGATGGAGTCGATCGGGCCGTCGGGCCCCGGGTAGACGACGAACGTATCGCCGTGCGCCCAGTTTGGCCACGCGAGCCCGTCGGACACGAGGTAGGGGTCGATCAGCTCACGGGTCTGTGACTTGTACCAGTAGTTGAACCCCCAATGCAGAAACCCGAGGAAGCGGTGGCGGTAGAGCAGCCAACCGATGGCTCTGATCTTCGGCAGCGGCGTATCAAGGAGGCGATTGGTGTACTCGCCTCGTGGCGAACAGCAGAAGTACGCCCAGGACGGGATCCCGGCCTCCTTGAACTCGATCGCCGTGGCGATGCTCGGGACCGGCACGTCGGTGAGGTCGTCCCGGGCGAACTCGATATTGGAGAGCGCGTCCATGACCTTCATCCACGGTGCGAGCTCCTTCAGCATCGAGCGGGCCTTGCGGTAGTTTTCCAGGTGATCCTGATGGGGCTCGTCGGAAACGTGGAAATACGAGCAGTCGAGCATGCCCTCCCTGTCCAGGAACCGTTTCAGGGCGGGCAGGTACGCCTCAAGGAAGCGGCGATAGGTCGGGGATGTTGCAGGCGTGGCGCGCGGCCACAAAGGCTCCGCGGACCCGCCCCGGTCGCGATACACGAGGATCGCGCGCTCGGCACCCCACTGCGTGAACAGGTGCGGCCACTCGAACCGGCGTATGCCGCAGGAGCGCGCGAGGTCCACAA
>SKQU01000040.1 GCA_007118855.1 Spirochaetaceae bacterium
CGAACCGGCTACACATAGTGCAGCCCCCGCAGGCTGAACGCCTTGGCCAGGCGCCGGAACGGCCGCCCGGCAACCGCGGCGCGCAGCACGTCGCGGTACTCCTGCTCGAGCTCTTCGATCGCCGCCCGGTCGGCGTGCGGCGGCGTGTAGCGGAGTCTCGTGTACACCGAGGCGAAGGCGGCGAGCTCCGGATGGTCCTCCCCGTATTCGAGCGCCGTCATCGACGCCGGCTTCAGGTCGTATCCGCGGGCGGCCAGCCGCATCAGGAGGAGTCTGTACCGCGCGACCGCGGCGCCCCGGTCGTCTCCCCGGGCCCGGATCCAGAGCCAGACCTGTGCACCGTAGCGCAGCAGGTAGAGCGCCGCCACCGTGACTCCCGCGAGCCACAGGAGGATCGACCCTACCCGTGCCCAGGGGAAGGCCGCCGTCACCGTCTCTTCTCGCGGGTTGATCATCGGGATCACGACCCGCATCTCGTTCGGGTCGCCTCCCGGCGGCGGCGGAATCGCGTAACTCGTGGGCTCAAAGTCGACCCATCCGTAGCCGGGCAGGTAGAACTGGGGCCAGGCGTGACGGTGGCTCGTGGTGACGAGGAACATATCGTTCAGCGAGTAGTCGCGAAGCGACGGGAGACTCTCCCTCAGCACCGCCAGTCCCCGCACGTGAGCCGGGTTCTGAAGCGATGAGGTCGCGAGGTATCCCGTCACCACCCGCGAGGGAACCCCGAGCATCCTGCCGAGGATCGCCGCCGTATTGGCGAACTCGACGCAGTCTCCGCTCTGGACCTCGGAGACGAATCGGGCCATATGCGCGGTGGCGAAGGTGTCGTCGTACCCGATCTCGTACTGGAATCCCCGGAAGCTCTCCATGATCGCGATGATCCGGTCGTGCAGCTGCCGCGGCTGGTCTCCCACGTGCATCTGCAGATGCGCCCGGAAGGCGGCCTCGTGGTCCGGATGCAGCGCGAGATCGAGGTACTCGGCGAGCTCGTCCCGCTCGCGTTCGGAGAGCCCCCGCGCGTGGGCGAGCTGATGCCGCTGCGCGATGCTCACCCGCGAGGAGCCATGGTACGAGTAGGAGAAGGGATAGTAGCGAGGCTGGTAGACGGTAGGCTCGGCGCGTTGCGGCGCGTAGGGCAGCACCCGGTCAGGGATCGTCGAGTAGACCCCTATGTCGAACTCGCGCCGCAGCGAGTCCATCAGGAAGGTGCTGCTTCGCCACGTTCCCGCGAGCCGGATCCGCACCAGGTCGTTGAGCGGCTGGACGTCCGCGAAGGTGAAACCGTGATCGGTGTCAAACCGCTCATAGTAGCCCTCCGCCGCGTACACCGGGTCAAGGCGTGAGATCACGACCATCACCGCGCGCTGCTCATCCTGGCTCTCGCCTCCCTGTCCCCAGTCCGACGCGTCAACGCCGAGCAGCGCGTACTCGCCGTCCTCATTGCCCTCTCCGTTCTGGTCGCCGCCGTCCGCGTCCGCGCCGTCGGCGCCACGGCGGTCACCGAAGCGGTCGTACGGCGCCTCTCCGCGCAGCGCGCCGTCGTTGAGCAGACTCTCGGCCCACTCGTCGATCGACTGCGGGGGCGGGGAAGCCTCCCTTCCGAGCAGGTTGAGCACCGGATTGTGCTCCACGAAGTCAGGCGGGAGCGCGAAGGCTGCGAGCAGGAGCACGGGTATCGCGACGAAGAGGAAGACACCCACCTCGCGAAGGGTCCGGCGCCGGTCGCCGGCCGACTGGCCGTGATCCTTGCGCCGCAGTCCATAGCCTCCGCGCGAGAGCGCGAGCATGATGACGATCCCGTGCATCAGAAAGGCCGCGCCGATCAGCAGGAAGATGAACTGCGTCGCCCCGGCCGCCGCGCGAGCGACCTCCTCGCTCGCCCGCGAGAAGCTGAGCAGGCGGAAGTAGAGGCCGCCGAGCACGAGTTGCTCCACGACGAACAGCGGTCGCAGGCGGGGCCCCACCTGAAAGAGGAGCGCCGTAAGCGAGAATGCCAGCACTCCCGCGGCGATCGCAGGCAGGGGATTTGCGTCGATGCCGATGACGATCGCGACGATCGCGATGGGCACCGCCGCGGCGAGGAACCAGAGACGGAACGAGAGCCGCGGCGGTGAGAGCACGTAGGCGATCACCATCTCCAGCGGCACCAGGACGAACCAGATGAGCAGGCTCGTCTGCACGTATCCGACCACGACGGCCGGATGGAACACCGGAACGAGAATCGCGATCAGGTAGACCGCCATTCTGCTCAGGAAGAGAAGCGTCATCATCGGTAGCCTCCCTCTGCGCCGGAGCGCTCATAGGATCGGCGATCGCACACCAGGCGGAGTCCGACCTGTTCTACGATGTCCGAGCCGTCGGGACAGGTGCGGACGAGGCCGCGATCTCTGGTGAACAGGCGTACCGGCGAGGCCGGGACGAGGCTGCCGCCGAAGAAGACCGCCAGGCGGTCTTCGTTCGCGGTATCGTCCGGCTGCATACCGTTGCCGGTGTTCGCCATCTGTGTCGCGAAGAGCTGGATGGTCGTTCGCTCGAGCCGGGCCGCGAAGCTGTCGAATCCCGTGTCGAAGGGCGTTGAGAAGACAACGACCTGACGCGCGGTCGGATCGACCGGCAGGCCGACCGGCTCCGGATCGAGCCAGAGGTCCGCAAGGTCCCAAGACAGCTTGTCCACCGCGTCCTCGTCCGTGCAGGTGTAGGTGCCCCGTGCCGTGATGACCCGCAGCGTAACGTCGGACTCCTCTCGCAGCACCGTCCTGAGGAAGGCGATGAGCCACCCGCGGACGTAGGCGCCGTGAGCGAGCGCCTCGATCGACGTTTCCTTCGGGTCGGCGAAGTTCCGCAGGTAGATCGTCAGTGTCCGGCTCTGCTCCTGCGTCTCCGGCGAGACCCTTGCGAACAGCTCCCGGATCCGTGACGAGGCCTTCCAGTTGATGTCGCGCAGGCGGTCTCCGGGGATGTATTCACGCATGTAGTACCGCTCTTCCTCCGGGTTGCGTACCCGAGTGCTCTCCTCACCGCCGGTCTCCGCGACGATTCTCGTCAGTTGCGGCGCGCGAGGCATTGCAGCAGGCGTGACCACCTCACGGGTCGTGGGCGCCCCGAGAGCCGCGCGGGTCATCCCGAAGATGTCCCGGATCTCGAGTCGACAGGTCAGCCGTGCCCTGCCGGGGAGCGGGAAGGGGAGCGGCACGCGCACGACATCGCCGCTCGCGGTTGCGAGCTCTTCGTGGAAGTGGAACCGTGTCCGGCTGCCCACCTGGAGCGGGCCTGAGAGCTTGGCAAGGAGCCGGTAGAAGAACCACGGTTGGATACCGCGGGCGTTGATCTCCACGTGACCGCACCGGTCCGGGGCGGTCATCGTCGACTCCGTATCCCGTGACGGCCGCCACCCTGCTTCCACCTCGGAGAACCTGCCGGCCTGGGCGCGGCCCGCGACCGCGAGCAGCATGGGCAGGCCGATCGCGAGTACTCCGAGCGAGGTGCGGTACACGTCACCGAGGGCTCCCCCCCTCGCAACGAAGACGACGCCGATCGCGAAGACGATCGTTCCGGCCACGGTGAAGGGGTAGTAGCGGGCGATGCGGGCGATCTGCGCTTTCAGTCCGGGTGCGCTCACGATCGGCTCCTGTTCGCCTCCACCACGGTAGTCTCGAGCACCTCGTCGACGATCGTTCGGGGATCCTGCGCGGAGTTCTTCATGACCAGGCGGTGCGTCACCGCCGCGGGCATGACTTCCTTCACGGTATCGACCGTCGTGTACGTCTCGCCCCTGATGAGCGACAGCGCGCGGGCCATGCGGGAGACCTTGACGCCGGTTCGCGGACTCGCCCCCACGAGCACCGCCGCGTGCTCCCGTGTCGCCCGTACGCACTCCACGATATAGCGTATCACGTCCGGGTCGATGTATACGTCGTCGACGAGGGCCTTCCACCGCAGGAGCTCGCCGGCGCGTACGACCGGCCGGAACCCCTGCCAGCCGTCGGTTCGGCCGTGCTGCGCGACGATCGCCTGTTCGTTCTGCTCCGTGGGGTACCCCATGGAGAGCTGGACCATGAACCGGTCGAGCTGCGGCGCCGGCAGCGGGAAGAGGTGCGAGCCGCGAAGGTTCATCGTTGCGATGATGAAGAAGGGGTCCTCGAGTCGGTAGGTCGACCCTTCGATCGTCACCTCCTGCTCCTCCATCGCCTGGAAGAAGCTCCCCTGCGTCTTCGGCGTCAGGAGATTGATCTCGTCGCACAGGACGAAGTGGCTGAACATCGGCCCCTTGTTGAACACGAGGTCACCCGCGACACCGCTCATCCGGTAGTACCCGAGGATATCCTGCGGCAGCAGATCAACGGTGCACTGGACACGGCTGAAATCCTCCATCTCCACCGCCCGGGAGCCACCGCGCCCGTTGGACCCGTGCGCCTCCCGGTGACCGTCCCAGACGATGCTCCCGGCAAGCGCCCGCGCGAGGCTCGTCTTGCCCACTCCGTGGCTGTCGGCGAGCAGGACGTGGCCTCCGGCGATATGCGCCGCGACCATGTGTTCGAGCCTGACCGGATCAACCGAGACGACGCTGCGAATATTGCTGATGAGTTCCTCGACGCCCGTGAGGACGCCGTTTGCTGTTTCGTTCTCCATATCTCAAGGCAAGGATAGGGCTAACAGGGCGCGTGGGCAAGCTCCTTCGCCACGCGCCGTGATGTCCGCGGCGGTCGGCGCGCGCGATCGCCTACCGTCTGCGCGCAAGATACCACCGGTGCCAGTGGCGCAGGAACCGCAGATCGCGACGGGTCGGGGGGCGCTCGCCGAAGCAGACCGAGAGCACAATGTCCGCCACCCGGGCGGCGTGCCCGTTCCTCGCATCCGCCCAGCCCGTCCATCCGACGCGTTCGGGCGGCGGAAAGCCCGCCCGAACGCTGCGGTCGCGAAGCTGTCGCACCGTAGCGCGGAACCGTCGACCCGTGTCTCTGCGGCGCAGGAGCACTATCAGGCCGGCTCCCCCAAGGCCGATCAGCGGAACCACCAGGACCCAGAGCGAAAGGGCGGGCAGATCGATGCGGAACCCGGGCCCGTCGGGCTCATCGCGGAGATCCTGGCGAAGGATCTCCCGAAGCTGCATGACCGTTCGTCCCTCGTCCCTGATCGCGGCGTAGCGGTCGAAGAACGTGTTCTCATAGCCGACCGGCTGCATGGGCGGGGTCGCCTCCACGATCCGCCAGCCGATCTCCGGGAGCCAGACTTCAGCCCAGGCATGGGCGCTGTACCCGGTAACCGTGACGTCGTCGAACATCTCGAATCCGGTGGCGAACTCCTCCGGAGTCGGCGGCTGTACGAGAAAGCCGGTGACATACCGCGTGGGGATGCCCTGCATGCGGCTCAGCATCGTGAAGGCCGTAGCGAAGTGGACGCAGTACCCACGTCGGTGTTCCTCCAGAAATGCCGTAACGAACCGCGATTGGTCGGCCGGCCGCGGCGGTTCGAGCGTGTACTCGAACTCCTCCCTCAGGAAGCGGAGGGTATTGACGATCGTCCGCGCATCGTCAGGGTCCCGCAGCCCGGCGGCGAGATCGGCCAGATCCTCCCGTACCCGCTCGGGCACGTCGAGATAGAGGTCGTCCGGCGGCTCGGCGTCCCCCCGCCGCGGCTCGCGGTAGAGCGTTACCCGGTCTCCGTACAGGAGCGGATCAACGAGGTGGTATCCGAGCGTCTCGCCCGACCGGCGCAGACGCAGGCGCTCGCGCCCCGAGATCCCCACCGCGACCGTGTCGAGCGTGTGGGGAACGACCGAGTAGAAATCGGCGAGAACCGTAACTTCCACGCGACGGGCGGGTATCTGTCTCGTCGGCGCCGACTCCGTCCGCGCGATCACCTCCAGAAGAGCCGGCCCTCCCGGCTCGTCGGCCTCGAGGACGACCTCCGGCTCGGCTTCGGCCTCGAGCGAGCCCGATACGGCCCATGACGAGCCGCTGAAGTGGTGGAAGACCTCGGTGCGCAGGTAGATCGTCTCCATCTCCACGCCCGACACCCGGAAGATCGCGCGGTTGGAGAGTACCGGCGAGCGGCCGATGTCTTCGGTGGGCAGCCGGAACCCGTACCCGGGGATGTCGTACATGATGGGGAAGCTCGGGAAGACCGATACGACGATCTCGCGAAATCGCGGGCTGAGAACACGGTCTACGAAACGGCTCCCCTGCGGCGAGGTGATGCCGGCGAGTCCTGCCGCCGCGAGCACCGCGAGCGCGAGGAGCACGACCGCCTGGCTCCCTGCCCGCACCGCCGGGCGAAGCGGTCTGCCCCGGACCACGGCGGCTACGACGACCACTACCGACGCGCCGAGCAGGATGAGCATGGGTTCGCTGCGACCGAGGATGGGGATCGAGAGGAAACTCAGCCACGCGAGGTACGCGGCGACCGCCGCAAGGGGCCGCCGCGTGACGGTTGCCCCGAAGAGCGCCGATCCGTACGCCGCGAGCATCACGTAGACGAAGGAGACGGCGCCCCGGGCGTTGCCCTCCGGGACGAGCTCGAACCAGAGCAGATAGGCGGAGAGCGGTATGATGACCATGTCCGCGACGAGCACGAGCGCGCCGAATCCCGCGAGCACGACGAGCGCCCACCGGAGCGCTCTGCGGTAGCGCGGCACCTCCGACTCCAGGACGATGACCCCCGCGAACACACCGGCCCAGACGGCGACGGCCGTCAGCGGCCCC
>SKQU01000342.1 GCA_007118855.1 Spirochaetaceae bacterium
CGTGCGCGGCTGGCGCGAACCACCCGCAGAGGCTACACTGGTACCGGGAGCAGAGATGATCACCCACATCGTGAAACGCGACGGCCGTGTCGTCCCGTTCGATCCGCAGAAGATCACCTTTGCGGTTCTGCGCGCCGCAGTAGCGGTAGGTGGTCGCGACCGTGCGACCGCCGAGGAGGTCACCAGCGAGGTTGTCGAACGGCTTGCGGCATTCTACTCCGGCTTTGACCAGTATCCCACGGTTGAAGAGGTCCAGGATGCCGTAGAAAAGGTCCTGATAGAGCGTGGGCACGCCCGGACGGCGAAGGCCTACATCGTGTACCGGTACGAGCACGCGCTTAAGCGTGCCGGGCGGGAGAGCCTCACCTACAGCTCGGACAATATACCCTACCGCAAGCTGTGGGAGACGCTCTCTTGGGCCGTCGATCACGAGTGCCACAGCCTGGCCGGGATCCGGGGCTATGTGGAGTCCGGCCGGTACGCCGATCTCGTCGCACTGTCTGAGGCGTTCTACGGCCGGGAAATCGAGGCTGCACGAGCGGCGCTGGCCGATCGGCTCGACGAGGTGCGGGTCATGATCGTTGCAGGACCGTCGAGCTCGGGCAAGACGACGACGACGATCAAGATCGCGGATTCGATCCCGGACCGACGTCTGGTTCCGCTCAACGTGGACAACTACTTCTTCGATCTCGCTTCGCACCCCGTGGACTCGTGGGGCGACTACGACTTCGAGACGCCGCAGGCGCTCGACCTCGAGCTCCTCAACGATCACCTGCGCCGCCTGCTCGCCGGGGAGACCGTCGACATCCCCAGGTACGACTTCCGGACCGGCCATCGCGACGGGATTTCCCGGACGATCGCGCTCGGGCCCAACGACATCATCCTGATCGACTCGCTGCACGGCTTCTACGGGCCCATGACCGAGTCGATCCCGGAGGCGGAGACGTTCAAGCTCTACATAGAGACGCTTGCGCAGGTCAAGGACGACTCCGGGAGATTCATCCGGTGGACCGACGTCAGGATGCTGCGTCGAATGGTCCGCGACATGCAGTTCCGCAACTACAACCCGGAGCAGACGTTGCGGCACTGGTATCTGGTGCGACGGGCCGAACTCAGGTATATTGTCTCCCGACTGAAGAACGCGGAGGTGATCGTCAACAGCTTCATGCCGAGCGAGTTGCCGCTGATGAAGGCGCGCCTGGAACGAAGCTTCCCCCGGTTCGTCGAGCATCTCGCCGGTGACGAGGAGAAGCGCGATGCGCTCGAGCGCGCGGATCGAATCATCGAGCTGTTCGCGCGGATTCCGGCGGTGAGCTCTGAAGAGGAGATACCGGGAGACAGCCTGCTGCGCGAGTTCATCGGCGGCAGCGTCTACGATTACCACTGAGCCGGATAGTGAAAGAGGGGATGTGATGCAGAAAGCTCTGGAGCAGTTGAAGAAGATCGACGCCGAGATCAAGGCGCTCGAGGAGATCCAGGCCGTGCTCGAGTGGGACCAGCAGGTCTACATGCCCGAGCGCGGCGTGCACGCGCGGTCCGAACAGGCGGCGGGCCTCGCGACGATCGTCCACGAGAAGAACACGAACCCCGAGATCGGCGATCTGCTCGACAAACTCGGCGCGTCGGACGAGAATCCGCTCGGGTCGACCAACCTCGCCGACGATGACCGGTGCCTCGTGCGCGCGGTCTACCGCGATTTCCGGCAGGCGACCAGGCTTCCTGCCGACCTCGTCTCGCGGATCGCGCGGGTGACCTCCGTTGCGCAGTCGGTGTGGGCGGAGGCTCGGCGAAAATCGCAGTTCACGCTGTTTCAGCCCCACCTGGAGGAGATCGTCGAGCTCTCGCTCGAGGTGGCCGAACGGCTCGGGTACGCCGAGCACCCCTACGATGCGCTCATCGACCAGTACGAGCCGGAGATGACGACGGCGGAGATCGCGCGCGTATTCCGCGAGCTGCGCGAAGGGCTCGTTCCGCTCGTGAGGGACATCACCTCCGCCCGTCAGGTCGACAACAGCGTGTTGCTGAGGGCCTTCCCGATCGACCGGCAGGAGTCGTTCAGCCGGACGATCCTCGACGCGCTCCAGTTCGACATGAGCCGCGGCAGGCTCGACCGCTCGGTGCATCCTTTCACGACCTCGCTGGGGGCCGACGATGTGCGGCTCACGACGAGATACGACGAGAACTACTTCCCCACAGCCCTCTTCGGCACGATCCACGAGGCCGGTCACGGCCTGTATGAGCTCGGGTTCGACCGCAGGTACCATGACACCCGCCTCGCGTCGGGCGCATCGCTCGGGATCCACGAGAGCATGTCCCGGTTCTGGGAGAACGTCGTCGGGCGCAGCCGCGCATTCTGGCACCATTTCTACCCGGTCATGAAGGAGGCGTTCCCGGATCAGCTTTCAGGCGTCGACCTCGAATCATTCTACAAGGCGATCAACCGGGTGGAGCCATCGCTCATCCGGGTGGAGGCCGACGAGGTGACCTACAGCCTCCACATCATCCTCCGGTTCGAGCTCGAACGGATGCTCGTCGGTCGCGAGCTCAAGGTCGCCGACCTGCCGCGTGCGTGGCGAGAACAGTCGCAGGACCTGCTCGGCATCGTGCCGGACAACGATGCGAATGGGGTCTTGCAGGACATTCACTGGTCCGGCGGTGCCATAGGGTACTTCCCCACCTATGCGCTCGGCAATGTGTACGGTCTGCAGTTCACCGCGCGCCTGCGAGAGGACATCCCGGACATGGACAACCGGGTCCGCAACGGCGACCTCGCCCCGATCAAGGCATGGCTTGACACGCACGTTCATTCGGTCGGACGGACCCGGACCCCACGCGAGCTGTGCGAAGAGGTTGCCGGCCAGCGGATGTCGGCGCGGCCCTTCATCGACTACCTGAAGAAGAAGTACGCCGACATCTACGACCTGTGATCAATGTCGTACGGTGGCTTTCTGCTTCGCCATCCCTTATTCTGGTCGCTGCTGTGCGGGTTCGCCGTCGGGGGCGCGCTTGCGGCTGCGACGCGCCGAACGCGTAACACCCGCCGACCCGAACGGGTCGCGTCGCGGAAATGGGCGTTTGCCTGGCTGTTCCTGTCCATCGCAGTCGCGGCAGCGGCGGCAGGGATCATTGCACCGCCTGAGCCCGCCGTCTACCACAGGCTCGCCCCGGTGGTCGCCGGCATCGGTTTCGCTCTTGGACTGCTCGGGCTGCGATTCCCGAAG
Source organism: Spirochaetaceae bacterium (assembly GCA_007118855.1). GTDB lineage: Bacteria > Spirochaetota > Spirochaetia > DSM-27196 > SLST01 > SLST01. The sequence continues at coordinate 3,222 of SKQU01000342.1, forward strand.
GCCGCCGGCGTACCGGTTCTCCTGATCCTCGGTTCTATGGCTTTTCTCGGCGCATGGATGGTGCGCGATTTCGTGCCCGTTCGTACGCCGGTGTCACCTGCCCGTTTCGTCGTCCTGTCCGTGCGGGAGTCCGGATTGACGCTGGAGGTCGCGCGGATCACAGACGGCTCCATCGGTCAGCCGGTAGTTGTTTCCGTCGCCGACTCCGGCCTCAGAGCCGAGCTCGAGCTTCTCGAGCTGCCGGAGGAGCTGTTCCTCCTGGGCGCGGACCGCTTCGTGCGCTACGTGGGCCCCGCCGGTGGCGGGCCGGCCGACGGCACTCCCGTGCTCGACGCGGCGGTCGATCGGGGGCTCGTGCGCCTCGTGAAGGTGGAACCGGAGCTCGCCCACGTCAACGTCCACAGGACATACAGCCTGCTCGTAGAACCGCACGGCACGCCCCGCTTTCGCCGCGAATAGGGGCTCGTGGCGGCTTTTGTGTTCACGCAGACCGGACTCATCGACGATACTAGGGGCGAGATGATGATCACCCTGTACCGCACCGATCACGATGATCGCATCGTCTACTACTCGATCAATGATCGGCAAGGGCATCTTTTTTGGGCGTACACCTTCGCGGTCAACTGGGGTCCTGCGCTGACCGCCGGACGGGAGAAGGTCTACGCGTTCGAGAGCCGCCGCGATATGGACCGAAAACTGCAGGAGCTCCTTCAGGAACGCATCCGAGACGGCTACCGGGTGCTCTACACGTACTTCCGCAGTCACGAGTACGAGCACCTGCGTCCTGCGCTCAGGAAGGCGGCGGTCTCGTAGCTACTCGCGGCATCTGGTGCGGCCGTGCCGCGTCGTTGCTGCGTCAACGGCAAACTCGTAGACCTTTTCGATCAACGACAGTACGCATATTGCCGCGGTCAGGTATTCGGCTCCGCTGTGGACCGCGGTGAGCCAGGCCGGCAACCCGTCGATCAGTCGCAAGAGGGATATCGCGAACAGTGTCATGATCGCGAACACACTCGCCTTGCCCAGGAAGGAGGTGCGGAAGGGTATGCGCCAGCCCCGGGCGATGAGCAGGACAATCTGTCCCAACAGATGCAGACCGAGCCTCACGACTACGATCGTGAAGAGCCATGCGGATATCAGCTGGTAGTCTACCAGGGCGACGGCGACCACCAGGAGGACCGTGTAGTCGCTCGAACTGTCGAGGTACCTCCCGATCCGCGTGACCTGGCGGGTTCGTCGGGAGATCTGGCCGTCAAGGAGGTCGGTCAGGAAGACGAGTGCCGTCAACGGCACGACGACCGGCCCCACCCGGTAGGTGCGGGCGAGCAGCACGAGCCACAGCACCGTCGGCGCGGAGCTCAGGCGGACAAGCGAGAGTACATTCGCGAAGTTGACCCGCCGCAGCCGTTCACCCGTGTCGCTGTTGACAAACATGCTCCGCAGCGATACCAGAACCGCTCCAACCACCACGTGCAGCACGGGCATTGCGACCAGGTACCAGACCGTCTCACCTGCGGCGAGACCGTAGATCGTCCACACGAACGCCGCCAGCGCCGTCTGAGCGAGGAAGAGCATCAGGACGGTGATGAGGATGCTGCGGACGATCGGGCGACCCTGCACGACGTAACTCTAGCCTCGGCCCTGGCGGATGTCAATGAGCGGCCAGGGCGCGATTGCCCACGGTCACCCGCGCAAAGGTCACCCGCGCTTGACAACACGTCACACGCCTGCAACGATGGACAGATGGCCCGCGTCGGTCTGGCAAACATGCTCACCTCCTCCCGTTTTGTGCTCGCACCGCTGTTCGCGGTCGTTTTCGCCCTCACAACGAGAGTGGATGAGTTCCGGACCACCGGAATCGTTCTGTTGTGGGTGCTGTTCGCCCTGATCGAGCTCAGTGACGTCTTCGACGGGGCGATCGCGCGACGACAGGGAACGGTCAGCGATGTCGGTAAGATCCTCGACCCCTTTGCCGATGTCGTGGCGAAAGTCACCTATTTCACTTGCCTGCTTACCGCGGAGATCGTCCCGCTGTGGTTTCTGCTGATCGTCCTGTACCGTGAGTTCGGCATCATCCTCATCAGGATGATGCTCTACCGGGAGGGCATCGCCCTCGGCGCACGGGTTGCCGGGAAGCTCAAGACCTGGTTCTACGGCATATCCGCCGCCGCGGGTATCCTGGTGCTCGGAGTCGGGATCTCTCCAGCGGTCGCGACGGGCATGACCGCTCTGCTCGCAGTGACCGCCGCAGCGTCGATCGGCTCGTTCCTGCAATACCTCGTACTCTTCCTGCGCAGGCGGAAGGCACTTTCGTAGTGAAGCCGATCAGCGCGCTCCGCGTCTCCGACCTGCGGGAGATCCGCTTCGTGCTCGCGGACATCGACGATACCATGACCGTGAACGGCAAGCTCCCGGCCGAATCGTACCGCGCGCTCTGGGATCTCCACGACGCCGGGATCGGTGTGGTTCCGGTGACCGGTCGTCCGGCCGGCTGGTGCGACTTGATCTGTCGCCAGTGGCCGGTCTGCGGGGTCGTCGGCGAGAACGGCGCCTTCGCGTTCTACCTCGATGGCGAGCATCGTCGCACCGTCTATCATCCGGCCGCTCCTCCGCCCGAGGAGAACCGGGAACGACTCAACGAGATCGCCCGGCGCGTCTACGACTCCATACCGGGCACCAGACCGGCGAAGGATCAGTTCTGCCGCCTCTTCGACGTCGCGATCGATTTTCGTGAGGAACCTCCACTGCTCGGGTTCGATGTCGCGGCTCGAGTCAGGTCCTTTTTCGAGCGACACGGCGCCTGTGCGAAAGTCAGCAGCATCCATGTGAACGCCTGGTTCGGCGCCTATGACAAGCTCTCGATGGCACGCCACTTCCTCGCCGAGCGTTTCGGGCACGACATCGGCGATCGGGAAGCGAATCGGCGCGTCCTGTTCTGCGGCGACTCTCCCAACGACGAGCCCATGTTCGCCGCCTTCGAGCTCTCCGTGGCAGTCGCGAACATAGAGCGCTTTCTGACGGACCTGAGCAGCCCGCCGGCATATGTCTGCGCGCGCGAGTCCGCCGCCGGGTTCGTGGATCTCGTCCAACTGCTCCTGGAGGGCCGTCAGAGCGCGTCCAGAAGGCGAGTGGGAACCGTGTGAGAAGCGCTTGACAGTCGTATCCCGGAACGCTATATTCCGCTCTCACGCCTGAGGGATCAGGCGGGCTTGAATGGCGCGGACGCATCGCTCGCTGTTGACACAGGGCCTTGCTTTGTGGTAGGTTTACAGTCCGCTCCAGATGGAGCTAGTTGGCTCTGGGCAGCAAGATGGCTGCAAGAAAGACCGGCGCCACAGTGATCTTTGTCATGTAGAGGGAAGGGAAGAGAGAACGACTCTTACTTGTGCGGGGGATCTTCTTTTAGGGGGAGAGCTTCTGCGAGTGGGAGCCGGTGTAAGGTTTGAGCGGGTTTGC
>SKQU01000257.1 GCA_007118855.1 Spirochaetaceae bacterium
CCGTGGATCTTGACCTCGCTTGGCGTGCCGAGCGCGATCTCAGGCGCCCTTGTTCCCATCAAGGACGCCGGGTCGCTCCTGCCGCAGCTCCTCGTCTCAGCGAAGATCCGGGCCTACCCGGTGCGCAAGTGGTTCTGGGTCGTGCCCGCGCTCGTCCAGGCGGCAAGCCTCGTCGCGATGGCCTTCGTGGTGCTCTCGCTCTCCGGGCTCGCGGCCGGTTTCGCGGTGCTCGCGCTCGTCGCGCTCTTCAACGTGGCAAGCGGTGTGGCCAGTCTCTCCTTCAAGGACGTCGTCGCCAAGACCATTCCCAAGGGGCGCCGTGGCCAGATGCTCGCGCTGCGGTCGAGCCTTGGCGGCGTGCTCACGCTCGGCGCCGGTGTCTGGCTCTTCGCGCTCGTGCGCTCCGGCGAAAGCGCGTCGAACTACTTCTGGCTGATCCTGACTGCAGCCGCGCTCTGGCTCATCGCCGCGGCGCTTTTTGCCCGGATTCGGGAAGCCGACGGGGCAACCGAGGGGGGCCGAACGCCGCTCTCCGAGATCAGGCAGGCGTGGACCTACTTCCGCTCCGACGCCAACCTGCGCCGCTTCATCTTCACGCGGGGCCTCCTCATGGCAATCCCGCTCGCTCAACCGTTCTTCATCGTCCTGGGGCGAACCGAGATCGGCGACCAGGTCGCCTCGCTTGGCGTCGTGGTCGTCGCGGCCGGGATCGCAAACGTCGTGAGCAGCCCGTTCTGGGGCCGCTTCAGCGACCGGTCGAGCCGGTCGATGATGATCGCCGTCGCGCTCCTGGGCATCGCCAACATCGCGCTCATGTTGAGCTTCCCCTTCTGGCCGGAGGCGATCCGCAACGTCTTCGGCTTCTCGGTCCTGCTGATGATCCAGGTCGTCGCGCACGCGGGGGCACGCCTGAGCCGCAAGACCTATCTCCTTGACTTCGCCCCGGACTCCGAGCGCCCGCTCTACGTGTCGCTCTCCAACACGATGATCGGTATTTTCACCCTCGTCGCCGCGGGGCTCACCGCGATCGCGAGCATCTGGAGCGTGGAGGCAATGCTGGTCACCTTCGCGGTCCTGCTCGCAGGCGCTGCGATCCTGGGACTGCGGTTGCAGGAGACGTGAGAAGAATAGCGCCGCCGCTCACCCCCCGCAGCAGTGCTTGTACTTCTTGCCCGAGCCGCAGGGGCACCGTTCGTTTCGTCCCACCTTCTTGCTGCTTCGTACCACCGCCCCGTCCTCGCGAGCCTCAAGCCCGGACGGCGGGCGCCCGGCGAATGCGGCAGGCGGCGTATATTCCGGAGCGAAGGGGAAGGGAGCCGGCTCAGGGAAAACGTACTCCTCGGCAAGCACGATCTCGAGCACATGAACCGGGTCGTCGAGCAGGGTGTAGCTGTCCTCGAGCTCCTCGCGCAATCCGTAGCGTTCGCCGGGCTTCTGGAGCAGGTCACGAACCCGCGCGAGATAGTCCACCCGCGCATTGTCGAGAAGTCCCTCGCGGTCGAGACGCTGGACCACGCGGATGATGTCCTCGGGATGAACGGCGCAGATCGCCTCTGCAAGCATACGGCCGAGGAAGCCGTCTCCGGACGCGACCACCGGGTCGGCCAGACCTTCGAGATGCTTCACCGCCTCATCGCGATCGAGCAGATCCGTGAGATGGAGGGTGGCAAGCGCGCGGATCGCGCACCCGCGTCCGGACACGATAAACCGGTCGTCCGCGGCCGCGCGGGCGAGGAGCGCCGGATCCTCACGACAGAGAGAGGCGAAGAGTGCCGAGCACGGCTCGATCAGATCAAACGCATCGCCGAATCGTTTCACCACCGGCGAGCCTTCTCTCAGTGTTCCCACGAGCGCGGTGAAAAGCTCGGCGTCCGGCAGCTGCCCGTAGAGGTAGAGCGCGTATACGTGCCGCGCGTGGCGACCCGCCTCAGGCGGTTCCCAGTCCGGCTCGAGCGCGGACGTGACGAAATCCCGCAGGGCGGAGGCGAAGAGCGTCACGTTGCGGTTGATGAATCTCGCCGCGGCGTTCGTAGAGGGGAGGTTTGCCGGCTCCTCCAGGCGACTCAGGTACTCGGCGACGATCGCCATGCGCTCCGCAGTGGGTCCGTGGTCCAGAGTCTCCTGCTCAATATGGCCCGGGAGATCACCAAGGATACGTTCGGCCTCGGGTCTCGAGACGTACTCGCCCTGCGGGTCGGAACCCGGACCATCGTACCCGCAGACTCCCATCCGTGGGGAGTTGGTCAGCGGCGCGAGCGCCTCGAAATCGACGTCGGCCTGCTCCAGGCATTTCGCGCAGAACACCCAGTCGTCGTCCCACTCCGAGTACCGGTTGACGACGATCGCCTCAGAGCCGCAGGCGCATTCGAGGACCGGCGGCTCGTTGCGGGCGGCGAGGACCACGCGAGCACCGGAGCGGCCGTGGCGAAGCGGCGAGAGACGCTTGATGCGCAGCCCCGTGGAAGTGCCCAGATCGTAGTCGTAGCGGATCTCCGTCGAGACCGGGAGCCATGACAGCTCGACGTCGGCACTCGAATCGTAGAAACCCCAGTCATCCTCGTACGAAGAGTAGGTCTGTCCGCCCACGCGAAAGACGCTCAGGTGACCGCAGCACTCGAGCCAGATATCGCGGAGAAAGACGTCGAGGTCGTCGAGCGTCGTTCCCGGCGCCGCGAGCAGATCGAGCCGGTAGCCCAGGCGATCCTCGTCGGTCACCACCAGATGCTCAAAGAGGTCGGTCTCGCCGGAACCACCACGCACTGCCGCTCCCTGGCGAGCCTTGCACGCCGAGACATGGCGCGCGATCCCTGAGCTCGCGTAGGAGTCCCGGCAGAAGCGGCACTGTGATCGAATCATGGCGCATCCCCCGGGTGATTCTCTCACAGGCGGCACTCGTGCGGCAATCGCGTGGAGCGGTGGTCACATTGCGCCGGTCAGCCGGCCGGAGCCTCGGCGCCGTCGGCGAAGGCACCTTCGATGTACTCGATTGACTGGTGGCGGAAGTAGGTGTTGTAGAGGTCGGCGTAGTGACCGCCTGCATCGAGGAGGCCGTCGTGGGTGCCCTCCTCAATGATCCGCCCCTGCTCGAGCACGATGATCCGGTCGGCTCGGCGTACGGTGGAGAGCCGGTGCGCGATGACGATTGCGGTTCGCCCGGCCATGACCGAGTCGAGGCCCTCCTGGATCTGCGCTTCGGTCACGGGATCGACGCTTGCGGTCGCCTCGTCGAGGATGAAGACGGCGGGGTCCTGGAGGAGGACCCTGGCGAGCGCGACGAGCTGCCGCTGACCGAGAGAGATGGAGTTTCCCCGCTCGCCGACCTCGCTTGAAAGCCCGTTCGGAAGATCGGCGAGCCAGTCGCCGGAGCCCACGTGCGAAGCCGCGTACCGTAGCTGCTCGGCCGTGGCGTCGGGCCGTCCGTAACGGATATTCTCTTCCACCGTGCCGCTGAACAGGAAGGGCGTCTGCGGCACGACGCCAATCCGCCGGCGGTACGAGTCAAGGTCGAGAGCGCGGATGTCGCGACCGTCGACGAGGATCGAACCGTCCTGGAACTCGTAGGATCGCGTGACAAGGCGAACGATCGACGTCTTGCCCGCGCCGGTGTGCCCGACGAGCGCGACGGTGCTTCCGGCCGGGAACTCGATCGACAGATCCGGAAGGACGATCTCCTTCGACGAATAGGCGAAGCGCACGTGGTCGAAGGTGATCTTCCCGTTGAGCTCCTGGACCGGCGCGGTCTGCGGATTCTGCTGCACGGTCGATTCGGCGTCCATGAGCGCGAACACGCGCTCGGCGGCACTCAGACCGTCCTGGAACTGCGAGAAGAAGCTCGCGATGCCGAGAACCGGCCACCAGAAGAACCCGACCGCCTGGAGGAAGAGGTACCATTCGCCGGGGCTCATCTGCCGGAGGCCCGAGACCGCGGCGGCGAAGGGAACCGAAAGCGTGGGCGCGGTCGTGACACCGAAGCCGCCGAGGAAGACGATGATGCCGGTCCCCACGCCGGCGGCGATCCCGACGACCGGGAAGATGAGGTTGAGCACGGCTCCCCGGCGAAACCCCACGCGATAGGCAAGTGCGTTGGCCCCCGAGAAGTCGTCGTAGAGCCGACCCTCCTGCCGGAACGCCTTGGCGACGGCGATCCCACCGATGCTCTCCTGCATGTGCGCGTTGATCGTCGCCGTCGCGCGTTTAGCGTCGAGCGTCACTCGACGCGCGAGCTTGCGGAAGCTCAGCGCGATCCACGCGGCGAGCGGCGCCATAACGAGAAGTACGACCGTCAGCCACCAGTTCACCGTGAAGAGGTAGGCGGTCAGCATTCCGACGAGCAGGATCTGGCTCAGCAGGTCGAGGGTGAGGACGACCGTGTTCGAGAAGTCCTGCGTATCCGAGGTGACCCGGCTCACGATCTTCCCGACCGGCGTCTCATCGAAGAAGCTCATGTCGTGCGAGACGGCCCGCGAAAAGACGTCGGTACGCACGTTGAGCACCACATCGCCGGTAACGCGAGCGGCGACCCGCTGACGCACGAAGTTGAACAGCCAGGCGAGCATTCCGACGAGGAGTACGATCGCGCCCATCAACACGATGTGACTCAAGCCCTCACGTTCGGCGACCGTGTCGATCGCGCGCGATATGACGATGGGGGCGAGCGCGTTGAAGAGTGAGGCGAGCGCGAGCATCACGGCAACGACCACCATCGCCCTCGCATGAGGAGCGAAGTATGTCACGATCCGACGAATGAGGTCCGCGTCGCGGTAGGTGCGGTCGTAGGATTCGGTCTCGAGCCCGTCAAGGATGAACGCCACGCCAACTCCTACACGTATGCAAAGATGCGCCGGTAGGCATCGCTGTGCTCCATGAGCTCGTTATGAGTACCCATGTCGAGCATCTGCCCGCGACGGAGGAGCAGGATCCGGTCGGCGCGCCGGATCTGGCTCAGTCGATGCGTAATGAGAATCGTCGTCCGATTGGAGGAGATCCGACGCATCGCCTCCTGGATCTGATCTTCGGTGCGGCTGTCGATCGCGCTCGTGCTGTCGTCGAGGATGAGGATGCGCGGATCGGTCAGGAAGGCGCGGGCGATCGCGAGCCGCTGGCGCTGGCCTCCCGAAAGCGTTACCCCGCGCTCGCCGATCATCGTGTCGTAGCCCTCCTCGAACGAGCGGATGAACTCGTCCGCCTGGGCCTCCGCCGCGGCCCGTCGGACGTCCTCGTCGGTCGCGTCGGGCCGGCCGAAGGCGATGTTCTCTGCGATGGTCATTGAGTAAAGAAAGATGTCCTGCTCGATCGTGGAGACCTGGCTGCGCAGGCTCGCAAGGTTCCAGTCGCGCACGTCCACCCCGTCCACGAGCACCTCACCGTCGGTCGCGTCGAAGATCCGGTTCACGAGCCTCGTGAGCGTCGTCTTGCCCGCGCCGGTCTGCCCGACGATCGCGATGGTCTCGCCCGGGTCGATGGTGAAGGTCACCCGGTCGAGCACACGCCCGGAGCCTTCGGCATCCGCGTCGGCCCCCTCCTGGAAGTCGAAGCTCACGTCGCGGAACTCGACGAGACCGTGGATCCTCCCGTCGTACCCGTCGACGTTCTGGTCAAGGCTTGTCCGTCGAGTGATGAGCTCGAGGATTCGCGCCGCCGAGGCGATGCCCATCTGAACGAGGCTGAACGAGAAGAGCGAGATGAAGGTCGCAAACCGGAAGGTTCCAAAGAGGCCCATGAAGCTCACGACATTGCCGAGCGAGACGAGCCCCGCACGCCAGAGCAGCAGCCCGTGCAGCAGCGCGAGCCCCCAGCATACGGCAAAGGCCATCATCGGCCAGTAGCGGGCCTGGATATCGCCCTGCCGAACGAAGTGATCACGGAAGGCGCGCGCGCGGCCGGCGAACTTGTCAAGCTCATAACGCTCCTGCACGTTCGCCTTGACGACCTCGATCCCGCTGATCGCCGCGGTGAGGCTGCTGTTCATCGCGCCGAACTCCATCCGCTGCGCCACGCTCACCGGAACGAGCCGCTTGTTGTAGTCCCGCACCGTCAGCACGAGGAGCACGAGGAAGAACACGGGGACGAGGCCGAAGCGGATGTTGATCGCGAGGATCATCACGAAGGGTACGAGGATCGCGAGCGAGCTGTCGACGATCAGCATCACCCCGGGGCTGAACATCATGTTGAGGTTCTTGACGTCGTTCGTCGCGCGGGCCATCACGTCGCCCACGCGCTGCGAGGCGTGGAAGCTCTGACTCTTGCCCAGGAGGTTCACATAGAGCTCCTCCCGGCTGTCGCGCTCGATCCGCTGCGCGAGAAGCTCGACCGCGAGATTGCGCATCAGGCCGGTGACGCCCTGCAGGACCGCGGACCCGGCCACTACCGCGGCCACCAGGAGCAGCTCGTTCCAGCCCCAGTCGGGCCGGGAGACCACGTCGAACCCGCGACCCACGTTGAGCGGTACGTTCCCGTACGCCCAGTTATTGACGATGGACGTGACGACCAGGATAGCCGGGAGCCACCAGTACTGCACCGTGTGCGACGCGACCCACCGCAGCGGACTCGACGTGTCGTACTCGCGCAGGTGCGGCAGATGGAACTCGCGTGCCGGAGCGGTCGCGGTGACTGACATTGGCTGCAAAGGTACTCGACCCGAGCCGCGGCGGCAAGGAGCCCGAGCCGTTCGCAACGC
>SKQU01000013.1 GCA_007118855.1 Spirochaetaceae bacterium
CCACCGGCTCCTCCGCCGGCGTCCTCTGAGACCGCTCCCCCGCCCGCACCGCCGCGGGCGCCTGCTGCCCGCGCTCCCGACGCCAGCACTCCCGACGCCCGGCCCCCCGACACCGGTGTGCCGCCGTATCAGCCGTCGATGACTCCCGAGCCCTATTCACCGCCGGGCCCGCCCGAGCCCGAGCCGGAGCCGGAGGTGCCGCTCGCGGACGTTCCGGACGAGTTCGAGCTCGTGGAGGACGGCGACTTCGAGCCTGAAGAGGAACCGGAGATCGAGTTCGGCGAGGTCGACTCCGCCGAGGAGGACGAGTCGGTCGACGAGGACGAGCGCGTTCCAACCATCGACGATCTGCTCGCGGAAGCTCCGGCCGAACTACCGGTGGAAGGTCGGCCACCCGGACCCGAACCGAAGCCGGCGACGCCCGGGCCTGCCGGCTTGCTCGATTACCTGTCCACCATGGCGGGCGCGCTGCCGGCCGGCAAGCGCGAGCAGTATATGGCCAGCGAAGAACGGCTGAAGCTCGAATACCTGCGTGCGCGACTCGCCGGTCGTCCGGGCCTGCACCGTGGGGGCGCCCGCTACGCTCGCGATGCCGACGCGACGCCCGTGCCGCTGACGCCGAGACGCCTGAGCGATACGCTCAGCTATATAGGACAGATGTCCACCTACCATCCGGATGTCGGCATCGGCAAGGCTCTCCGACACCGGGTGGGCGTCGTGCTTGAACAGTTGCGTCAGATGCGGAACAATCCGGATGCGGGAGACACTTCCTCATGAGCAGCGAAGCGCATTTGCAGAAGATCGAAAAGTACATCAACACGATGCCCGCCCTTCCGGTCACCGTCACCAAGGTCGTGGAGATCGCGAACAACCCGGCGACCTCTCCGGTCGACCTGAACCAGGTGATAAGCCTCGACCCGGTTCTCATGGCCAAGGTGCTCAAACTCATCAACTCTGCCTATTACGGCGTGCAGACAAAGGTCAACTCACTCGTGCGCGCGATCATCATGCTCGGGATCAACACCGTGAAGAACCTCGCGCTCAGCTCCGCCGTCATCGACACGTTCGGCCGCAAGACACAGTTTCGCGCGCTCGACCCGCAGGCGTTCTGGAGGCACTCGCTCGGGGTGGGAGTCACCGCGAAGCTCATCGCCCGAAAGCGGGGGATCGACTCATCGAAGCTCGAGGAGTACTTCATCGCCGGGCTGCTGCACGGTATCGGCAAGATCCCGCTCAATAACGTGCTCAGCGATCAGTATGTCGAAGCGATGAGCATCGCCGACCGGCAGAAGATTCCGCTCTGCGCCGCTGAGCGCAAGGTCTTCGGGTTCGACCATACCTTCGTGGGCGTCCGTATCGGCGAGGCGTGGAAGCTCGGCAATGCCATCCTCGATACCATCAAGTACCAGGTGCGACCGTCCGAGTACCAGGGTCAGTACGCAGATATCGTGAACACGACACATGTCGCGATCTACTTCGTCACCATTGCCGAGATTGGCTTCTCCGGCGATCGGTATCCGGAGCGAGCCAACGATCACGCACTGAATGCGCTCGGCATCGACGAGACGTATCTCGACGATATCGAGGATGAGGTCGAGGCGGCAATCCAGAAGGCCGAGGTTTTCCTCCGGCTGTAAGACCGAAAAGCCTGCAGAGCATCGACGAAACGGTTGACTCCATCCCGAAACACAGTAATATTTACTCATTACGGTTTACTAAACACGGTTTACTGTAAGGAGGGTATATGCGTAAGGTGTTATTCATCGTGGCAGCGACGCTGATCGTGGCGTCGACCGGATTCGCGGCCGGGGCGGTCGAGGAGACCGTACCCACGCTCAATGTCTCTGTTCCGTGGTCCGGGGAGGAGCTCGACCAGTTCCGCCCGGTCGTAGAGGCATTCGAGCAGCGAGAGAACGTCAGGATTCGCTACCTGACCTATCGCGCCGAGGACCTGGCGTCGGTGCTGCCCGCGCAGTTCCAGGCGGGGCAGACGCTCGCAGACGTGATCTTCATGTGGGACTGGTGGATCCGGGAGAATCCGCAGCACGCGATCGACCTTTCCGAGGTGTGGAACCGGCACGAGGCGAACATCGTACCCCCCGCGATCACCACGGGCGGGAAGGTAGCCGGCGTCCCCTTCACCATGGTCGCCAAGCCCGGCTTCTGGTACCGTGAGTCGTTCTTTGACGAGCACGGTCTCTCCGAGCCGGCATCGTGGGACGAGTTCACCGAGCTGCTCCAGCAGATCGGCGGGATTTCCGGTGTGCAGAACCCGATCGCGACCGGAAACGGCGTCGGCTGGCCGATCACCGACGTGACCGAGCACTTTCTGATCGCCTACGGCGGCCCGCAGCTGCAGCTCGATCTGATCGACGGAGCGGTCGACTGGCAGAGCTCGCGGGTGCGGGAGGTGTTTGAGAACCGGATCGTGCCGTTGCTCGAGGCCGGCGCCTTCAGCGATCCGATCGAGTGGACACAGGCGGTTGAGCTATGGTGGACCGGAGACTATGGGCTCTACTTCATGGGGAACTGGATCACCGGCATGGTCGACGACGCGGGCGATCTGGGTGTTTTCCCGCTGCCTGAAGCTACGGCCATCGTGACCGGGCCCGACACGTTCTTCATCCCGCAGTACTCGGATCAGCAGGAACTGGCCCGACGGTTTGCGGATTTCCTGCTGAGCGAGGAGGGGCAGCGGATCCGGGCGGAGACCGGCGGAAAGCTGATTATCCGCAACGACATCCCGTCCAGCGTCTATCCTGAGCCTGACCAGGCCGTCGCCGCGGTCGTCGCCGGAATGGAGACGACCGTTCCGGACCTGGACGACACGATAGGCGGCGACTGGCAGCCCACGTTCTGGGACCAGCTGAAGCTTCTGTGGGTCCAGCCGGATCAGCTTGGCGACGTCCTTCGCCGGCTCGATCAGGCGAGATAAGCCGGTCGTTGAGGGATGACCGAGGCCCCGGGCCGTCTTGCGACTGCTTGGGGCCATTTTTGTGGCGCTGGAGGTATCCATGACGAAACGTCAGGCGGAGCTCGGTTCGGCGGCCGTGTTTGTGCTCCCGGCCGTGGCAATCATGGGCGTGTTTATCATCTATCCCGCCGTGGCGACGCTCGTTCTGAGTTTCCTCGACGCGGACGGGACCTTCGTGGGATTGCGGAACTTCATCACCGTGCTGACCCACGAGGATACGATCAACGTTGACCGCTTTCCGGGGCGCAGCCCGCCGTGGGGGTCGCTCATCCACAACGGCCTGTGGATCATCGTCCATCTCCCTATCACCCTGCTGCTCGGCATCATCCTGGCAAACCTGCTGCACAATATCATCGGCGGGCCGGTCATCAAGGCGATCATCTTCATAGGGATGGTGGTGCCGATGATCGTCGGCGGCGTGATCATCAGGTTTCTCTTTGACGCGAGCTCCGGTATCGTGCCGCATCTCCTGCGGTCGCTCGGATCCGAAGGGCTGGTGACCCGAACGTGGACCGCGTATCCGCAGACGTCGCTCGCGGCCCTGATCCTGGGCTCGATCCTGCTCTGGACCGGATTCAGCCTGACAATGCACGCCTCGGGTCTCTCGACGATTCCCAAAGAGCTCTACGAGGCAGCGGATGTCGACGGCGCGAGCGTGCTCACCAAGTTCTTCCGGATCACCATACCCATGCTCGCTCCGGTGACCTCCGTGGTCGTCGCGATGACGCTGCTCTGGGAGATCAAGATCTTCGACATCGTGTACGCCGCGACCGAGGGCGGTCCGGGGGGCTCGTCGATGGTACTGTCTCTCCAGATGTACCGGTATGCGTTCAGGCGTCTCGATCACAATCTCGCGGCCACCGTCGCGACGATCCTGAGCATGTTCACGCTCGTCGTTGGGCTGTGGCTGCTCAAACGACAACGGAAGGGGGAAGGTGCATGAAACGGATCACACCGGGACGAGCGACGCAGTACGTCCTCGCCTACGCCTTTGCCGTCGTCTGGCTCATCCCGTTTCTCGGTGTCATCGTCACCTCCGTGAGTCCGTTCGCTGAGGTCGTCCGGGGCTGGTGGAACGTGGACATCCGCAACATGTCGCTGCGCAACTACCTGGGGGCCTGGGCGCACGACACGATGCCGATAGGGCAGGGGATCGGAAACTCGTTTATCGTGACCGTGCCCGCGACGATCGTTCCCATGCTGCTCGGATCGATGGCGGCGTACGGATTCCTGCGGTTCCGGTTTCCGCTGCGCACGACGATGTTCATCACGATCATCCTCCTGCTCGCGATTCCGCAGCACATGGTGGCGGTGCCGCTCTTCCAGATCCTCAACGGGCTCGGCCTCATCAACACCTACTGGGGGCTGATCGTCGCGCACTGTGCCTGGGGCATGCCGTGGATCGTTCTGTTTCTCCGCGGCTACTTTTCCACCCTGCCGATGGAAATCGAGGAGTCCGCGAGGATCGACGGAGCCGGGACGCTGTACACCTTCTTTCGCGTCGTGCTCCCGATGAGCTGGCCGGGCCTCGCCTCGGTGTTCGCGCTCCAGTTCACCTGGGTCTGGAACGACTTCTTTCTCGCCCTCATTACGGTGTATCATCCCGACCGACTGGTCGCCACGCAGCGCATTCCGCTGCTGCGAGGGCAGTACCATGTCGACTGGGGCATCCTCACCTCCGCCGCGGTTCTGACGACGCTCGTTCCGCTGCTGGTGTTTATCCTGCTCCAGAAGTACTACGTGAAGGGGTTTGTCGGGTTCTCGTCGAAGTAGGGGTATGAAACGAGGGGTATCAGCCAGAGACGTAGCCGAACGTGCCGGGGTTTCCCGTACCACCGTCTCCTTCGTCCTCAACAATACGGCCGGGACCGTCATCTCGGAGGAGACACGCGCGCGCGTGCTGCGCGCCGCGCGCGAGCTCGGATACGTTCCGAACGAGCAGGCCCGCAGCCTCTCGATGACGCGGCACCACGCCGTCGGGGTGTTCATCTGCCATCCCCGCTCACCCTTCGCCGACTCGTTCGTCCTGCCGCTCATAGACGGAATCAGCCGCGTGCTCAACAGACACCGGTACCAGCTCGTTCTGCAGCAGGTTGGCATGCGCGGCGCCGACTATGGCGAGCTGATCGACGAGGACGACGTCGACGGCGTGATCCTGATCAACCCGCACCATCACGATGAAGCACTCGAACGATTGCTCGAGCGCGCCTACCCCACCGTCGTGATCGGAAGTTTCCCCGCCCGTCAGGTCGATGAGGTCGACGTGGACAATCGCGTGGCCGCGCGCGAGGCGGTCGGGCACCTCGTCGGTCTGGGGCACAGAAGGATTGCCTTTATCAGCCATGCGCCGCTCGACTTTCCCGCGGCGGCCGAACGCAGGCGCGGCTATCTCGACGCGATCAGCGGGAGCGAGGCGCAGGTCGCCGACGGCTCCCTGCCGGAGGCGGAAGGTTCCTTCTCGGAGGAGAGCGGGTACCGCGGCGCCGAGACCCTGCTCGCGCAGCGACCGCGGCCGACCGCGATCTTCGCCGGAAACGATGTGATCGCCTACGGGGCTATGCAGGCGGCCAAGGAGGCCGGATTGCGCATACCCGGCGATCTGTCGATCGTCGGGTTCGATGACGATTATCTCTCTCGGTACACCAACCCGCCGCTGACCACCGTGGCGGTTCCGGCCGCGAGCCTCGGCGCGGAAGCGGCGCGCCTGGCCATTGCAACGATCGCGCGGCCGCACCAGCAGAACCCGACCCGTCTCGTGCTCTCGCATCACCTCTCAGTTCGCGGGACGAGCGGCCCGCCTCCATGAGCCCGGCAGACAGAGTCAACGCTCCGGTCCGTAGGCGCGGAACGTCTCTACGCCGGGCTCGAGCAGGTACACCACGTCCTTCCGTTCGACCGCGATCTTCACCTTCTTGCGCAGCTGCTGGTCCTCGTTCATGTGAGTGAGAAGCTCCCGCGTCGGGTTGATCGCAACCGGGTTCCCAACGAGCTCGAACATCGACCGATCGCCCATCGTGTCTCCGTAGGCGTAGCTCGCTGCCAGATCGATGTCGTATTCGCGAACGAACCTGGCGACCGCGGCGTTCTTGCTGTCCGAGTCCCACATCTGCTCGATCTCGCCGGTGTACCGGTCGTAGTCGTCGAGGAGGTAGCGTGTCCCGATGCAATCGGTGATCTCGTAGCGCTCGGCCATCTTGCGCACGAGGTAGTCGGGGCTCCCGGAGATGAAGATCACCGCGTGTCCCGCCGACTTGTGCCATGCGATACGATTCCGCGTGTACATGTAGACGTTGTCGCCCTTGAGGTCCACGACCTGGTTCGTGATGAACTCCATCTTCGCTTTCTCGAGCCCCCTCATTGACCTCACGTAGACCTCGGCGAGCCCGAGCATGTAGTCGTCGTAGTTGCCGCGACGTTTCTGCCAGTTCTCGTAGCTCTCCTTGATCTCGGTGTGCCACAGCGCCTCGTCGAGCACCTCGTACTTGAGCAGCTTCTTGAAGTGTTCGATCATCAGCGACTCACGGTACAGAGTCCCGTCAATGTCGAAGAACGCTGCGGTTCGCATGGGCAGAGTATAGCGCAGAACCGACGCGACGGCTTGCGGCAGCGGCGCGCGCGATCCCGGCTCGCCTTGACACCGCGCGTCCGATCGGGTTCTATCCGCACATGGCGAACAGCGCAACGAACGGCAGCCGCGTCGGATCGCTCCCGTGGGCGGTGGTTCTCGACATGGACGGGGTGATCGTGGATACCGAACCGCTGTACATCCGCATTGACGCGATCGTCTGCCGGGAGCACGGCGTCCACGTGGACGAGCAGGAGTTCGAGCCGCACGTGGGTCAGCGGGCGCGGGAGATGTGGGCCGAACTGCGCGAACGATTCGGTCTTGCGGCGTCGGTCGACGAGTTGCTCGCACGCTCCGTCGCGCTGCACGACGAAGCGCTCGAGGCGGGCGATGTTCCGCCTCCGGTTCCCGGCGTGCTCGAGCTGGTCGGGCAGCTGCATCGCCGCCGGATTCCAGTTGCCGTTGCCTCGTCGACTCCCGCCGCCGCGATCGACCGCGTGCTCGACCGGGTGGGCATGCGCGATCTCATCGCGGCCCGGATCGGCGGCGATCAGGTGGTCCATGCGAAACCCGATCCCGAGATCTACCTGCAGACTGCCGATGCGCTCGGACTGCCGCCGTCCGCCTGTGTCGCGATCGAAGACTCGGTGCCGGGAGTCGCGGCTGCGCGTGCCGCCGGGATGGCCTGCGTGGGACTGCAGAATCCCCACTCCGGGTCGCAGGATCTCTCCCACGCGACGGTTGTCGTGGATAGCCTCCACGGGCTCGACATCGAGCGGCTTGCCGGGCTCGTTCCCCGCGGAGGTTCCGCGGGCTGACCGGCCGTCTCGCCGCGGGCGCCGTCTCGGGCTATATTTGGTGCGGGGGGCAGCGTGAAGCTACGACTGTGGGGAGTGCGAGGATCGATACCCGTGCCGGGTCCGACGACCGTTGGGTACGGCGGGAACACCACCTGTCTCGAGCTGCGTTACGGTGAGGATGAGAAACTCATCATCGTAGGTGCGGGCAGCGGTATCAAGCCGCTCGGCGACCGGATCGTACGGGAGGATCTGCCGAAGGGTCCGGTGACGGCCAAGCTCTTTCTCAGTCATACGCACTGGGACCACATCATCGGATTCCCGTTTTTCGTGCCGATCTTCATCCCCGGTACCCGGCTCGACCTCTACAGCCCGGTGAACTACGAAGAGCGAAGCGTAGAGGAGATCATCGGGATCCAGCTGAGCTACCAGTACTTCCCCGTCAGGCAGAGCGAGCTCTCAGCTCAGATCAGCTACCACAGCCTCAAGGAAGAGGTGATGGAGCTCGACGACGGGATGAAGATCACGACGAAGTTCCTGAACCACCCGGTCAGCACCCTGGGGTACCGGTTCGACTACGGCGGCCGTTCGCTCGTCACGCTCTACGACCACGAGCCGTTCCGAAATGTCTTCCCGACCGACCCGCAAGCCGACGGGTACGATGAGGCCGCTGCGAAGGAAGGCGAGGTTGTCGCAGAGCAGGAAAACGCCCGCATCCGTGCCTTCTACGCCGGGGCCGACGCGGTCATCCATGATGCGCAGTACACCCAGGCGGAGTACGACGAGAAGTTCGTCGGATGGGGACACAGCACCTACGAGTGGGCGATCCGGGAGGCGCACCGGGCGAAGGTGAAGAACCTATATTTCTTCCACCACGACCCGCTTCGCACCGACGATCAACTTGACGCGATGCTGCTGGAGTACCGCAGGAAGACTGCCGGGAAGACGACCATGGAGATCCACATGGCGCGAGAGGGGCTGGAGATCGACCTCCCGCCGGTGGGGCGCGAGACGTAGCTCATGCGGTGACGGTCGGGGACATCGGGCGGTGCATCGTCCACTCGTAGTCTGAGCCCCACTCGAACTGAAGCAGGCCCACCTGGCCGCTGTGGTAGGTCCAGTGCCATTGGAGATGCATGAGCACGCCGCGAAGTGTCGTTCCGTCGTCGATCACAACCGCATCGATGTCGCCGGCCGACCGCAGCGCCGGCTCGACCACCTCCGCGGCCGCGCGGCGCACCGCGGTGACGAGCTCCGAAGCAGAAGAGGCGGGAGCCGGGTCGGTTCCGAAGCCGGAAAGAGCGTCGGTATTCAGAAGAGCAGCCAGATCCTCCGCCGGTTGCGGCGCCCCCGTTCTGGTCATCCATCCAACCTCGCCCCAGGCCATGTGCCGCACGAGTCGGGCGATGGAGAGTTTCGTGGGGCCGCTCACGTAGTTCAGCGCGTCGGGCGGGAGGTTGCTGATCTGGTCGACGACCCGTTCGCGAAGCTCCGCGAGCCAGGCTGCGACGAATGCTGTCGCCTGATCGGCATAGCCGGATGCCGGCGCGATGTCGTAATGACGGGGACGTCCCTTTCGGTGTGTCATAGCGTATCGTATCACGCCGGGGCTGACGTGGAAACGCCGCGACC
This sequence comes from Spirochaetaceae bacterium, assembly GCA_007118855.1. Lineage (GTDB taxonomy): Bacteria > Spirochaetota > Spirochaetia > DSM-27196 > SLST01 > SLST01. Next base: position 8,969 of record SKQU01000013.1, read on the forward strand.
GATTCGGGCAGCCGGGTGACGGTGGGCGAAGAAAGCCGTATGTTCTACTCGGCAATTTACTGGAGGAATATGTCGGTAAGCTCTACAACGACCGGTAAGCCGGTCTTCCCCCAATGGTACCGTGACATACGGGTATTTCAGCACTCCTCGACTCGACGCGCCGTACGGCAGCTTCTCAACACGGTCGTTCCGTACGTCGCTATGTGGTCTATGATGATAGTTATGATGTCTCACGGCATGCCGTACTGGTCGATCCTGCCCGTCGTAGTCGTCGCTGCATTCTTCCTCGTGCGGACCTTCATCATCTTCCACGACTGCTGTCACGGATCGTTCCTGAGGTCGGCCCGGGGAAACCGGCTGATCGGTTACCTGACCGGTGTTCTGACCTTTACGTCCTTCCAGTCATGGCGGGTTGACCACCTGCGCCATCACGCAACGAGCGGACAGCTTGACCACCGGGGTTTCGGCGATGTGTGGACGATGACCTGCGAGGAGTATCGAGCGGCGTCATGGGTTACCCGCCTGAAGTATCGAGTCTACCGGATGCCGGTTTTCATGTTCTTCTTCGGTCCGCTCTTCGTGTTCGTGATCGGAAACCGATTCACGCCGAAAGGATCCACGCCCCGCGAACGTCTCGGCGTCGTCGCGACCAACCTCGGTATAGGCGCTCTCGCTGCGGTACTCTCGCTGATCTTCGGTTTTCGCACGTACATCGGTATCCAGCTTCCGGTCATTCTGCTCTCCGGTACTATCGGGATCTGGCTCTTCTACGTCCAGCACCAGTTCGATCCCGGGTACTGGGAACGCGACGGGCGGTGGGACCAGTACCGCGCTGCCATGGCCGGTGCGTCGTACTACCGGCTGCCGGGCATACTGCGCTGGCTTACCGGGAATATCGGCATCCATCACATACACCACCTCCGACCGCGGATTCCCAACTACCATCTGTGGGAGGCGCTCCACTCCGCACCTGAGGCGAGCGATGTCGAGTCACTTTCGTTTCCGCAGAGTTTGCGTGCGCTGCGCTTCAATCTATGGCACGAGGGGGAGAAGCGCTTTCTGAGTTTCCGGGAGGCCAGACGGCTTCCCGCTGCGTCGTAGACCCGCGCGAGCGAGTGGACCCGCGCGGGTCCTGATGGGTTGCGCCTCTCGTGCTATCATGGAGCGATCCATGATGACCAGTGACGAACCGGACCTTGAACACCTGAGGCACGCCCTATCCGAACGCGAGAAAGAGCTGGATGCCCTGTACCGGCTTGCAGCGCTCTTCAGTCGAACGGTCGACGACGTCCGCTCGGTGATTCAGGAGACTGCCGCCATCCTGCGCGATGCCATGGCGCACCCGCAGGCGGTCGTTGTCGAGATCGAGGCCGACGGGTACCGGGAGACTTGTGGGACCGCTCAGGATCGCGACGAATCGGATACCGGCGAGACTGCGCCTGCGGCGCCGCCGGGCGACCGCTACACCGCTCGTCGGACGTACAGCATCGACCGGCAGATCAGCATCGCACTCGTCGCCTCCGGGTCGCCTGGCCCTGACGGCACCGATGCCCTGATTGACGAGCGAGAGAGGCATCTCATCACGTCTACGGCTGCGCTCATGGCCGACCTCCTGCAGCGCAAGGAGATGGACCAGGTCCTCCGTGAATCAACCAAGACACTGCAGCGACAGACGGCTGAGCTCGAACACAAGAATGTTGCCCTGCGGGAAGTGCTCTCACAGATCGAGCACGAGAAGCGGGCGATGATCCGTGACGCACGGGCCCATGTGGACATGCATGTTCGCCCCTATCTGCACGAGATAGGTGAGCGCACCCCGGTCGATTCTTTCATCCGATCACGGCTCGATCAGATTGATGCTTCGCTTGCCACCCTCTTCACGGGCGACGATCGGAGGCTCGTGGAAGTTGCGTACCGGCTGACTCCCCGAGAGGCAGAGATCTGCGGGCTCATCCGGAACGGCCTGACGACGAAGGAGATCAGCTCCTTCCTGCACATCAGCGAGACGACCGTTGAGCGTCATCGAAACACCATTCGCCGGAAGCTCAATCTCAATCGGTCGAGCGTCAACCTGACCACATATCTTCGATCGACGACGTAACCGCGTACCATGTACGAATCATGTACATTCAGTGCACGTTTTTGTCGGATTGCTCATCCGCGGCCCGCGCCGTAGCTTAGTGGTATCCCTGTCGGTAGAGATCTCCATGACCGTCTCCGGCAGAAGTGGAGGGTGCAGATGAGCGACGGCAAGATAATCCTCAGTGAGGAAGACTACTCTGTACTGAGGCGGCTCGTAGACAGTCTGGAACGGACCGGCAGGCTCAGTCAGCCGCACTTCAACCGCCTGGCCCGGGAGATGCGGCACGCCGTGGTGATGAATCGCGGCGAAATCCCATCCAGGGTGATCACCATGGGGTCACGCATCAACTACACCTGCAAGGAGACCGGTACCACCGCCGAAGCGATCCTCGTGTTTCCGGCGCAGGCCAAGGATGGTGAGAGCCACGTTTCCATCCTTGCGCCTCTGGGGCTGGCGCTGATAGGCGAGCGTGAGGGGACCGACGTGGAGTACGTTGCGCCCGGAGGGACGTACCAGATTCGTATCAACAAGGTCGAGCACACGGAGATCACGCAGGCAGCGGCCAGGACGTAGCGCTATGGCGATTGCACCTGCCGACGTGGCCGAGGACGACCTGCTCGAGCGGCTCATGCCCTCCGTCAGGCGCCTGGAACCGGACGCCTACGAGCGAGGACTCCAGATGCGGCGGAGCCTCAGGCTGCTCTGGGATGCATTCCGTGCATACCCGTCGATCCTTGATGAGCAGACCATCGCCAACGGCACCCGGTCCGTTGAAACGCTCGTTGACGCGCTCTTCCGCGACGGTTGCGATCACACCGTGCTCCTGCCAACCAAGGTGGCCGTCGGCAGGGGGTTGATGGTCGCGCGGCTGAACGTCTACGCCTTTCTCCTGAAGATCTGCACCGGGTGCCCGGGTTTCGCCGAGTATCGTGAAGAGCTCCAGCACCGGTGGGAGACGCTCGTGTTCTCGCTCCTTCTCGAGGACGTCTACCAGGTCATCATTGAGAGCGTTGACCGGTACAGCACGTCGCAGCGCCGGCGGTCGGCGATCGACCTGCTCCATCTCTGGGAGCACCGCAGCGACCGCAACGTTCCGCGCTATGCTCCGATCATCGTGGACCTGTGGCGCGTACGGAAGCGGGTCGCCCCGGTATTCGGCACCATGCTCGGGACGATAGAGCTGCTGCGTATCTCGAGTCTGCTCTCCGACACCTGGCACGACTTTCTCTGCATGCACGACAGCGACACCGAGACGATCCAGGCGCTCGAGGAGTTCGTCTTCGGGCTGACCCACGAGCAGATATCGCGAGTCAGGACCGACATGCGTGATCGGCACCTCGCGGTGGTCGATCGCGACGCGCTGATGCGCCTCTTTGGAGACGAGGCGCCGCTTCCCGAGATCGAGAGCAGCGATCCGCGCGAGATGTACCGGTTCTACCAACAGCGCGCCCGGAGCGTCTCCAGGCGGAGGATTGCCGATCTACCCGGACCTCGACGTACGCTCGAGGAGATCCTTCTGATGTACCTGCTCGAGCGAACCGACCGCAGGGAGTAGCCCTCCCGATTCTTCCAGCCGGCCTCATGGACACCGGTTCAGCTTCAGGCGATGATGCGGCCATGGACCTTCGTCCCGACGCCCGGCGATGCTACCTGGTCTCCGATCTGCATGGCGAGGTGGAACGGTACCAGGCGCTCTTCTCGCTGCTGCGCGCCGACCCGCCTGACCTGCTCTTTCTCGCCGGTGATCTGCTGCCGCAGCCAATGCCCCCCGCCTTCCCGCCGGCACCGGCCGGAGAGGACTTCGTGAACCGGTATCTGCTTCCGCGTTTCCGGGCACTGCGGCGTGAGCTCGACGAGCGGTACCCGACCGTGCTCCTCGTCCTCGGAAACGACGACCCGCGCTACGAGGAAGCGTCGATGCTCGGCGGCGCCGTGGAGCACGCGTGGCACTATCTCCATGACCGTCGGGTGATCGCCGCCGGCAGGCCGGTGTACGGGTACAATTGCATACCCCCGAGTCCGTTTCGCCGCAAGGATTGGGAGCGGTATGACATATCGCGATACGTTGATCCGGGCTCGGTGTCTCCGGAGGAGGGCGAGCTCACCGTACCCCGCAGCGCGCGCGAGCGTCGCAACGCGACCATCGCGTCGGATCTGGAGCGGATGGTCGGCGACGCCGACGTCTCGTCGGCGCTGTTCCTCTTTCACGTTCCCCCCTACAAGACGGTGCTCGACACAACCAACCTCCACGCGAAGAAGGTTGACGGGGTTCCGCTGGACCGGCATATCGGGAGTATCGCGGTCAGACGCCTGATCGAGGAACGACAGCCGTACCTGACGCTGCACGGTCACGTTCACGAGGCATACAGCCTCACCGGTGAGTTCGTCACGAGGATCGGGTCGACCTGGTGCTTGTCGTCTGCCCACCATGGATCCGCCCTTGCCGTCGTGGACTTCACGCTCGACGACCCGTCGTCCGCAAGGCGGCGGGTCAGCCCAGAGAAAGCGGTTCGGCCGGATCGGTGACGGCGTCGATCTTGACCGCGTAGCTCGTACGCGATTCGATGTCCGCGTCGGTGAGGTAATGGACGTCGAGCAGGCCGCCCGTGCGATAGCCGGTGCGCTGGTAGTTGAGCTCGTCCAGGCAGACGCTCCAGCCCTCGAGGAAGGTCTGCAGCTCCCGAAGCTGCTTCGCGTTCCCTGCATGATGGACGAGCAGGTCTATGTCGCTGCCTGCGCCGGCGGCGGCGTTCTTGACGCTTCCAATGATGTACATTGCTTTCAGACCGTATCTACCGGCGTCGATCCTCTCTGCGATGCGTTCAGCCATCTCGTAGCGCCAGCGCCAGTGATCGTCCGGGGCGCTCCGGACGGCGGCGGTGGGCCGGTGATCCGGGCTCCGCGGTGACCGGGCCGGCTGCGCCGCGGTGGGATCCGCGAACAGACCGACGGCCTCGTTGAGGTCCGCATTCTGCAGTACCCGCAGAATCCTGCCTCCGGTCGCCTTGGGGACATCAATGACCCTGATCACCTGGTCGAGCGCGGCAAACTCGGGAACGAGATCAGCGAGCTCGTTATGAGCCCGCGAAAGGAACCGCTCGTCAAGAGTGCTCGCCTCGTCTCCCGGGTAGATCGGGACATACCGGATCGACGCCTCAACGAGATCCTGAAAGAAGTGCGTTCCGAACGAGAGATCGGGCGTGAACTCGGCTCCTTCGGTCGCGACTTCCATGAGCGCGGCCGTATTGCTGATGTCCGCGTAGCCCACGCTCACGCCCTGACGGATGTCGCCCCGGCTGCCCCACCGACCGGGGCCGATCAGGACGAAGCGCCGCTTGGGCAGAATCTTGTTGAGCCTGCTCACCGCGTTCCCTACCGCGCGCATCTCCTTGGCCGATGGAAGCAGCCCGTACCGTCTGCCGTCCACGTAGACGATGTGGGAGATATCCGGCAACAGTCCGTTCGAAACATGTCGGCACGTGCGGAACAGCAGATCACGCTCGTCGATATTCTTGGGGATGGGCGCCGGCTCGGTGTCGGTCGACCGGCTCTGCGGGCGGCACTGCAGCAGCCAGATCCTCCGGCCGTCGTATGCGAACTCGATGTCCACCGCCGCGCCGATCTCCGTCTCGAGCACCTCCAGCATGTCTCTGATCGTGCTGATGAAGGTGCGGTCGTCGATCAGTCCGCCAAAGGTCACGACGAGCTCGGAGGAGAAGTCGAGCATCAGGCGTGAGTGCTGGGTAAGCCGGCCGTCAGCGAATGTCGAGACCATGCGCTCGACGCCGGGAAGCTCCTCGCCGCAGGCCTTGAGAAACTCGTCGACTCCTATGGTCTCGAAACGGTTTGTCGCGAGATTCATCGCGTCGAGCTTTGCCGGAGCGTACTTCGCGGTCTCCTCCGGCGTGCTGTTGACCCGCAGACCGGGCTGGCCGGGTGCGATGAGCACCGGGTAGTCGTCGGCCGTGCGGTCCACCGCGCGCGTGCCCAGCCCGGGAACGAGGCGCACGAGTCCGTCCTCCCGGCTGAGCCGGGCCGACCAGCGGAACTCGTTGGCGCTGAACGCGAGCCCGGCGCAGGTGGGCAAAAAGTAGTCGCCGACACGGTTTCCCACGACCTGCTGGATGATCACCCCCATCTCCTCGCGCACGTCGAGCAGGCCGCGCTCCACGCGATACTGGATGGGATCAGGCCCGAAGAGCGACGAGTAGACCTCAGCCACGGCGTCCAGGAGCGCCGCGAGCCGCTGCTGCTTGGTCCCCTGGTTTGCGATAAAGAGACTCTTGTACTTGCCGGAGAATGCCGAGCCGAAGCGGTCCTCGAGACGACTGGAGGAACGGACGATGATCGGGTTCGGGCCAAGGTCGTCGAGCGCCATCGAAAGCCCGTGCACGATCTCCGGGGGAAAGCGCGAGCTCTTGAAGAGATCGACGATGTGCGGGTACTCGCCTCGAATTTCCTCCATCGGCTTGTACTTCTGCTCGAACATCTCCTCCATGTCATTGTAGTTCATGAAGTAGTGGAGGCTGTCCGAGGGGAGGTACCAGGTATTGGGCGTCGCGACGTCCGCGAGAAGGGGCCGCTCCTTCGAGTACGACCGGAGGATCCTGGCAGCAAGGAAGAGGCCGGCAGCTTTGCCGCCGATGACGCCATGGCTGCGTGCCGGGATGATCACGTGATCGATCAGGTCGTAGAAGTCGCGAATGGTCAGGTGGCGCTTGGCGACGTTGATGTACTCGAGCTGGTTGGTGATCATCCTGCGGATCAGCAGGACCTGGATACCCTTTCCGGTCGCCTCGGTTATCTCGAGTCCGTCCGGCGGATTCAGGTCGATGAAGCGACGTACGGCGTCGGCGACGTCGGTGAGCGGGTGATCGAGGTTGACCAGGGTGCGGAAGATGAAACTCGCCTTGTCTTCCTTGAGCCACTTCTGCAGCAGGGTGAAGATCGTCCGCTCGCTGAGATTCTGCTCCGCGATCTCGAAGATCCGGGCGCTGCTCTCCAGGATGTCCGGGCGCGGCGCCGTTCCCTGCGGCGCGTTGTGGCCGGTTTCCTCCGCGGCCTGCAGATAGGCGACATCCCCGTCGCCGAAGAGGCAGGAGGCGTCGCGGACGCCACTCCAGCACATGTGCGCGAGCAGCTTCCGGGCCATGCGCGCGTACAGCTTCTGGTCCGTCCGGACGAGGAGCTCCACGATCGTGTGCCATTGGTGGTACGCGGGCCTGTCACCGCCGCGCATCTGGTCGATCTCATGGACCACCTGCTGCAGCTCACGGTGCTCAACGGCGAGCCCAATGCGTCCGGCGATGGTCTGCAGCAGTTGTTCCTCCTCCGGGACGAAGTGACGAACAGCGCCGGATGCGCGATACGAGACTTCTATGAGCCCCACCTGCCCGGAGCGGGTGATGATCGGTTCGCTCACGGACACCACCGGCGCGTCGAAAATCGCGGTCGTGTAGTCACGGTCTTCGAGGACGAGCCGCGCCTGACAGATGGATGTGTACTCCCACGCCTCCGGCAGGCAGTTGACGATCTCCTGAAGCACCCGGTCGAAGTCGCGCGAGCGGTCGGAGAGCAGCTCCTCGATCCGGTAGAGGCAGCGAAGCTCCTTCGAACGCTCGGAGAGCTGCGTCACCGGCTTCGGGCTCGTGTCGCTCACGGCTATACCCACCCTCGATCACGGCACGCCCGTGCGACGCGGTCGATCGCGGTCAGGTAGGCTGAGTCGCGCAGCGAGAGCGACTTGCGCTCGGCTTGGTCCGCGACGTCCAGAAAGGCCTCGGTCATCTTGACGCGAAGTCTTCCGACCACCTCGTCCTTCTGCCAGTAATAGTTCCCGTTGCTTTGGACCTGCTCGAAGTAGCTGCACGTGACCCCGCCCGCGTTGGCGAGAATGTCCGGGATCACCGTGACTCCACGGCTCAGAAGCTGCTCGTCCGCCTCCGGATCGGTTGGCCCGTTCGCGCCTTCCGCGATGAGCCGTACCGTCGGGCTGATGCGCTGCACGTTCTCCGGGGTGATCTGGTTCTCGAGTGCCGCAGGGATGAGTACCTCCGCCTCCTGCTCGAGCCACGCATCACCGGCGAGCACCTCGTACCCGAGCTCGCGAGCTCGGGCGACATCAATGTCACCGTAGCGGTTGGTGATGCTCTTGAGCTGGTCCGGGTCGACTCCGTCGGTCCGCCGGAACGTATACGCCTGCTGGTCCGCCTGGTTCCAGCACGCGACGGCCACGGTCGTGCCGCCGAGCTCGTGGTAGAGCGCGATCGCGGCCTGGCCGACGGCGCCGAACCCCTGGACCGACGCGCGGGTCTGCTGCGGCGTCAGGTCGAGCAGGCCGAGCGCCTCGACGAGCGTGAAGATGACGCCGAACCCGGTAGCCTCCTGGCGGCCGAGTGATCCGCCCATCCCGACCGGCTTGCCCGTAAACGCCCCGGGGTACCGTCCGCCGGCGATGGTCTCGTACTCGTCGAGCATCCAGAGCATGTGCTGTGCGGTCGTCATGACGTCCGGCGCAGGAACGTCACGCAGCGGCCCGATGTCGCGAACCACTTGGCGCACCCAGCCACGACAGATCTGTTCCTGCTCGCGCGGGGTGAGGTTGTGCGGATCGCACACCACACCACCCTTCCCGCCGCCGAGCGGAAGATCAGCCACGGCGCACTTCCAGGTCATCCACATCGCAAGCGCCCGTATGCTGTCGAGCGTTTCGAGCGGGTGGAACCGGATGCCGCCCTTCGCCGGACCCCTCGCGTCGTTGTGCTGCACGCGAAACCCCCGAAAGACCTCGACGGTGCCGTTGTCCATGTGGACCGGTATAGAGAAGGCATACTCCCGGATCGGCGTCCGCAGGAGCTCACGGGTCCCGGGCTCAAGTTCGAGCAGCTCGGCGATACGGTCAAACTGTGACTGCGCGACTGCGAATGCGCTGTAGGGACGTGCCATCGCTTCCTCCTCAGGATCGAGTCATGATAGCCCCGCCTCGCGGAGCGGTCAATCTCGCCGGCGACGGGAGCCGGCTCTGAGCTCAGACCCCCAACCGCGGCAGCACCAGTTCCGCCGCCCGATTACCCATCAGCTCGTACCCCGCGCCGCTCGGATGAAGCCCATCGGGCAGGAGGTGAGCGTCGTCCTCGCAGAAGAGCTCGCTCCCTTCGAAGAGGAGGAGGTGCTCGTCTCCGTGCTCCTGGAGCCGGAGCACTGCCTCGCGGGTCATCGCACGGTAATCCTCGAGCGTGCACCCGACGGCGTTGGGCACTCGCTCGCGCGACGGAGAGACGATCGACGTGATGACTCCGATGGGTGTCCGGCTGTGACCGTCGCGAATCGTGCTGATGAGCCCGATCACCGCCGGCTGGTAGGTTCGAGGCCCGAGCGATGCGCCGCCGTAGACGTTGATTCCGAGCTTCACGGTGATGACGTCGGCCGGCAGATTCCGGATCACCCGGCCGACCATCGGATCGAGATGGCATTGGCCGCCGAACCCGAGGTTCGTCAGGTTGAGGTTCAGCCGACGCGCTGCCGTTGCCGGCCACGTTCTCGCCGGCGAGTACGCGGTCCGGCACATCGTGATGGAGCTGCCGTAGGCGAGCCATCGCGGGCGGATATCGGCCGGGATGTCGAAGGCCGACCCGTCCTCGATCTCCACCGATTCCAGAAGCGTGCCGCGAGCCTGGTTCAGCCAGATCTCGTAGATCGGCAGGCCTTCGTCGGTCGACTCGCAGTCCGTCGAGGGTTCGAGGGCAAGGCGCATCGCGCCGTTCTCCACTCGGCGCGACTCGACCACAATTCCGGCGCTGGTCAGGTCCACCACGAATGGCTCCTCGTCCGAGACGCCTGCCGGGTCCGACGGCCGCAGGCGCGCCTCTACCCACGGGGAGGTGGTGGCGAATCGCAGCCGCACGCCGGACGGGCAACCGGCCCGCATCACGAGCCCGTCGTCCGGACTCGGGAACAGCGATAACTCGTCGGCCGGCAGGCGCCAGGGGCGCAGAGCGGCGTCCGCCGGTCGGGTGAACGACACGGCGCCCTGGACGAGCGCCGGGTGGATGCGAATGCGTGTCATCGATCGATTATGCACCATAAACCCGGTTGGTACACCTTGTGTCGGCCTCTTCGCCGCAGTATGCTCAACCGCATGAAGCGAATCGCAGTTCTGACGGTGGTGTTGATGGTCATGCTCGGGGCTTCGGCCGCGGGGCAGGCCCGGTCCGTCGCGCTCGGCGTGGGGGCCGGCGCCGTGATTCCCGCTCGTTCGGACGTCGGCACGCGGGACACCTCCTTCGCCTGGGGGTTCCACGTCAACATCCCGATCCTCGAGACGCTGCACCTCTCTCCGTCGTCCGAACTCTACCAGACTGCGGGAGTCTACGCTACCGATGTCGCGCTCGCGTTCAAGTTCATGGTTCCGCTTCGTCCCTCGGCCCTCTATTTCGGGGTCGCTCCCGGTCTCACCGCGGCGGGCCGCGACACGGCCGCCCATGTCGGAGTCCTCGGCGGGCTGAGCATTCCGCTGCTCAGCAACATCAGCGGCTTCGCCCAGTACAAGCACAAGGTGCTGTTCCAGGATGATACGAACACTCGCATGTCCCACGTGACGGCGGGGCTGTTGTTCTCGTTCTGAGCCGCACATCAGGAGAGCGACGATGGTTTCCAGTCTCGAGGCGTCCGGAGTCGAGCAGATCGACGGAGTACACTCGCTTCCGCCCCGCTGTGGCGAGCTGGGAGGGTGAACGGCGCCAATGACCCAGCGCGACAACGCGATGTTCGGCGCGATCCAGTGGTTCTTCTGGGCCGGGTTCGGGCTGGTCTTCGCATTCTTGTCGGCCTACTACCAGGAGATCGGGTTTTCCACCGTTGAGATCGGGCTGGTGATGGCGCTCGTTTCGGTGGCGAGCATCGCCGGGCAGCCCGTGCTCGGCCTCATCGCCGACCGCCTGGGCGCTCCCGGGCTCGTGCTCCGCAACGGGCTGATCGCCGGTATCGCGCTCGCGCTCGCGATGTTCGTCTCGCCTCCGCTGATCCTCCCCGTCGCCGTCCTCAGCGTGCTCATCTCGATCGCCGTGCAGACGCTTCCGCCCATCCTCGACGGGTGGACGATGCAGGTCCGCGACCGGGTGCCGCGGCTCGACTACGGGCTGACCCGATCGATGGGATCGATCGGGTTCGCGCTCACCGTCGCCTTCGCCGGTCGTCTCTTCGATTCGTACGGTATCGAGTGGATGTTCCCGGGCTCAGCCGCGGCGCTCTGCGTGACGGCGGTGATCGTGACCGTGGTGAAGCGATACCACGGTCCTGTTGCGGTCCCACGGAACTCACCCGCGCCTGAGGTTGCGTCTGAGGCCGAGACGCGAGGGACGACGATCCGGCGTTTCTTCTCGCCTCAGATGATCGCGCTCCTCGCGATTTCGTTCGTCACCTTCACCGCGTACCGGCCGGTCCAGGTCTTCCTTCCCGTCCTCATGCGGCACGTCGGCGGGACGAATCAGGATCTCGGATTCGGGCTCTCGATCATGGCGATCAGTGA
>SKQU01000313.1 GCA_007118855.1 Spirochaetaceae bacterium
ATCGCGACGAGATCGATCGGGCCGGGATCCACCGGGGGTCGCTTCGCCCGGACGGGCGGGGCGGGCGCCGGGGCGACCGCCTGTCCGGCCGGCGGGTGGGAGGGTCCGTGCTCACGGCTCGCGCGGCCGCGGTACTCGGCGCCGAGCGCGACGATGAGGTCGAGCAGCTGGTCGGCAACCGCGTGGATGTCCGTGCTGACCGATCCGGAAGGCTTCAGGATGAAGTCGGAGGCACCGAGCGAGAGCGCCTCCATCGTGATCCGCGCGCCCTTCGTCGCGACCGAGGAGAGTACGATCACGGGGATATCGATCCGTCGGGTTCGCCGTTCCTGGAGGAACTCGATTCCGTTCATCTCGGGCATCTCCAGGTCGAGCACGATCACCTCCGGCCTGAGACTCTCGATCTTTCGCAGCGCGAATCTGCCGTTCATCGCCTTGCCGGCGACCGTGGTGCGTTCGTCGGACTCGACGATACGCCCTACGAGGTTGCGCATCATCGCAGAGTCGTCGACGATCAGTACGGAGTAGGGGTCAGCGTTCATGCCTCACCCCTTGCCGCTTCCTGTAGATGTAGGCCCAGTCGGTTCGCACGAACTCGAAGTCGGTCTTCATCCCGAACAGTGACTCCGAGTGTCCGATGAAGAGAAACGAGACGGGTGCGAGCGCCTGCCAGAAGCGGTCGACGACTGCTTTCTGCGCCGTCTCATCGAAGTATATCAGGACGTTGCGGCAGATCACGACGTCGAGGTCGCGCAGCCCGCTGTCGTTCCTGAGGTTGTGATAGTCGAACCTCACCATCTCGCGGATCTGGTCGCAGATACGGTACCCGCCGGGCTTCCGCTCGAAGTACCTCGTCAGGTGTCTCGGCGGGACGCCTTGCACCCGAGTCTCCGCGTAGAACCCCTCCTGCGCGATCATGAGGGATTTCAGGCTCAGGTCCGACGCGACGATCTGCGCGGAGAAGTCCGCCGGCATCACCTCGCGCAGGATCATCGCGAAGGTGTAGGGCTCCTCTCCCGTGGAACAGCCGGCGCTCCAGATCCGCAGAAGCCGGGACCCGGCTGCGCGTTTGAGCTTCACGAGCTCCGGGATCACGTAGTACTCGAAGGTCTGGACGTGCGCCGTGTTGCGGAAGAACCGCGTGAGGTTCGTCGTCACCGAATCGAGGAGGGCGTTCAGCTCGGTCCCGTTGGCTCTGATCGACTCGTAGTACTCGGCGACATCGGTCGCCGATGTGCGCAGCCGTTCCTTGAGGCGGCTCTCGAGAATGGAGCGATTCGACTCGGAGAAGTGGATGCCGCTCGCCTCGTAGATGAGCGAGCGGAAGCGCTCGAAGTACTCGTCGGTCAGAAATGCAGGCATGGCAGGTCCTGTATACCTTCGGGCCAAACTACTCGCCCCCCGTGAGGGTGTCAACCTGCACATTCCGGACCGGGAATTCCAGGATCAGTGTGCTACCTTTTTCTCTGATGGGGAACGGTTGGAGCGAGGTGGCCATCTGCGGGGTAGTTATCGACCCGATGACGGGGGACCCCGCCGTCCTGCTCGAGGACAGCGCCGAGAGCGCGATCATCGCCGTCGCCGGAGACCCGGCGGTGACCGGCGCCATCATCTCCGAGCTCGAGGGCATTACGCAGGAGCGTTCGCAGACGCTGCTGTACCGGTTCTTCGTGCGCCACGGCGTCAGCGTCACGCGGATCGATCTCTCGAAGGGAAGCAGCGGGGAGATAGCCTCGGAGCTCGCCTACCTCTACGCAGGCGAGCATTACCGGATGGAGGTCCGCCCCATCGACGGTCTGCTCCTTTCGGTACAGACCGGCGCGCCCGTATACGCCGACGTGAGGCTCATCCGCGACGGAGCGTCGGCGGCGGCACCCCGGGTACTGGCGGACGGCGATCTGCTCATTCTCAGCAGACGACACCGATGACCGCAGGCCCACTGCGGCGAATCCTTCCGGCATTGACACGAACCGGCGGCACCCGGATACTGAAATCCCATGAAGAAGTACATCTTCGTGACCGGCGGGGTGTGCTCGAGTCTGGGAAAGGGGATCGCGGCGGCATCGCTCGGCAGCCTGCTCGAGCTGCGAGATCTCCGGATCCGTATGGCAAAGATCGATCCGTATATCAACGTGGATGCGGGCACGATGAGCCCGTATCAGCACGGAGAGGTCTACGTCACTGACGACGGCGCAGAGACCGACCTCGACCTCGGCAACTATGCCCGGTTCACCTCCTCGCCGCTCGCTCGCGCGAACTCGATTACCACGGGGCAGATCTACCAGGAAGTCATCCAGCGAGAGCGCGAGGGCCGGTATCTCGGAAGGACCGTTCAGGTCATCCCGCACATCACCGACCGGATCAAGCAGCGGATCCTGGCCGTGGGCGAGCATCCGGAGGTCGACGTGACGATCGTCGAAGTCGGCGGAACCGTCGGCGACATCGAGTCGGTGCCCTTTCTCGAGACAGCCCGGCAGATGATCCACGAGCTCGGCCACGAAAACGTCCTGAGCGTGCATCTGACGCTCATTCCCGAGGTGGCCGGGAGCGAGCTGAAGACCAAGCCGACGCAGCACTCGGTGAAGGAGCTTCGGGCGATCGGCGTTCAGCCGGACATCCTGCTCTGCCGCGCGCCACGGCAGCTCGACGACGACATGCGCCGCAAGATCGCGCTCTTCACGAATGTCCCCTTCGAGGCGGTCATCAGCGCATACGACGTCGAGGCAACCATCTACGAGATCCCGCTCATTTTTGCGCGCCAGAATCTCGACGTGATCGCCCTCGACCGGCTCGGTCTGGAGTACGGGGAATGCGATCTCTCACCCTGGGAGCATGTGGTCGAGGTCCTCCGCCAGCGCGAGCGGACGGTCCGGATCGCCGTCGTGGGCAAGTACATCGAGCTCAACGACTCGTACAAAAGCGTGGATGAGGCGCTTTACCACGGCGGAATCGCGAACGGCCACCGCGTCGAGCTGGTCAAGGTGGACAGCGAGCTCCTTGACCGGATGGAGACCGACGAGGGGATCGCCGAGGCGCTCGGCGAAGTCGACGGCATTCTCGTGCCCGGCGGCTTCGGAAGCCGCGGCATCGAGGGCATGGTTCGGGCGGCCTGCTACGCCCGCCGCAACGGTGTGCCCTACTTCGGGATCTGTCTGGGGCTCCAGGTGATGGTCATCGAGTACGCGAGAAACGTGCTCGAGCTTGATCACGCGGACAGCACCGAGTTCAGGCCCGACGGACCGCACCCGGTCGTATCGTTGCTCGAAGAGCAGGTGGACGTGCGCAACTACGGCGGCACGATGCGCCTGGGGGCCAGCGATTCGCATCTGCTCGCGGGCAGCCTGATCCGCGACGCGTACGGGGAACCGGTCGTTCGCGAACGCCATCGCCACAGGTACGAGGTGTCGAACCGGTACCGGCAGATGCTCGAGGAGAGCGGGCTGATGGTCACGGCCGTGACACCGGACCATTCGCTCGTGGAATCGGTGCAGTGGGCCGATCACCCCTGGGGGATTGGTGTCCAGTTCCACCCTGAGTTCAAATCGAAGCCCACCGCCGCGCACCCGCTGTTCGCGCGCTTCGTGGAGCAGAGCATCGCCCACCGGATACGACGCAGCCCGCGCGTCAGAGTTGAAGCCGGAGCATGAGACACGGACTCCCGGTACTGCTTGTCGCCGTTCTCGTCGCAGCATGCAGCCTCGAGTACGATCAAACCCGGCTCGCCACCGAGATCTCCGAGGATACTCCGGATTCGATCCTGTATAACGTGATCCACACGGTCGTCCGGGACGGCAGACCGCGGTTCATCGTCCGCTCCGAGCGGGTCGAAACCTACGGAAAGCGACGACGGCAGTACCTCCACCGCGTCGAGTTCGAAGAGGTAGACCGGGAAGGCGCCACGGTCACCTTCGGGGTTGCCGACTTTGCCGAGTATCGCACAGACACTGAGGATTTCGAGCTCAGCGGGAATCTCCGGTTCTACTCGGCCGAGGAGGACGCCTGGCTCACCGCCGAGTATCTGTTCTGGGAGAACGAGGGACGTATGCTCACGAGCAGACCGGAGGAAACGGTCGTCCTTGAGCGGGGCGACGGCGCCGAGATTCGGGGGCGCGGTTTTGTGGCGGAGATGGCGCGCAGTATGTTACGGTTTGAGGACGGCGTCTCGGGTACCCTCGTTGAAGAAGATCGTTCAGAGTAACGCATACAGAGTGTTGTGGGTTCTCCTGCTCGTGCTCCCGGTGGGTGCGCTTTCCGCCGGCACGACGCTTACCTTCTCCGCGGATCGCACCGAGAGCGTCTTCGCCGAGGGACGTGAACGGATCGTGCTGCGAGGGAACGCCAGGGTCGAAAGCGATGAGTTCGTCATCACGGGCGACGAGATCGAGATCTTCGGTGAGAATCAGCGGTACGTCCGCAGCTCCGGGCGGGTGGTCGTGCTCGACCTCGAGAACGATCTGTATCTGACCAGCGACCAGTTTTTCCTTGACCGGGACGCGGATTACCTGCGCGCCAGCGGCAACGCGTACATGGAGGACCGGGCCAACGATCTCGTTGTGAAGGGCGCCACGATTCAGAACTGGAGCGACCTCGATCTCACCGAGATATCGGTAAACGTGCGCATTCTCGGGGATGACTATACCACGCGCAGCCAGTTCGCCCGGTATCGGCGCAAGACGGAGATTCTCGAGCTCTCCGGCACGCCGGAGGTCTACTGGAAGGGCGACGAGTACCGCGCCACCCGCATACGGATCGATCTGGCACGTGACGAGATCGAGTTTGTCGGCGACGTGCGCGCCGTCGTGCGCAGTCGGGAGGAAGAGGAGTCGCCGTCCGATGAGTGATCCGGTCGAGCTTGCCGTCACCAATCTCACGAAGAGCTACGGCCGGAAACTGGTCGTGCGCGGCGTCAGCTTTCAGATGCACGAGGGAGAGGTCGTCGGGTTTCTCGGTCCGAACGGTGCCGGAAAGACGACGTGCTTCTACATGATCGTCGGCTTCATCCGCCCGAACAGCGGGCGAATTCTCCTGAACGGTCGCGATATCACCCGCAGGCCGATGTACAAGCGCGCGAGGCTCGGGATTGCTTACCTGCCGCAGGAAGCGAGCGTCTTCCGGAAGCTCACCGTCGAACAGAACGTCTGGGCGGTTCTCGAGACGCGTACCGACCTGAATCGACGGCAGAAGCGTGAGACGCTCGAGCGGCTGCTGGAGGAGCTGGGAATCACCCACAAACGGAAGCAGCGTGCGTATACGCTCTCCGGGGGGGAGCGCCGTCGCACCGAGATCGCCCGATCACTGGCGATTCAGCCGCGGTTTCTTCTGCTCGACGAGCCGTTTGCCGGGATCGATCCCATCGCGGTGTACGAGATCAAGCAGATTGTCGCCGAGCTCAGTGCGAAGGGAATCGGAGTGCTGATCACCGACCACAACGTGCGTGACACACTCGAGATCACCAATCGGTCGTACATTATCAAGGACGGTGAGATCGTCGTCGCCGGGTCACGTGAGGAGATCATGCAGAACAAGATGGCCCGCGACGTCTATCTTGGGGAGACGTTTTCGATTTGAACGGTCTGTTTCGCGGCTTTGACGCGCCGCTGATCCTCGTCACCAATGACGACGGCGTGGAGTCGCCGGGGCTGATCGCCGCGGTCCGTTCGGTCATGCACCTCGGCCGCGTGGTCGTTGTCGCTCCGACGGCGCAGCAGACCTCGCGCGGCAGGAGTATGGCCGGCAACTTCGCCGACGTGCTCCACCCCGCGCGCCTGCAGGGGATCGACGGGTGCGAGTCGTACCACATTGACGCCTCACCGGCGCTTGCCGTCCAGCACGCCATGAACACGATCTTCGTCGATCGTTGGCCCGACCTGGTTCTCTCCGGGATCAACTACGGCGAGAACCTCGGTATGGATATTACGATTTCCGGTACCGTCGGTGCGGCCTTCCAGGCCGCCGCCTACGCGATCCCGGCGATTGCCGCCTCGCAACAGGTGGACATCGCGCACCACTACACCTATGGCGAGGTCGACTGGGAGGGCTCCACCCGGGTGGTCCGGTCGTATGCGGAGCGCATGATCACCACGCTCTCAGCGCTGCCGCCTCCCGTCGCGCCGAGCGGCCGGTCTCGTCTGATCGAGCCTCGGCCTTTTCCTTTCGACGTGCTGAAGATCGACGCACCAACCGAGTGCCCGCCGGGAACGCCTGAAAGGCTCTCCCGACTCGCACGGCGCCATTACTTCGTCTTCACCATCGATGCGCCCACCGCGGAGAGCCCGATCGGCGCCGGCCGCACGAGGGTGGACGAAGAAGTCGATCTCATACGACCCGGCGACGACGTGCACACGCTTGCAGTCGAGCATTCGGTGGCCCTGACTCCGCTCAGTCTGGACTTCACCGCTCCCCTCGAGGAGAGCGCGCGTGCACTCGGTCTCGCCCTGCTCGATCGCTCAGCCCGTGATGGTCCGGCGAACATTGACAAAGCTGCTGACCCGGTCCAATAATTAGGGGTGGAGGTTCGCTTGCAGTATCAACGGCCCGCCCTGGTCCAGGGACAGCAGCTCAGGATGAATCCGCAGCTGTTCCAGAGCATCCAGCTCATGGCGCTGCCGATTCAGGAGCTCAAGTTCCGCATTGATGAAGAGCTGCAGGCGAACCCGGCCCTCGACGTGGTGGAGGACAACTCCACCGTCTCGATCGAGGAGAACGAGGCCGGCGATCGTTCCGATGAGTACGATTTCTTCGAGAACAGCTCCGACCCCGGCTACACGCAGAGCGGCTACGATGACGAGGCGAGCGAGAACAAACACCGGTTCATGGAGGGGGCACTCTCCAAGCCGGAGTCACTGCACGAGCATCTCCTGTGGCAGCTGCGGCTGCAGCCCATACCGGAGCACGAGTTCAGGATCGGCGAGATCCTGATACTGAATCTCGACGACAACGGGTTCCACCGCGAGCCGTTGGAGTCGCTCTTCGAGCCGGATGATGGGCCAACGGTCGACAAGATGATGCGGATCATCCGCAGTTTCGAGCCCGTCGGGACGTGCGTTGCCGACTACCGTGAGTCACTGCTCGCCCAGGCCGGTTTCGACAAGACGCGGCCGCCTGCCACCGATGCGATCATCAGCAGCTACCTCGAGCTTCTCGACCGGGGTAAGTACGACGACATCGCGAGGCGGCTGAAGACCGACGTGGAGGAGGTGCAGGATGCGCTCGAGTACATCCGGGGCCTCACGCCGTTCCCTGGGCGCCTCTATTCGTCGGAGAAGCCGACCTACGTCATCCCTGATCTGATGGTCGTCATGCGTGACGGGCAGTTCGTGATCATCATGAACGACGAGGAGATTCCGGTGCTCGGCGTCAACGACGCGTTCAGCCGGATGGGGACCAACGAGGCCAGGAGGGACGTGCGCCGGTTCGTCAAGGCAAGAGTGAAGGATGCGAGGTGGTTCATCCACTCGATCCGCCAGCGAAACGAGACGCTCCTGAAGACTTCCCGCGCGATCGTCGAGTTTCAGCGCGACTTTTTTCTGCGGGGGGCGAAGTACCTCGTGCCGCTGACGCTCAAGGACATCGCCGGCGAGGTGGGGGTGCATGAGGCAACGATCTCCCGCATCACGAACGGCAAGTATATGCAGACCGAGTGGGGGATCTTCGAGCTGAAGTACTTCTTCACGAACTCGATTTCCGGAGCCGGGTCGAGCGGGTCGCGATTCTCCAAGGAGGGTGTGAAGCAGGTCATCAAGGAGATTCTGGAGCAGGAGACGGGTGACGAGCATCTCTCGGATCAGCGCATCGCTGATACGCTCGCGTCGCGGGGGATCCGGATCGCCCGGCGGACCGTTGCGAAGTACCGCAAAGAGCTCGACATATCGTCGTCGTACAAACGATAGGAGGAAGCATGAAGCTTGATATCAAGGGTGTTCATCTCGATGTGAAGGATGAGACGAAGGAGTTCATCGAGGCGAAGCTGGAGAAGCTCGATTTCGCCAGAGACTACATCGTCGACCTTGACTTCACGCTCACGAAGGAGAATCCAGAGTTCGAGGCCGAGGCGAAGCTTCATCTGAAGTGGGGGCATCAGTCCGTGATCAAGGTTCACAGCTTCGACCTGCACGAGGGTATCAACACTCTGATCGACAAGCTTGACCACAAAGTTCGCAAGGAGCGGGAGAAGATCACCGATCACAAGTCGGGCTGATCAGTACAGGATGAAGAAGTTCACCGTCCTCGACTTGCTGAGCCTCGATCTGAAGGAACACAACGCGCTTGATCTTGTCTGCATCGGGGGCAGGCCCGGGCTGTCGAACGAGATCAGGATTCCTGACCTCAATCGTCCGGGGCTCGCGCTCGGGGGGTTCTACGACAAGTTCGGGTTCGACCGGATCCAGATCTTCGGTCGCGGTGAGACGGCCTTCATCAGGAAGCTTGCGAGCGAAGACAAGACCGAAACGATCGATGAGATCTTCAAACGCGACATTCCCTGCGTGATCTTCACGCACGGTCTCGATCCGACCGACGATTTCCGCAGGATCGCCGAGGGCGCCGACTGTCCGATTCTGCAGACCGACCTGCCCTCGTCCGAGTTCTCCTCGCGATTGATGCGCGCTTTGTCGAATATCTTCGCGCCGCACGAGATGATACACGGGGTGCTCGTGGAGGTCTTCGGTATCGGCGTGATCATCCTCGGGGACAGCGGCGTCGGCAAGAGTGAAGCCGCGCTCGAGCTGGTCGAGCGCGGCCACCGTCTCGTTGCCGACGATGCAGTCGACATCAGCTGTGTCGCAGGCAACATCCTGCTCGGGGCAGGGGCGAACCGTGCGCTTGGCCACCACATGGAGATCCGCGGGCTCGGGATCATCAATGTGACGCACCTCTTTGGCGTGGGGTCGATCCGCGACAGCAAGCAGATCCAGTTGATCGTCGAGCTCGAGCAATGGGACTCCAACAAGGAGTACGATCGTATTGGAGCCGAGGAGCGCACCCGTGACATCCTGGGAGTCAGTATTCCCTATCTCCAGGTCCCGGTGAAACCCGGCCGCAATGTTCCTATTATCATAGAGACCGCCGCGATGAATGAACGGCTGAAGAAGATGGGCTACTTCTCCGCCCGAGAGTTCAACCAGAGCGTGCTGAAATGGCTTGAAAGTGAGCACGCGCGCAGCGCGTATTTCCAGAACAACGGTCTCCTGCACCGGGATGTACGGTCGGAGATCGACCAGGATGAGGCATGATTGAGAAAGATATTACCGTGACCAACCGGGCCGGGATTCATGCGCGGCCCGCGGCGATGATCGTACAGACGGCCAGCCGGTTCGAGTCAAAGATCATGCTCGGGAAGGACAACGAGGAGATCAACGCCAAGTCGATCATGGGCATCATCACGCTCGGCGCCGGCTATGATACCGTTTTGAAGATGCGTGTTGAAGGGTCGGACGAGCAGGAGGCTGCCGATGCGCTTGCTGCGCTGTTCGAGAAACGTTTTCAGGAAGAGTCGGCGTAGCCTCGTTCTGCTCATCCTGCTCGCGCCGGTCGCTGTGCACGCGCAGATCGAACACGAGACTCGGATGATCGCCCTGCAGGACCACTTCGAGGTGAGCATCGCCGTCAACGGCGCTGCGCCCGACCTCCTGTTCGACAACCTGCGGGAGGGGTTGGCTGCGCGCCTCGAGTACGCCGTGCGCGTGTCGTCCCCGCGGAATCTCCCGTTCAGCTTCCTCGGGTCGCGGCTGCTTCGCGAGTACCGGGTCATCTACACCGTGCGCTGGGATCCGTTCCGGGACCGGTATACGATCACCACGCAGGACGGGGGCCTGTTCACCTTCCGCGATGAGGCGGCGCTGTGGGGGTTTCTCTTCAGCCTCCCGCGGTACCGCATCCCCTGGCAGGCGGTCGACGGGGAGAACCTCCCGTCCCCGTCGCGGTACCAGGTTGATACCCAGGTGATCTACGAGCCGGTCGTCTTCGTTCCCGGTCTGAGCATCCTCTCCGTGCTCCTGCCGCACGCCCGTCAGTCCAGTCCCTGGGAGCGTGCCTACGTTGAGGAGCCGCGATGACGGCGCGACGGATGCCCGGCACCTCCGTGACGGGGCTGCTCAGCCTCACCGTGCTCTATCTCGTGCTGATCGTGCTGGTTCTCGTTTTTGCCCAGCAGGTGCTGACCGAGCTTTCGTTCACGGCGAGTCGTTCGACCGTGGTGATCCTGGTGCTTGCCACGCTCTTTCCGCTTCTGCTGGGCGCGCTGATTGTCTACAACGTCGCCCGGCTCGTCCGTGATCGGGCCATGAGAAGGCCCGGTGCGCAGCTGAAATCGAGGCTCCTGAGCTTCTTCCTCGTCATCGTGCTGCTTGCGAGCATCCCCCAGGGCATTCTCTCGGTGAACTTCATCCGTACCGCGATCCGCGCGTGGTTCTCGGAAGACACGGGCGACGCGATTCACGGCGGCCAGCAGATCGCGCTCTCGTTCTTCACGCAGCTCGAACGGGATCTCAGCACCTTTGCCTCGAGTCCCTACGCCCTGAGCCTGATGGACGGCGTGGAGCGTCAACCCGCCCGGGTATGGGAGCGGGTCCAGGGGCTGAATCCCACGCTCGATTCGTTTCAGGTCTTCGGACCGACGTTTCAGGAGGTCTATGCCGGGGGTGCGCCGGAGCTCCACCTCACGCCGCTTCAGGCTGCCGCGGCGCGTGAGGGTCAGGTCGCGCGTGAGAGCGTTGAGGGCGTGAGTTTTCTGCGAGTGCGCCTGAGCTACCTGGCAGAGTCGCGCTCCTTGGGCCCCGGATTCGGGGAGACGACCCTCCCGTCGGCCTACACGATCATCCTCGCGTCCCGGCTGCCGTCGGGTTTCGACGATGCCGCGAGCCGCCTGACCGAGGCGCTCGAGTTCTTCATCCAGCTCGACCGCTTCCAGGACAACTTTGTCACCGCGATCAGCCTCTTCTACGGGTTCTTCTCGGTTCCGCTCGTGTTGTTGAGCCTGCTCGTCAGTTTTCTGCTCAGCGACGAGATCATGCGGCCCATCGTGAGCCTCGAAGACGCGACAAGACGGGTTGCCGAGGGCGATTTCTCTACGCGCATCCTCACGAGACGGGGTGATGAGCTGTCGCTCCTGGTGAACTCGTTCAACCGGATGGTCGGGGAACTCGAGCGCACCCGCGAGAAGATCATCCAGACGGAGAAGATCGCCGCCTGGCAGGAGATCGCCCAACGACTCGCACACGAGGTCAAGAACCCCCTGACTCCTATCCGGCTCGCGGCCGAACGTGCGCTGCGCAAGTATCAGTCGGGGAGCGAGAACTTCGGCGAAGTGCTGGAGACTTCGGTTCGCGCGATCGTGGGCGAGGTCGACAACCTGAGCGCATTGCTCTCCGAGTTCCGGGAGTTCTCCCGCCTCCCGGCGCCCAGGATGGAGACCGTCTCCCTGCACCCGGTGATCAACGAGGTCGTTGCGACCTACTCGACCGGAAGCCGGGTAACCGTGAGGACCGACGGAGTGCCCCAGGATCTGACGGTGACGGCGGATCCCGGCCAGCTTCGCCAGCTCGTGAGCAACCTTGTGAAGAATGCGCTGGAAGCGGCAGGCGAGCACGGACGTGTCTCGGTGCACGTCGATCCGGTCACGAAGGGAACGACCTCCTTCTGCCGGATCCGGATCGAGGACGACGGTCCCGGGATCCCGACTGATCAGCAGAGCAGGATCTTCGATCCATACGTGACGACGAAACGGAAAGGAACCGGGCTCGGCCTGGCCATTGTCCAGCGGATCGTATTCGACCATCATGGGCAGATCTGGTTCGAAACGCAGCCGGGAGTCAGAACGACCTTCTACGTGGACCTGCCCGCGGATCTGTCCGCGGATGATCATCCCGGATCCGGGAAAGGACCTTCATGAGCACCGTACTGGTAATCGACGACGAGGCGGGCATCCGGGATGTCCTGAGGGAGATCCTCACCGACGAGGGCTATACCGTTCTCACGGCCGAGGACGGGATCGAGGGGCTCGAGGTCGTGCGCAGCGAACGGGTCGATCTGGTCATCCTCGACGTGTGGCTGCCGAACATGGGCGGCATGGACGTTCTCAAGCGGCTGAAGGCGGAGAAGCCGGAGATCGAGGTCGTGGTGATCTCGGGCCACGGAAACATCGATCTGGCGGTCAAGGCGGTCAAGCTCGGGGCGTACGACTTCCTCGAGAAGCCGCTGAGCCTCGACCGCGTGACCACGATTACGCGCAACGCGCTCGAGATGGAAGAGCTCAAGCGAGAGAACCGGACGCTGAAGAACCGACTCGTGAATCGTGACGACATGATCGGTGAGAGTCGGGCGATGAAGCAGATCCAGACGCTGATCCGTCAGAGCGCCCCCAGCGACTCGCGCGTGATGATCTACGGCGAGAACGGCACCGGCAAGGAGCTCGTCGCGCGCGAGATTCACCGGCGCAGCCAGCGCAGCGACGGTCCCTTCGTCGAGGTGAACTGCGCGGCGATTCCGGATACGCTCATCGAGAGCGAGCTGTTCGGTCACGAGAAGGGAGCGTTTACGAGCGCGGTCGCGAGGAGAAAGGGGAAGTTCGAGACGGCGCACGGGGGAACGCTCTTTCTCGACGAGGTTGCCGACATGTCGCTGACCGCCCAGGCGAAGGTGCTGCGCGTCATCCAGGAGATGCGCTTCGAGCGCGTGGGCGGCGAGGAGTCGATCAACGTCGATGTCCGGCTGATCGCCGCGACGAACAAGGACATCAGGGCGGAGGTGGACGCGCGTCGGTTTCGCGAAGACCTCTATTTCAGGCTCAACGTCGTCTGGATCCATGTCCCGGCGCTTCGCGAACGGCGTGAGGACATCCCACTTCTCGCCGAGTACTATTTGCAGAAGCTCACCTCGAATGACGGGCCGACCCGGCGATTCGATGCCTCGGCGATCGCGCGTCTGCGTGAATATGAGTGGCCGGGGAACGTCAGGGAATTGAAAAACTTCGTGGAACGGGTTACTATCATGTCGGACGAGGGGGTGCTCACCCGGGATGTGGTCGACTTCTTCCTGGGCGAGCGAAGCGTCGGGCCGACGGATCCGGTGCTCGAAGAGTTCGGCGATATGGGGCTCAATGAGGCGCGAGACGCTTTTGAGCGCCGCTACATCGAGCACAGCCTGCGCGAGAACGACTACAACGTCACCCGGACGGCGACTGAGCTCGGCATCTACCCGAGCAACCTCCACGCGAAGATCAAGAAGCACGGGATCCAGGTGGAGCGATGAAGGCGATTACCAGACGACAGTCGGAAGTTCTGGACCACATCAAAGCCTTCATTGACGAACATCACTTCCCTCCCACCATGCGCGAGATATCTGAACACTTCGGCATTTCGGTCAAAGGCGCGTACGACCACGTGAAAGCGCTCGAGCGGAAGGGCTATCTCAGAATCGACAACAACCGTTCCCGGACGATCGAGGTCATCGGGTACGAGGTCGCTGAGCAGATCCTCGAGATACCCGTCCTCGGGAACGTCGCCGCCGGACTCCCCCTGCTTGCCGAGGAAAACCGCGAAGGCACGATCAGAGTTCCGGCGGACCGACTCGGCCGTGGCAACCACTTCGCGCTCCACGTGCACGGCGACAGCATGCGCGACGCAGGAATCGTGGACGGTGACCTGGCGATCTTCCGCCAGCAGCAGGTTGCGTCCAACGGCGACATCGTTGTCGCGATGGTCGAGGACGCAGTCACGCTGAAGCGATTCTACAAGGAGAAGAACCGGGTACGCCTCCAGGCGGAGAACCCCGACTATCCGCCCATTTTCACGCAGAACGTCCGCGTTCTCGGGAAGCTCTCGCAACTGATCCGCCGGTATGAGTAAGATCCCCTCGATTCTAGTATTCCTCGGTCCGGAAGAGGGGCTGCGTGCGGAGGAGCTGGACAAGCTGCGCGCGCGTGTGAAGAAGGAAAGCGGTGCGCCGGCGGACGAGCACCGGTTCTACCTGCCGGAGGGGAGCGTCGCCGACGCGATCGACCTGCTCCAGAACGGGTCGCTGTTCGCCTCGCACAGGCTCGTGATACTCGCCGGCGCCGAGCAGATACGGAAGAAGGCGGAGATAGAGATCATCGCCGACTACTGCGCCTCACCTCCGCAGGATGCCACCCTCGTGCTCGTATCGGACGCGGTGCGGCTTGAGCCCAGGCTCGAGAAGGCGGTGCCGGCGCAGGCTCGAAAGGTCTTCTGGGAGCTCTTCGACAACCAGAAGCGCGGGTGGGTCGTTTCGCACTTTCGCAAGCGCAACGTCTCCATCACGCAGGAGGCGGTCGAGCTCTTTCTCGAGCTCGTCGAGAACAATACCCGCGAGCTGCGCACCGAGGCGGACAAGCTCTGCGTCTACGTCGGGGCGCGAAGCGACGCGGGGCAGAAACCCGAGGTCGGTGTAGACGACGTAGAGACCTTCATCTACCACAGTAGAGAGGAGAGTGTCTTTTCGCTCTACAAGAGCATCGTTGCGGATGATGTGCAGGCCGCGCTCGAGATCGTCGGGAAGCTCGATGCCTCGGGCGAGACCAATCCTGTCCAGATCGTGGGCGGCCTTGTCTTCCAGGTGAAGAAGCTGATCGGTCTCCGCGTTCTGCTCGACGGCGGATTCCCGCCGGACGAGGCGTTCAAGCGGCTGGCCGTGCGCGGAAAGCGGATCCAGGCGGATTACCGTTCCGCTGTGAAGAGGTTCGACCGCGCCGAGCTCGAACGGCAGCTCCACGTGCTGATCGACTACGACGTGGCCTTCCGCGAGCTCGGTGGCGGACTGCAGCGGATCCTGCTCGACCTGCTCGTCTACCAGCTGATGTTCCGGACCGACGCCTTGTCCGTTGAGGAGCAAGTCTCATGAGAGAGCGTTTTGCCCCCTGTCCCCCTTCGCCGAACTGCGTTTCGAGCTATGCCGGCGATGAGGAGCATCACGTGGATCCGCTGCCCCTCCCGGCAGACAGGCCGGAGGCGACGGACGCCGACATCCTGGAGGCGCTGCGACGCGTTCTGTCTGCCCTGCCGCGGACGAGAATCGTGAACGTGGAGGGAGACTACCTCCACGCCACCTGTACCTCACTCGTGTTCCGGTTCGTCGACGACGTGGAGTTTCGACTCGATCGCGAAGCCGGGGTCATGCACGTGCGCAGCGCGTCCCGGGTCGGGTACGGCGATCTGGGTGTGAACCGGCGCCGCGTCGAGAAGATCCGTGCACTGCTCAGAGCCGAAAGAGACGTGTCATGCTGAAGGAGCGCGCGCCCTGACGGCCTCCTGAACTTCGAGCGCCCGGGCGTAGGGGATCTTCGCCTCCGCCGCGACGGAGTCGGTGTCCGCCTCGGCGATCGCCTCGAGGCTAGCGAACCGTGCGATGAGGCGTCGGCTCCTCTGCGGGCCTATTCCCGGTATCGACTGAAGGGTCGCGAGCGTGAAGTCGCCGCTCTGCAGGCCCGCGCGGAAGGTTGTGGCGAACCGGTGCGCCTCGTCGCGAACCGCCTGCAGGATCCGAAGCGGATCGGAGCCCTCCGGCAGCCGGATCGGTGACGACTCGCCCGGTACGAAGAGCTCCTCCTCGGCCTTGGCGAGTCCCACGACGGGGATGTTGATCTCGAGCGCCTCGAGCACCGAGACGACCGCGCTCACCTGTCCCTTGCCGCCGTCTACGAGGATGAGGTCGGGAAGCGGCGCCTCTTCGTTGGCCAGCCGGGTGTAGCGGCGAGCAGTTACCTCGCGCATCGCCGCGAAGTCGTCGATCGCCCCGTGAAGCGTCCTCATGTGAAACCGCCGGTACCCGCTCTTGTCCGGGCGTCCGTTGCGGAAGCTCACGAGCGAGGCGACCGGGTGCCTGCCGTCGACGTGCGCGATGTCGAACCCCTCGATGCGTAACGGCAGCTGCGGCAGGGCGAGGATCTTCTGCAGCTCCTCGAGCCCCGGGATATTGCCCTGCTCGCGCACTCGCTTGTCCAGGTCGCGCCGCGCGTTCTCCATCGCGAGGTTGGTCACCGAGGCGTCGCGGCTGCTCTCCGGTATCAGGACGTCGACTTTCGCGTCGAGCTCGTCCCGGAAGAAGCGCGCCAGATCGTCCAGGATGGTCGTGCCCCCCGGAGTCTCGGTGCCGATGATGAGCCTCTCCGGCGCGACCCCCGCCGTCGTGTAGTACTGCGTGACGAACTGCGGGATGAGCTCGTCCGGCTCGCCGTACACCTCGACGTGATAGGTCTCGCTTCCGAGCAGACGGCCCGCTCTCATGTGAAAGAGCGTGAGGGAGGCCAGTCCGTCGCGCACGTGGAGGGCGAGGTAGTCGCGCACGTCGGGGTCGAAGTCGACGACCTGCTGCTCCTCCTGGGTCCCCCGGATCGCGGCGATCGTGTCTCGCAGGTCCGCGGCGCGTTCGAATTTCAGATCGGCGACCGCAACCTGCATTTCACGCTCGAGGTCGGCGAGCAGCGCGTCGGTCTCTCCGGAAAGGAGCTTGCGGATCCCCTCGATCCGCTTCGCGTACTCCTCACGGTTGGTCTTTCCGGCGCAGACTGCGGCGCATCGGCCAATATGGTAGTAGAGACAGGGGTGGGCGCGCTTCTTGATGGGTCCGCGGCACTTGCGCAGCGGAAAGAGCTTCTCGATGACTTCGAGGTAGCGGTCGATATGGTGGACGTTCGCATAGGGGCCGAAGTAGGAGCTTCCGTCCTCCACGATCCGGCGCGTGCGGAAGACCCGCGGGTACTCCTCGTTCGTGATCCGAATGACCGGGTAGGTCTTTCCGTCCTTGAGGTTGATGTTGTACCGCGGCCTGTGCTCCTTGATCAGGTTGTTCTCGAGCAGGAGCGCCTCGTATTCGCTGCGGCACACGATGGTGTCCATGCGGTGAACCTTGTTCATGAGCACCGTCGTCTTGACGTCCTTGTCCTTCGTGAAGTATGAACGCACCCGGCTGCGCAGATTCTTCGCCTTGCCGACGTAGAGGATCCGCCCATCGGTATCCTTCATCAGGTATACACCCGGTCGCGTCGGCAGGTGGGCGACCGATTCCCGGGGGCTCAGGGGTGCAGATATTGATGGTTTCTCCATACGTGCCGATATAGAGGATACCAAGGCTCGATGAGAAAGCGAACCGTCGTGATCCAGAGCTCGAGAATCCCGGCGCGCGTGGTCGCGCTCGGTCTGGCGCTCATGCTCCAGGCAGCCGCTGCCGGTGGGCCCGGCGCCGCGGAACGGACGATCGTGCTCGGAGCCGACGACCAGTGGCGGACCGTCTCGGTCGAAGAGCGCACGCGTCTGCAGCCCGGACGCCGAGGACACCTCGATCTGACCCTCGACCGGTTCCGCTACGAGCCGGAGCCGACGACCGAGCTTCTGCTCCATTTCGACACGACTCCGCTTCGCGACGCCGCGGGACGTTACGACGTCGTCGGGGGTGCGCAGGAGCTCACGGTGACCGCGCATCGCACCGGATCCGGCGCCCTCCTCGTCGACAGTCCCGAGGACCGCATCGTGCTCCGTCCAGGTCCCGGATC
This sequence comes from Spirochaetaceae bacterium, assembly GCA_007118855.1. Taxonomy (GTDB): domain Bacteria; phylum Spirochaetota; class Spirochaetia; order DSM-27196; family SLST01; genus SLST01. The sequence continues at coordinate 17,501 of SKQU01000313.1, forward strand.
GGCCTTCTCACCGGGCCGGGAGTGGGCGGACTTCACCTACGAGTTCTTCTTCTACCCCGTCGCCCTCAGCGACGGCGGCTCGATCCTGCGCTGGCACGCCCGTGAGGGGGCCGCCCACGACTTCCGGGTTCAGGAAGTGTCCATCGAAATCGTCGGGGGAACGACGAGGGCCCGGTTCGAGAACTTCTTCGTGCGTCCGGACGGGGAGCCGGTATCGGTCGCTCTGGACGGTCCGCGCCGCCTGATACCGCGCACCTGGGCGCATCATATGATCAGGTTCAACGGCAGGACCGGCCTGATCGAATACCTCGTCGACGGCATTCCGTCGGATCTTACCCACGTGTCGCAGAGCGGGCGCCAGGACGGCACCGTGTACTATCCGCGCATCGCGAGTCAGCCGGGCGAAGGGCTCGTGCTCGCAGACGGCTTCACAGGATCGATCGACGAGCTGCGCATTGAGTCGCGCTTCGTCGAAGACCCGCTCGAGTACGATTACCCGCCCCGCGGCGGGATGCTGCTCACCGACTATCTCGACCTCGGCTCGTCCGGCGCCCGACTGACCCGGGTTGACGCGCTCTACGACGCGCCGCAGCTCAGTGACGTCTTCGTCTCATACCGGCTGGCCGAGAGGCGTGGCGACCATCCGGCTCCGGACGACTGGGTGCCGGTCGTCCCGGGAGAGCGGATCTTCGACGCGCGCGGCCGGTTCCTGCAGCTGCGCGCCGAGCTCTATCCGGACACGAGGGCCGGCGTCGCTCCGCGGCTCTCCGAGATCATCGTCAGCTACGAACCGGCCGACCCTCCGCTTCCGCCCACCGGCCTGCGGGCCGTCCCGCGCGACGGGGCGGTTGAGCTCGAATGGGCCGAGTCGCTGGAGCCGGACATCGCGGGCTATCTGGTGTACTATGGGGATCAGTCGGGTCGCTACTTCGGGACCGACGCTTCGCCTGGACCGTCTCCCGTGGACGTCGGGCGTGCCACCGCCGTTACGATTGGTGGGCTGCAGAACGGCACGCTCTACTTCTTCGCGGTGCAGGCGTACGGTCGGTTTGACGACCAGGCGTCCGTCGAGCTTTCGCGGGAGGTCGCCGCCCGGCCCGCGAAGGTCTACCGATGATCAGTGAGCGTGTTCAGGAACTGCTGGTCCGTGCGCGAAATGCGTTCCGGCTGCGGGACTACGAGACAGCGGACCACCTCGTCGACCAGATGCTTGGCGAGTATCCCGAGTCGATCGCCGGACACATCCTCAAAGGCATCATCCTCGGACGCACAGGCCGGAACCAGGAGGCGATCCGGGTATTCCGTCGCGCGCTCGAGCTCGACCCGGTAAACGCGGAGGCGTTCAACAATATCGCCGTCAGCCTGCGTCAGGAGGGGAAGCTCCACGACGCGCTGCGGGCGGTACAGAAGGCCGAGGATCTGTTCGGCGGCCGCGCCGACATCCTCTACAACAAGGGCAACATACTCAAGGACCTCGGGCAGATCGACGAGGCGATCGCCGCCTATCTGCGGGCGATCGAAGTCGACGACCGGTACGTGCTCGCGTACAACAACCTCGGGACGCTCTACCAGGGCCGGGGCGATGTGAGCCGTGCCGTTGAAACGTTCAGCATGGGACTCGCGATCGACCCCAACCATCCCACGCTGAGGTACAACCTGGGTCTCGCCTACGAGGAGCAGGGACGTCTCGAGGACGCGCAGTCCGAGTACGAGCGGTCGCTCAAATCGCGACCCGGTTGGGGAGAGGCACTCAACAACCTGGGCATCGTCTTTCAGAAGCAGGAACACTACCAGGAGGCCGAGCGTACCTTCCGGGAGATTCTGCACGTCAACCGCAAGGACCCGCGGGCGAACAACAACCTCGCGACCAACTACGCGCTTCAGGGCCGCACCAGGGACGCGATGCAGTTCTACCGTCAGGCGCTGCAGGCCGACCCGTCGTACTCGCGAGCCGCGGGCAACCTCGGCCAGCTCATCGATCATCAGCGCGACATGGGCGACGCGGTCGAGGAGCTCCAGCAGCTCGCCGAGCTCGACAGCGACAATATCGAGCTCCAGTACCGCCTCGCGCTCGCGCTCAGCCGGACTGATCGTCACGAAGCCGCCGAGCGCGTCCTGCTGCGGGTGCTCACCCTGGACCCGCGCCACGTGGAGGCGACCCGCCTGCTCGCCGACATCTACCTCAGGTCGGGGCAGGATGAGAAGGCGTCGAAGTGCTACAGTCGCCTGAAGACCATCAATGCCGACTTCTACGACCATCATCTGGACCGGGCTCGGGTATTTCAGCGCCGGGGTCAGCCGGAGACCGCCCTGCAGGAGATCGAGGCGTATCTCGACGCGAAGGCAGGCGACCTCGACGGGCTGCTGGCCAAGGCGTCGATCCTGGTGGATCTGGGCCGACGCGACGAGGCGCTCGAGATGCTCGACGAGCTGCGCAAGCTCTACCCGGGCGACGGCCGCATTCTCGCCGCGATCGCGAGCGCGCACCAGCGCAGCGGAGACAGGGAGGAGGCGATTCGGGCGGTCGACGAGCTGATCAACCTGCAGGGCAGCCGGGCGACGCCTGAGGACATCGAGGCACTCAACGAGAGTCTCGAGCTCTACGAGCGGGCAGTCGACGCCTTCGCCGACGAGTATCAGCTCAGCTGGGACCGGACCCTGACCCGCCTGGGCGAGCTCACGAGCGAAGAGGAGCCCGGCGAGGATCAGGAGTTGGCCGTGGACGAGCAGGTCAGCCTGGACGAGGACTCCATCCCTATTCTCAGCTTCGGCGGCGAGGAGCTCATTGAGCCGGATGAGTGGGAGATACAGGTCCGCGACGAGGAAGAGGACGAGCCCGACGAGTATCTGGGCATCGAGCCGGCCGAGGAGCTCGCCCCTTCGCTCGTGACGCTCCCCGACGAGCAGCAGCGGCGAGGAGGCGAGCAGTTCGGCGAGGCTCTGCGGTCTCCCTATCGCGACGGGGGGCTCGCCCCCCCGCGCCCGGCACCCCCTCCGCAGCCGCCGCCGACCGAGCTCCAGGCTGAGCCCCGGGCCGAGGCCCCGGCCCCGACCGCCTTC
>SKQU01000129.1 GCA_007118855.1 Spirochaetaceae bacterium
GGCCAGACCGTCGAGGCCCTCGGCCGCATCGAAGGCGCGCGAGGCACGGATGTAACGCTTCATCGTGCGGCCCACGAGCGCGGTGAGATCGGCCATCTCCTCCGGGTTCGTGGCGAGCCACATCAGGAAGTTCGTCACGCCGCAGAGTTGCCCGCAGAGCGTCGCGAGACCCTTCGTACCTCCGGTCGCCGGAGCCCTCTGCGCTCTTCCCGTGCGTTCCTCGAGGAGTCTCGCTCCCGCCCAGTACTCTGGGTGGAGGCTGCCCTCGTGCAGAAGCCCCTCGTCTGATATCGCGTCTATCCGCTTCGCGACCCCGGCGACTCGTTCCGGCTCCACGATCACCGGCTCGAGCACCGGCGTCGAGTTCTCGTGGTACCGGACCTCTCCGCCGAAGAGCGACGCGTTGAGGATCACGCCGTGGTCGAACGGCTTCTCGTACACCAGCTCGAGCCCGAGCGTTGAAGCCACCTCCTCGCGCGCCCGTGCGGTGGCCTCCTGCTGGACGTCGAAGCTGCGGTAGTACCGGTCGAACGGAATGCCCAGGTGCTCGCACACCCAGTCGCCGTCAAACGCTGCAGCAGCAGGGACGAACTCATGGCCCGCGCCCGCCCGGTACGATGCCGCGTCGAAGTCGATCCGGTACCTGGCTCCTGAACCCATCGTGCCCTCCCTCGGCCGCCGGCCGGTTGCCGAACAGTCGGCCTTGTCGCCATTCTGCCGCAGAGGGCTCGCGTGATCAAACCGTTCTGGACTCGTCCGTGCTCGAGGCCGTACCCGGTGCCGGCAGACACGGCCTGCTCCGCGGACGACGGCGTATCGCGCTGACTCTTTACCGGCCAGAATCGCGGAGCTATTCTTGAGGGAGGGGAGGAACGCACATGAGCGAGAAACGCGACGCGTACGTGAAGAAGGTCCAGGCCAAGCTCGACGAGTGGAATGCGGAGATCGACCGACTCGAGGCGAAGGCGGAGAGTGCCGCAGCCGACGCGAGGGTGCAGTACGAGGAGCAGATTGCCAAGGCCAAGGCCAGCCGCGACGACTTGAGACAGAAGCTCGGCGAGATTCGTAAGGCCGGCGACGAAGCATGGCAGGAGCTCAAATCGGGACTCGACCAGGCGTGGGATTCATTGTCCGCTGCGGTCAAGTCCGCGAGGTCGAAGTTCGACGAATAGGTGGTGCGGACGGCACAACCGGACTCCGGAGGATCATCCGACTCTCCTATCACTGACCCTAAGTCACTCGAGAGCCCGCTCTCCCATCTGCACGAGCACGCGGTGTGTCACCGCGTTGCGCTCGAGGGGTATCGCGAGCGCAGGCAGCCTCCGCCCGTCGAGCTCGATCCACGCCACGCCCGACTCGACACCGTCGGGGTTCACGACGTCGATCTCGTAGAGAGCCTGACCGTGGCGGTACCGGACCTCAAAACCGTCCCACCAGCGGGGTATTACCGGCCGGAACCGCATCAGATCGTTACGGACCTCGAGACCGAGCACTTCCTCGAGCCAGGCGCGGTACATCCATGCTGCCGACCCGGTATACCACGACCACCCGCCGTGGCCGGTCCGCCCCGGGAGGAGGTAGACGTCGGCGGCTACCACGTACGGCTCAACGCCGTACCGTCGAACCGAGTCGGGGTCGCGGGCGCGCTCGATCGGGTTGAGCAGGCGCAGCATCCCGGCGGCGCGCTCGCCGTCACCTCCGCGTGCCATTGCCATCGCGAACCAGAGTGCCGCATGCGTGTACTGCCCGCCGTTCTCGCGCACGCCGGGCGGATACCCTCTGATGTAGCCGGGAGACGGGTCGCTCGTGTCGAACGGCGGCTCGAAGAGCAGGACCAGCGCGTCGTCCTCGCGCACCAGATGCCGCCACGCCGATTCGAGCGCCCGGTGCGTGCGCTCCTCGTCGCCCGCGCCGCTCAGGCGTGCCCACGACTGCGGTAACGAGTCGATGCGTGCCTCGCGGCTCGCCGACGATCCAAGCGGCGTTCCGTCGTCGAAGAACGCCCGCAGGTACCACTCGCCGTCCCAGGCAGAGCTCTCGATGCGTGAGGCGAGCGCATCTCTCTCCCGCGCGAAACTCCGGCCGAGCGCCGCGTTTTCAGACGCGTCGGCAAGCTCCTCCATCGCGCGAAGCACACCGACGAGGAACCATCCGAGCCAGACGCTCTCGCCGGTTCCGCCGGCTCCCACAAGGTTCATGCCGTCGTTCCAGTCACCGGTTCCCATCAGAGGCAACCCGTGCGGTCCCGAGGTGAGTCCGCGCTCAACGGCTCGCCGGCAGTGCTCGAAGAGCGTCGCGCGCTCGCTTGAGATCTCCGGCGTCGAGAAGACCTCGTGCTGCTCGTCCTGAAGGACAGGAGCAACCAGGAACGGTACGTGCTCGTCGAGGATCGCGCGGTCGCCTGAGACCCGGACGTAGTGAGCGACGACGTACGGGAGCCAGAGCAGGTCGTCCGAGATGCGGGAGCGGATGCCGGCGCCGCTCGGGGGGTGCCACCAGTGCTGAACGTCGCCTTCGACGAACTGACGACTCGCGGCGATCAGAATCTGCTCCCGCGCCATCTCCGGGCGGGCGTAGACCAGACCCATCGCGTCCTGGAGCTGGTCGCGATACCCGTACGCCCCGCCCGACTGATACGTTGCCGAGCGGCCCCACATGCGGCAGCTCACGCTCTGGTAGAGCAACCATCGATTGACGAGGAAGTTCGCCGCCGCCTCGGGCGTTCGGACCTCGATAGTTCCGAGCAGTTCGTCCCACCACGCCCTTGTCCGGTCGAGTGCCGCGTCGAACGAACCGGGACGGCGGAACGCCCGGATGAGTTGGTGCGCGTGTTCGGTTGAGTCGGCCTGACCGAGCATGCAGACGACCTCGACCGTGGCCCCGGGGTCGAGCTCGAGCACCGTCTGCTGCGCCGCACACGGATCGAGCCCGGCGCCGACCCGTGACGAGAGCTCGGATCGTTCCATCGCGGCCGGCTGGGCGAGTGAGCGGTTTCTGCCGACGAATACCCTGCGGTCCCCGCTGTGTGAGGTGGCACCCGGGGTGAGCGCCGTGAAGGCGACGCGATCGCCGTACTCCGGGTGGTACCGATTGCGGGCCAGGAGCGCGTCGACCTCCCGGTCCCACGACGTGGCGACGTGCATCTGCGTCGATTCCCGGTTCTCGCCGAGCGTCCATTCGACGTAGTGCGTCACCGAGATCGTTCGGCTCCTCGTCGTGCTATTCCTGAGCTTGAGGCGTTGCAGCTTGATCGGATCTCCGCCCGTTTCGCCCATCGGCACCAGGACCGTGAGCTCCTGTTCGATTCCGTGGCTGTTGTGCTCGAACACCGAATACCCTGCGCCGTGCCTCGCACGGTATGCAGAGTCCTCGCGCTTCGGCGACGCCGTGGGATTCCAGTAGGCACCGCTCTCGTCGTCGCGGACGTAGAGAGCCTCGCACGGCGGATCGACCACCGGGTCGTTCGACCATTCGGTGAGTCGGTTGCGCTGGCTGTTGCCGTACCACGTGAAGCCTGCTCCGGTCTCACTTACGAGCGTACCAAAGCTCGGGTTCGCGATCACGTTGACCCACGGCGCAGGCGTGTTCGCGCCGGCATCGATGTAGATTGCGTACTCACGCCCGCAGTCGGTGAAGCCGCCGATCCCGTTGAAGTAGTGCAGCTCCATGAACGGAAGAGCGGTTGCGGTGTCGTTTGCCGTGCGCCTCTTCGGCGTGAGTGCGGCCGGCTCAGGGACCTCCGCCGCGAGACCCATCTGCTGCGGAAGAGCTCCCCGCGCCGCGACGAGGACCACCCGCGAGCTCGCCATGAGGAGTGACACGTCGTCCGGCGGAATCTGGTCGGCGCTCAGCAGGTACGCTCCGCCCGGATGGGCCCGGACCAGCTCCTCCAGCCGCGATCGAAGAACGAGCTCGTAGCCGCTCGCCTCCTCGTTGAGAACCACCAGGTCAACCGCGAATCCGTGCGATTTCCAGTACGAATGCGCGCGAAGTATCTGCCTGATCAGCTCCAGGTCCCTCGCCTCGGCAATCGTCACGAGGAGGATCGGGACGTCGCCCGAGATCCCGTACGGCCACAGACTCGACTGACCCTTGCGATTTTCGAGGATCCGCTGCGCGGGAGGGCGCAGTCGTGGACTCGGAAAGAGGAGGTAGCTCGCAATCTGCTGGAACCGACGCGCCTCGTCCGGCTGGATGCGAAGCGCTCGCAGCTCGATCTGGGCGGACGCCCAGGCGTAGTCCATCGCCCGGTCGACCGCGCGCGGGTCGTCGTACTTCGTCATCAGGCTCAGGACCGCTTCCCGCGAAGCGCTCGCCGCCACGATCAGCGAGATCTGCCGGCGCTCTCCCGGTTCGAGCGTCACGCTCGTGCGAATGCTCAATATGGGATCGAGTACGTAGCCCTGCCCGCATGCGGGCTCCCGGCGCGCGCCCGCGGGGTCCTCGAGCGTCCGACCGCGTCCGATAAACTCGCGACGATCCGTCTCGAAACGCAGCTCGTCTCCTTCACCGCCCCCTCCTTCGTCGCTGGTGAGCCGATGCGCAACGTAGACCGGCTCCTCGTCAGCGCGGCGTGATCGGCGGAACGCGATGAGCGCGTGGTGCGCCGGCACTGCTTCGGTCTGGATGAACAGCTTGTTGAACGCCGGATGCTGGAGATCCGTGCGATGCGGCGCGAGCGAAAGCTCGATGTAGCTCGAGAGCTCGAGTTTGCGAGCGCGAAACGATCGGTTGATCAGTGTGATCCGCCGGACCTCCACGTCGTCCTCGTTCGAGACGACGACGTCGGTCTTCAGCTCGATTCCGTTGTCGAGCCGGCGGATCACCGCGCGATCGGAGGCGAACTCAGCGTCGTACTCGTCGGCCCGGCCACCGGCGGGATGATACGTGTTTGCCCACAGACGCCGGGCGTCGGGCTCGTGGACGTAGCAGATGACCCCGCCGGAATCACGGGTGGGATCGGCCCGCCATCTCGTGATCTCAAGATCGCCCCACTGGCTGTACCCGCCGCCGGAGTTCGTGATCATGAGCGAGTAGCGCCCGTTGCCAAGAAGCTGGGTCTTTGGTGTGGCGGTGGTGGGGGACTCGAAGCGGCTCACCGATGGCGCGATCTGCCTGGCTTCATCCGCGACCGGTAGATATCCGCGGGTGGCGAGGTAGCGTGAGGATATGGCGGGGATGCTCTCGTGAAGCAACGGCTCGAAGGCGCGTACGCGGGCATCGCGATGGAAGCTGTTGCGTGCCGCGTCCTCATGGAGGTGATTGTGCAACGACAGAAACCCCATGCCCGCGTGATGCGACATGTAGGTGCGCACGAGCACCCCGCGCTTGCCGTCGCGGTTGGCCTGCCGCGTGAAGTCGATCGCGTCGTAGAATCCGTACTGCTCGAGCAGACCCATCGACTCGAGGCGCCGGAGGTTCCGCACCGCCCTCTTCGGCGCGATGTGGAGCGCGAGCATACTCGCATACGGAGCGACGACGAGCTCTTCTTCGAGTCCGCGTTTCAGTCCCAGTCGCGGTACGCCGAACGCCTTGTACTGGTACGTCCGGTTGCCGTCAAGATCCGAGTATGCAGACTCCGAGATCCCCCACGGCACTCGGCGTTTTCGGCCGTAGCCGATCTGCACGGTCACCGCGTCTCGAGCGGCCTTGTCGAGCAGCGACTTCCCGTAACTCCGCATGAGGAGCAGAGGCATGAGGTACTCGAACATCGTCCCCGTCCAGCTCAGCAGCACACGCCGTCGCCGGATCGCGGTGTAGGGCCGCCCCATCGTGAACCAGTGTTCCATAGGTATCTCGCCGCGCGCGATCGCGACGAAGCTGCCGAGTCGCGCCTCGCTCGCCAGCAAGTCGTAGAACGCGTTCTCCCGCCGCTGCTCAGCTACGCTGAAGCCGATGGTGAAGAGCTTTCGGCGCGAGTCGTAGAGGAATCGCATGTTGATCGACCCGGCAAGCTCGTCCACCGCCGCGATGAGCGCCTCGCCCGCCGCGAGCTGCTCGCCGGCGAGCCATTGTGCATCGCTGAACGCTGCGGCGACCTGGTCAATCCACCCGGAGATCCCGCCCGACGCGACGTCCGGCAACCTCCTTGCCGCCAACAGCAGACGGATGCACGGAACGGCGCCGGCGGCGAGATCACGAATCGACGGCGCTTGCTCCAGACCGGCCCGAACCGCCTGTGCCGCCTCGTCCCCGAGCGTCTCGATCTCGTGCTCCGGTATCTCGCTCATGATCTCAGTCCACCGCAGGTAGCGATCGCAGATGAGAGTCCATGCAGACACCTGATCGCGCAGCTGCCCGGCCCAGTAGACCGCCTCTTCGGTCGTCCCACGCACCGACTCCACCAGGGCATCGGCGGTCGGTTCGATCCGGCGAAGCAGGGCGAGCGTGCCGGCGATTCCGCCCGCGGGGGTCCGGAACGCGCGGGAGATCTCCTCGGCGAAGTCATCGACGAGGCCCTGACCGCCGCTCCGCGCGCTTGCGATCGCTTGCCTGAGTAGTTCCGCCGTGTCGTACACTCCCTCAACGACGGCACCGTCGATCACCGGATCGGCAAGCATCTCCTCGAGTCCGTGTCCCAGCGACCAGAGGGCCCCGAGCAGGTTGCCGCTGTCTACCGTCGACAC